>DATFPH010000389.1:0-2862 GCA_035264905.1 Thermoanaerobaculia bacterium
CGTCCTCGCCCTGAGCCTGACCGCCGGCGTTCTGATCGCGGCGGGGCTCCGGGCCGCCGCCGAGACCCCGACGCAACCCGAACCGCCGCACCGGATCGCCGTTCGTGCCGGCCGCCTGATCGACGGCACGGGCGCGGCACCGCTGCGCGACGCCATCATTCTCATCGAAGGGGACCGCATCACCGCCGTCGGTCCGGGCCTCTCCATCCCGCCGGGGACCGAGGTCGTCGACCTGTCCCATTCCACCGTGCTCCCCGGCCTGATCGACTGCCATACCCACATCACCGGCCAGTCCGGAAATTACTACGACGACTTGTTCCGCCGCAGCCCGATCGACGTCGCGGTCACCGCTCACATGTACGCCCGTCGCACCCTCGAGGCGGGCTTCACCACGGTGCGGGACGTCGGAGCGAGCGAATTTATCGACGTGGCCCTGCGCAACGCCATCAACCGTGGCGATGTGGCGGGGCCGCGGATGCAGGTGGCGACGCTCACGGTGGGCGCGACCGGCGGGCACAACGACCTCAGCGGATTTTCTCCCTATCTCAAATTTGACGGCTTCTCGGGTGTGGCCGATGGTGTCGACGAGATCCGAAAGCTCGTCCGCTTCGAGGTGAAGAACGGCGCCGATCTGATCAAAGTGATGGCCACTGCCGGCGTCCTTTCCGAGGAGGAGTCGGTCGGGGCGCCGCAATACTCGCAGGAAGAGATGAACGCCGTCGTCCAGGAAGCCGCGATGTGGGGGAAGAAAGTGGCGGCCCACGCGCATGGCGCCGAGGGGATCAAACGCGCCGCCCGCGCCGGCGTCGCCTCCATCGAACACGGTGGCATGATCGATGAGGAGGGTGTCCGCCTCTTGAAAGAGCGCGGCATCTACCTCGTCCCGGACATCTACACCGACGAGTACATCCTGGCTGAAGCCGACACGCTCGGCCTGCCCCCGAAGCTGGTGGAGAAAGAAAAGGAGCTGCGCAAGAACCAGCTCACCAACTGGAAGCGCGCGATCGCCGCCGGCGTGAAGCTCGCCTTCGGCACCGACGCCGGCGTCTATCCGCACGGCCAGAACGCCAGGCAGTTCCACTCCCTCCTCGCCCTCGGCCTCACCCCCAAGCAGGTGATCCAGATGGCCACCGGCAATGCCGCCGACCTCCTCGGCTGGAGCGACCGCGTCGGCACCCTCGCCCCGGGCCGCTTCGCCGACCTGATCGCCGTGAATGGCGACCCGCTGACGGACGTCACCGAGCTCGAACGGGTGCAGCTCGTGATGAAGGGAGGAGTGGTGGTGCTACGCCGCTGAGGCCCGAATCCGGATCGCCCGTTCGCTCGAAGCTGCAGGACGAGCAGCCGGGAGCCTCTATAATGGTTTGGGAAGAAGGGACTTCATGGAACCCGGGTCAGCAACGGCATGAAAAAGCTCAGGATCTACTTGGATACCTCCGTCATCGGCGGCTGTTTCGACTATGAATTCTCTCCATGGTCCAACGCACTCTTGGACGACTTCTTCGCAGGGAGCTTCGCTCCTGTTCTCTCCCAGCTTCTTGCCGCAGAAATCCGCCCGGCTCCCGAGCCCATTCGGGCGAAGTACACGGAGTTGCTCGGATTGGGTGGTGAGCTCGTCGAGATCGACGCCGAGGTGCTGCAACTCGCTGCCGCATACGAAAAACATGGAGCCCTTCCACCCGCGTTACGCAACGACATGCTCCACATCGCGCTCGCCACAGTTGCAGAAGTCGATGTTCTGGTAAGCTGGAACTTCAAGCACATCGTTCGCTTGGACAAGATTCGTCTCTTCAACGCCGTCAATCTGGAGCTTGGCTACAAAGTACTGCAGATCTACTCACCGCGAGAGGTAACACTCCATGGCAGAGACCGAGATCAAAGCTCTTGAGTTGGTTCGCCGTATCCGCGACGAACACTATGAGAGGACTAAAGATATGTCGATGGAAGAGCTTCTACAGTTCTACCGCCGCGAGGCAGATGCGGCCAATGCGGAAGCTCAGAGCCGTCTTGCCAAGCGAACAACAGCAATCGCCCAATAGACGCAAAGCCGGCGAGCGCTATGGTGCTATGCCGCGGAGGCCGTGGCCGTACCGATCGCCTTGGCTGCGCCGATCCACCGGAGGATTTCGTCGGTGCCCGGTTCGGAGACATAGCGCTTGACCAGAGCGCTCGCATCCAGATAGAGGATCATTGCCGCTCTTCGAGGAGCAATTCAGCAACTGTCTTCGTGTGCGCCCGAGGAGAGACCGGCGCCGCGGAACCAAGTTTCCGGCCGCTCCAGGCGAGGAGGTTCGCTTCCCCGAGCTGCTGCAGCCGGCTCTCGAGAGACGATGCCATGACTACATCTTAATGAAAGAGGCTACAAAGGGGAAGCGGTCCCCTCATGGCTCGATCACGTCACTCACCGGGATCGCCCACAGCTCCCGGCCGTGCTCGCCGTCGTCGGCTCCGGTGAGGAGGACGTCGTCGACGAGGGAGAACAGGCCGGGGGAGGAGGCATCGCGACCGGGGTTGATGTCGGCCACGCGGCGGGTCCCTGCGGCGGTGCCGTCGCTGCGCCAGGGCTCCAGGCCGTGCACGCCGTCGTCGGCCGCGAAGACGAGGACGCCGTCGACCGCGGTGAGCGCCTGAGGGGTGGAGCTCGGCGTACCCCGGCGGAGGTCGGTGACGAGGGCGGTCGAGGCCGCGTCGCCGAGGCTGGTCCACAACTCGGCACCGGTGCGCTCGTTGTAGGCCGAGAAGAACAGCCTCTCCCCCACCACCGTGAGATCGCGCGGCCAGGAAGGGGTCCCGGCCACGGTCAGATCGTCGACCAGGACTGTGCCGGCCCGTGTGCCGTCAGTGCGCCAGAGCGCCTCGCCG
>DATFPH010000390.1:0-29738 GCA_035264905.1 Thermoanaerobaculia bacterium
AACATCTCCGAATATGAAGCGGATAAGACATTGCCGGATGCTTCGACCTTGGCACGCCTTCTCAAGGCCCTAGATTTCAAGTGGGGGGCGATTGATCGAGCGAAGTCCTTTCTTGCAGGACTTGCATCGGAGGAGAGTGCGGTGGCTCCTCTTGGCCTTGGATTGGACAGGGGATTGCTTTTTCGGACTGCAGAGGAGGAGCTGTCGGCAGTTCGGTCGTGCGCGACGGAACTTCTCCGGTCCACCGGGCGTGTCAGTGATCTTCTCGTCCACCTCCGAGAGTTTGACGTAGAGGAAACCGAGGATACCAAGGAAAAAGATAGAGCTCTGGCCGCAAGGCTCTTCGCGGAACTTCGATCGCTCCCGTTCAAGACGCAGTGCCAACGGATCAGGGAGGAGGGAGAATTCGTGAATTGGGCACTCTGCGAACTGCTCTGCCTAGAGAGCCAGCGGGCCTGTTCCCGAGATCTCGCCCAAGCGGCTATATTTGCTGATCTTGCCGTGATGGTCGGAGAGCAGATCCAAGGAGATGAGGCGTGGAGGGAAAAGCTCCTCGGTATTGCTCATGGGCATGTTGCGAACGTGCTTCGCGTGAGAAGCGACTTCAAGGCGGCGGCGCGAACATTCCGGAAGGCACGGGAACATTGGGAAGCGGGCGGCTCCTCTCACTATGGCTATCTTGAGGAGGGACTTCTCGATGCCCTTGAGGCATCCCTCCGGCGGGACGAGGATAAATTTTCGGAAGCTCTTGCGCTCCTGGAGTGCGCGGCAGCAAACGCTACCGGCAAGAGGCTAAGAGTTCAGGTGGCGGTGAGCCGTTCCAAGCTTTACGAGGAGACTGGCGATCTCGAACGAGCTACGGCCATTCTTGAAGACATTCTGGAGGAGGACCTTCCTGCCGATGATGATAGGCTTATCCTCTGTATCCGGCACAACGAAGCAGATTTCTTGAGTAAGCTTGATCGTTTCGAGGAATCACGAGCGCTCCTCCCAAGCGTCAGGACCCTCTCGCGGAAGGTAGGAGGAGAGATTGATCAAGCCCGTTTCATGTGGACTGAGGCGCGAGTGATGGCGGGATTCGGTGACATGAATGGGGCTATCGAGAGACTCACAAAGGTACGCGGAGTGTTCTCGACACACCACATGGACTTTGACACGGCGCTTGTTTCCCTTGAGATGGCCTTCTACTACGCGAGAGAAGGAAAGATGGAGGAAGTGAAAACGCTTGCGCGCCATATGGTTCCCATATTTCAGTCAAAGCAGGTTCATAAAGAGGCGCTCGCCGCACTGCTCCTATTCCGTCAGGCTGCAGAGCAGGGCCGTGCTACGGAGGAGTTTGTACGAAGCGTTCTCGTGTACCTGCGAAGAGCACGCCATCAGCCGCGGTTGAAGTTTGAGGAAGTCGCATGAGACCTCCCTTGATTGAGCGCTCAAGGTCCTGACAGCTCCGCTTCTCCCTCCATTTCAACACGGCGGACAACCTCGGCGATCGGCGAGCTTGAGAAGGTCAGGAGCTCGGCCCCTCCACCCAGAGACAAAGGGAGGAACCGAGCGTGACCGGCGCTAATCCCGACAGGCGCCGTTCGGGTCGATGTGGCAGCCGATGTCGGACTGCGGGCTCGGAGCTTGGCGGCAGAGGCCATCCGGATCGATGTGGCAGCCGATCTCGCTCCAGAGGCCAAGGATGAGACGCGAGAGCTCATCGAGGAGGAACGAGGCGTCGGATTGATCCGGCTCAGGCTGAGCTCCCGGCGCGGCAGAGGAGCCCGCCGGCAAGGCGAGTGCCAGGGTGAGGACGAGGACGATCCTGAGGGTGGTGCGCATGGTGACTCCTTGGAGAGCGCTCCACCGGAGCCGTCATTGGCTTGGGGGCAGCTCTCGAAAAAAGACCAAGGGGGTATAGGACATACCAAGGCATGGAGGAGTCTGGCATGGCGAAGCGGAGAGATCCACGGGTGCTGCGGCTTATAGTGCTGTGGCTGCAAGTGGACCCAGGAGAAGTTCGCTAAGGCCTCCGGAGTCCGGCAAAGCGACGTATCCCGGTAGAGCAGGGAGTCGAGGCACCGTCTGAAGAGGTGCTCCGGCGCATTCGCCCGCAAGCCCATCACTTTCGGGCACGACGAAGTCGACATCGACCTCGCCTACCTTCCCTCTCCCTCTGAAATGATGGTAGAAAGGTGCCGCCGAGACGAGTACTCGGACACCATGGCCTTCGTGATCAGGGGTCCGAAGGCGACCGTGCTCTACGTGCCCGACACCGACGGGTGGGCGACCTGGGCGCGGCCTCTCCCGCGCTTCCTGGAGGAGGAGGTCGACGTGGCCCTCCTCGATGCCACCTTCTACGCCGCAGGTGAAATCCGGGAAGGTGCGGGGCTTGTTCCCCCATCTGAACCACTCGAACGGCGCTCGACCCCGGCAGCCCGGCCGGAAGACGATCGAGGCGTGGGGGTTTCGGGTTTTTGAGCGATGGAATGGAGATCGGACTCTAGGATCATGTTGCGTCTCACCGAAGTCAGGCTGCCCCTCGATCACTCCGAGGGCGAGCTGCGGGCGGCCATCGTCGCGGAGCTCGGCATCGAGCCGGGGGAGCTGATCGGCTACTCGATCTTTCGGCGCGGTTTCGATGCCCGCAAGCGCGGGGCGATCTCTCTCGTGTATCACCTCGACGTCGAGACGCCGCGCGAGGAGGAGGTCCTCCGGCGGCTGCGGGGCCGCCCGAACGTCGGGTCGGCGCCGGATACCTCCTATCGCTTCGTGGCCCGGGCGCCGGAGACTCTGGCGTCGCGGCCGGTGGTGATCGGCCTGGGACCGTGCGGTCTGTTCGCGGGCCTCATCCTGGCGGAGATGGGGTTCCGGCCGATCCTCCTGGAGCGCGGCAAGGAGGTCCGCGAGCGTACGGTCGACACGTTCGGGTTCTGGCGCAAGGGGATCCTCGATCCGGAGTCCAACGTGCAGTTCGGCGAAGGCGGGGCCGGCACCTTTTCCGACGGCAAGCTCTACAGCCAGATCAAAGACCCGGAACATCGCGGGCGCAAGGTGCTGACGGAATTCGTCGAGGCCGGCGCGCCTCCGGAGATCCTGTACGTCAGCAAGCCGCATATCGGCACCTTCCGCCTGGTGAAGATGGTGGAGAGCTTGCGTGCGAAGATCCTGGCATTGGGCGGCGAGATCCGTTTTCAGAGCCGGGCCGAGGATCTGGTCATTGAGCAAGGCAAGGTGCGCGGCGTGGTCCTCGCCGACGGCTCGCGGCTGGCGACGGATCACGTGGTTTTGGCGGTCGGCCACAGTGCCCGGGATACGTTTCAGATGCTCCATGACTGGGGCGTCTACATCGAAGCCAAGCCGTTTTCGATCGGGTTTCGCATCGAGCATCCCCAGTCCCTCATCGACCGCTGCCGCTTCGGACGACAGGCGGGGCACCCGCTCCTCGGCGCCGCCGACTACAAGCTGGTGCACCACTGCCGCAACGGCCGGTCGGTCTACAGCTTCTGCATGTGCCCGGGCGGCACGGTGGTGGCGGCGGCGTCGGAGCCCGGACGGGTCGTCACCAACGGCATGAGCCAGTATTCCCGGGACGAGCGGAACGCCAACAGCGGGATCGTCGTGGGCATCACGCCGGAGGACTATCCCGGCAGCCCCCTGGCCGGCATCGACTTCCAGCGCCGGTGGGAAGAGCGCGCCTTCGAGCTGGGCGGCGGCACCTACGACGCGCCCGCCCAGCTCGTCGGCGACTTCCTCGCCGGTCGGCCGTCCGAGGCCCTCGGCATGGTCGAGCCGTCCTACCGGCCCGGCGTGCGGATGTGCGACCTGTCCACGAGCCTGCCGGACTACGCGATCGAAGCGATCCGGGAAGCGCTCCCCGCCTTCGACAAGAAAATCCGCGGCTTCGCCATGAAGGACGCCCTGCTGACCGCCGTCGAAACGCGCACCTCCTCACCCGTCCGGATCAAGCGCAACGAAACCTTCCAGAGCCTCAACACGGAAGGCCTCTATCCCGCGGGAGAGGGGGCCGGCTATGCCGGCGGCATCCTCTCCGCCGCGGTCGACGGCATCAAGGTGGCCGAGGCGGTGGCGTTGAGCCTGACCGCGGATTAAGGTTCGTTGTCGGTCCTACCCGCGTCTCACCTTTGGGAGAGGAGTCTTCCCACCTCGCGGGAATTCCGGTAAAGTAATTTTCGTAAGCGCCAGCTAAACCAAATTTTCTCCCCTAGTGTCTCAGGGGTTGAGCTTGCTCTTCGCAGGCGAGATGTGTGCAGGGTGGGGAGCTTCGGTCGTTCTTCTTTGAGAAGGAGTTGGTATGTCAAGGCACGTTTGGACTTTGATGGTCTTGCTTCTGGCCTGCTTTGGGGGCGGGCCGGTTAGGGCCGTGGAGGAGGGTCCGTATGCCCCGTTCAGCGCAAACCACCTTTTCTCGCTCTCTTGGGGAGATGGAGCAGGCCAGCTGGGTTTTCGCGAGTCCCCCGGTGGGAGATTTGGCCCGATGTCCCTCGTGGTGGATGAGAGCGCTGCAACCATTCACGTTCTAGATACCAACAATCAAAGAATCCAGTCCTTCACGATGGCCGGGGCCCCTTCAGGCGTTATCAGCGTTGACAATGCCCCGGTGGATCTTGCGCTTCTGGACCATGATCGCGTTGCGGTTCTTGTAGAATCTCGTTCTGCGGCCGTCTGCTACACCCGTGAAGGGGCCAGCTGTGGAGATCTCGATCTTCCTCGCGGGGAGCGGGCCATCGATCCTCTCAAGGATTTCGACGGTGCGCTGCGTCAGCTCGGTGATGACGGTACGTCGCTCCGGGCACTCCTCTCAGGAGCCCGCTCGGTGGAGGCCGGCGTTTTCGTCGTCCCAGAACGCTTGTCGCCCTCTCAAGGGCACCTGCTGATCCTGACGCCGGGCGGAGAACCTGCCGGTGAGATCGGCGTCCTTCCTCTCCACGGAAGGTTGGAGACGCTGCATTTCTTGGGACGGGATCTGCAAGGAAATCTGGCGGTCGTGGTGGAGGAGTCCATCTCCGGCAGGGCCATCGTGCGCTCGCTGCGCCGCTACAGTCCGGGCGGAGAGTTGCTTGCGGCAGCTGCGATTCCTTTCAGCAACTTCCTGTTTATCCACAAGGATCTCGTCCTGGGACCTTCCGGATGCGTGTATCAGCTTCTGCCGCTCGAGAACGAAGCGATCATGCTCCGCTGGTGTACGGGCCCACCGCAGGGTGAGGGCTGGGCGTTCCCGCCAGAGCTTCTGGTGTCCGGCGTTCAGGATTCCGAACCCCGGCGACAGAACGTCGAGGCATTGGGAAGCGGGGACGAGGTCCAGCTTTCCGCTCAGGCGGCGGTTTCGTCGCCGCAGGAGGCGCTGAGTCGGGCCCTCGCCTACGAAACGCATCGTTTCACGCCTCGGCCCAGCAACCTGACTCCGACAGGTGGCGTGACTTGCGGGAGCGGGGAGGGCAAGAAGATTGTCAAAACGCCGCGGTGGATTGTCCCTAATGCTGAGAACGTCGGAATCCCCTACAAGTGGGGCGGCTACAGCGGAATCAGCGGTGTCACCCCGGAGACCAGCGAGGACTTCGACGCCGGGCTCACGTCGGCAAAGTATATGGGGGATCAGTGCACGACGGAGGACACGGATTGCGAAGGGAAGCCTTTTGGCGTCGTCTGTGCCGTGGGAGTGGACTGCTCCGGCTTCGTGACGCGTGTGTGGGGTCTGCAACGACAACACTATGGAACGGGAGAGCTTCCTGGCATTTCGTGCCAACTCCCTTCTCTGGAAGATATGCTGCCGGGTGACGTTCTCATCATGCTCAACGACCCGAAGCTCGGCTCTCATGTCCGCCTCTTCGCCGGAAGGGATCCAGAGGGGCTTTTCAAGGTATATGAAAGCTCATCGCGGACCTGGAACGTTTCGCATTATTCCTATTCCGGGGACCAGCTGACGAAATACCTCCCATACCGAAGCATGTCGGTCGGCGGCTTCTTCTCCGTAGGAGACCGCGTGCAGACACTCGGGAAGCTCAACGTTCGTCCGTGCGCCGGCGTGTCGTGCGTTCCCGCCAAGGAAGAGCCGAAAGGCGGTCTCGGATGGATCAGGAGCGGTCCTCAATCTGCCGGTGGCTACCTCTGGTGGGAGGTTCAGTGGGATGACGGCGTTTCCGGATGGGCCATCCAATGCTACGTCGAGAAAGACGCGGGCTCCGACGTGACCCCGGACAGGCCGGATGGGCTCAGCGTGACAGCGGTGTCGGCCAGCGAGATCGTCGTGACCTGGTTCGACCGGTCCAACAACGAAGGGGAGTTCCGCCTGCAGCGCCGCATCGGGGCGAACGGGGCCTGGACGACGCTCAAGATCCTGCCGGCCAACACCGTGCGGTTCCCGGATACGGGCCTGACCGGCGGAGAGCTCTACGCCTACAAAGTCCGGGCCTGCCGGGGACAGAAGTGTTCGCCGTTCTCGGACGTGGCGTCGGTGCGGACTCCGGTCGCACGGAAGCCCGCCGTTCCTCAAGGGGTCGCGGCCGCCACCGACCGGACGGGGATCCGGCTGTCCTGGCGGGATACGGACAACCTCGAGGAGCGGTTCGAGATCGAGCGGCGGACCGATGCCGGATCATGGCAAGCACGCGCGACCTCTCCCAAAAACAGCGTCAGCTTTCTCGACTCGGAGGTCGTCCCCTCCCAAAAGTACTTCTACCGGATGCGGGCGTGTAATGCCTCGGGGTGCTCCGGCGACTCCGCCGAGGTGAGCGCTCGCGCTCCCGCGGCCTTGTCTCCCGTCATTTCACGTGTGTCACCCAACCCAATGCCGGGGTCGGAAAGCCCGCAGACCCTCTCGGTCTATGGAAGCAACTTTGCGCAGAACGCCACG
The DNA here is from genome assembly GCA_035264905.1 of Thermoanaerobaculia bacterium. Classification (GTDB taxonomy): domain Bacteria; phylum Acidobacteriota; class Thermoanaerobaculia; order Multivoradales; family UBA5704; genus UBA5704. Next base: position 6,857 of record DATFPH010000390.1, read on the forward strand.
GTGAAGCTCAAAAACCTGACCGCGCAAACGACGACGACCCAGGCGGCGACGATGGTCAACAGCGGCCAGCTCTCGGTCAGCGCGAGCTTCACGAACACGAATTCAACCTGGTCGGCACAGGTCGTCCATCCCGACGGCTCGTCGTCCAACGTCGTCGAATTCCAGGTCCAGGTCGCGGCGGCGCTCCCCTCGATCAGCAGCGTATCGCCGACGTCCTATCCCGTATCGTCGGGCACCCAGACGATGACGATCAACGGCAGCGGCTTCCAGAACGGTGCGACGCTGACGTTCGATCCGCCGACCGGCTCGAACATCGGGAGCACGGCGTCGAAGCTGACGTTCGTGTCGAGCGGCCAGTTGGTCTACCAGTTCAGCAACGGCAACGATGCAGGTTTCTGGACCGTGACGGTGACCAATCCAGACGGTCAGTCGTCGAGCCCGGCGGGCTTCACGGTGACGAGCGAGACCCTCGCGCCGTCGATCAGCAGCATCGCGCCGCCGTCGTATCCCGCGTCGTCGAGCCCCCAGATGATGACGATCAACGGGAGCAACTTCCAGAACGGCGCGTCGCTGACGTTCGATCCGCCCACCGGCCCGAACGTCGGCAGCACGGCGTCGAAGCTGACGTTCGTGTCGAGCAGCCGGTTGGTCTACCAGCTCAACAACGGTGAGGATGCCGGTTTCTGGACCGTGACGGTGACGAACCCGGATGGCCGGAAGTCGAGCCCCGCGGGATTCACGGTCACCGAGGTAACCCCCGCGCCGTCGATCAGCAGCCTGTCGCCGCCCTCATACCCCGCGTCGTCGAGCCCTCAGACGATGACGATCAACGGGAGCGACTTCCAGAGCGGTGCGACGCTGATCTTCGATCCGCCGACCGGAGCAAACATCGGAAGCACGGCATCGAAGCTGACGTACGTGTCGAGCAGCCAGCTGAGCTACCAGTTCAACAACAGCAATGACGCGGGCACGTGGACGGTGTGGGTCAACAACCCGGACGGGCAGTCGTCAGGGACGTATGCGTTCACGGTGACGGGCGTGACTATTCCGGCGCCGTCGATCAGCGGCGTGTCGCCGTCGTCGTATCCGGCGTCGTCGAGCAACCAGACAATGACGATCAGCGGGAGCAACTTCCAGAACGGCGCGTCGCTGACGTTCGACCCGCCGACGGGCTCGAACATCGACAGCACGGCGTCGAAGCTGACGTTCATGTCGAGCAGCCAGTTGGTGTACCAGTTCAACAACGGCAATGACGCGGGCACGTGGACGGTGCGGGTCAACAACCCGGACGGCCAGTCGTCGGGGACGTATGGGTTCACGGTGACGGGCGTGACCACCCCGGCGCCGTCGATCAGCAGCATGTCTCCGTCGTCGTACCCGGCGTCGTCGAGCAACCAGACGATGACGATCTATGGGAGCAACTTCCAGAACGGTGCGTCGCTGACATTCGATCCGCCGACAGGCTCGAACATCGACAGCACGGCGTCGAAGCTGACGTTCATGTCGAGCAGCCAGTTGGTGTACCAGTTCAACAACGGCAACGACGCCGGCACGTGGACGGTGCGGGTCAACAACCCGGACGGCCAGTCGTCGGGGACCTATGGTTTCACGGTGACGAGCGTGACCACTCCGGCGCCGTCGATCAGCAGCGTGTCTCCGTCGTCGTACCCCGCGTCGTCGAGCAACCAGACGATGACGATCTACGGGAGCAACTTCCAGAACGGTGCCTCGCTGACGTTCGACCCTCCGACAGGCTCGAACATCGGAAGCACAGCGTCGAAGCTGACATTCGTTTCGAGCAGCCAGTTGGTGTACCAGTTCAACAACGGCAACGACGCCGGCACGTGGACGGTGCGGGTCAACAACCCGGACGGCCAGTCGTCGGGGACGTATGGTTTCACGGTGACGGGCGTGATCACCCCGGCGCCATCGATCAGCAGCGTGTCTCCATCGTCGTATCCCGCGTCGTCGAGCAACCAGACGATGACGATCTACGGGAGCAACTTCCAGAGCGGTGCGTCGCTGACGTTCGATCCTCCGACGGGCTCGAACATCGGAAGCACGGCGTCGAAGCTGACGTTTGTGTCGAGCAGCCAGCTGGTCTACCAGTTCAACAACGGCAACGACGCCGGTACATGGACGGTACGGGTCAACAACCCGGACGGCCAGTCGTCGGGGACCTATAGTTTTACGGTGACGGGTGTGACCATCCCGGCGCCATCGATCAGCAGCGTGTCGCCGTCGTCGTATCCCGCATCGTCGAGCAACCAGACGATGACGATCAACGGGAGCAACTTCCAGAATGGCGCCACGCTGACGTTCGATCCGCCGACGGGGTCGAATCTCAACAGCAACTCGGCCAAGCTGACGTTCGTGTCGAGTAGCAAGCTGACGTATCTGTTCAACAACGGCAACGACGTCGGTGTGTGGACGGTGAAGGTCAACAACCCGGACGGCCAGTCGTCGTCCACGTTCTCGTTCACCGTGTATTAGCAGGGCTCTCTGACTGGCCCCAAGGGCTCCAAGGACCAGCCCCTGCGGTCCTTGGAGCCCTTGCCGTCCTTGCCTTCTCTTTCCTACTGCCGCGGCAACCGCCACGTCGCGACCAGCCGGGCCGAGCGCTTCTCCATCGGATGGTAGTGAATGTCCTCGATTCCTCCTGCGGGCTCTCCGGGGAGGCGCGAGGCGTAGTAGTACTGGACATCGCTGTCCTTGCTGTCGAGCAGGTTGAAGACCTCCAGCTCGAGGGTGAGGCCGTTGGCGAGGGTGTAGCCGAGGCGGCCGTTGACCAGGGAGGAAGGGCGCGAGCGCACGGAGCCGTTCTCGGTGAGCGGCGCCGCTCCGAAGTAGCGCCAGCGCAGGCCGCCGGAGATTTTCCGCCCTTCTCCCAGCGAGATGCCCGCCGCGACCGTCTGCCGGAGCGCTCCCGTGATCTTGTTCCCCGCGGGGTTGTCGTCGGTGAGCTCGGAATCCGCCAGGGTGGCGTCGAAGTCGACGGTGAGCCAGTCGTTCACGTGATAGATGGCTTCGGTGGAGCCGCCGTCGGAGCTCCGAGTCGAGTTCCAGGAGGAACACCGAGAGGGTCGTCTGCAGGCCCGGGACGGCGGTCGTCCGGAAGCCGACGTCGGCGCCCTTGGCGCGCACGAGAGGCTGCACCCGGTCCGCCCGTCGCTCCAGTGCACCAGGCTCTCGGCGTAGACCCCGCCGGTGAGCTGCCGGATCTGGTCGGTGCGCACCGTGGCGGAGCGCCGGCGTGTCGTCCGTGGTCTGCTGAATTTCAGGAAACGCGGAGCGGCGAGAGAGGGAGGGGCGGAGCGCGCGGAGAGGTGAGCCGGGCCACGGGCCGCGCCACCAGCGGCAGCGCGAGGGCCTGCAGGACCGGGGAGAGCTTCTCCAGGGGGGTTAAGACCATGCGGGGACAGACCGGCTGGCCCAGGGCCGGCGCCCCGTGGTCATGGTGGTGATCGCGGCCGTGGTCGTGGTGCTCGTGCGCGCCGAAATAGAAGTGATGATGAAGAAGGGCGTCGCCCTCCAGATGCTGGTGGCCGAACGAGACGCTCTGCAGGCTCGCCGCCGCCAGCGCGGCCATGGCAAGCAGGACCGCCGCCCCGCCAAGGGCGTTGCGCGAGCGGGCACGGAGACTCCGGGTCAGGAGTGGTGGCATCGTTGGTCCACCGACTCCGACGTGAAGGCCCCGCTCCGCCCAGGCGCGGGCCGGCACGACCGGGACTCTGTCGGCGAGAGACGTGGAAAAGTCTACCACAGGACTCGGCTCCGCCCTACTCGGTGGGAGGAGCGCGGTTGTAAATCTGTGCCGCGGTTCGTTACCACCTGGGTTACAATGACAGATCCAGTGGTGGAGAGCGTCCTTCCCGTCCGGGGTCGACGTACAGGGGGTTTAAGTGCTTAAAATCAGTTTGATGAACATGCCTTTTGCGACGCTGCAGTTCCCTTCGATTGCGCTGACGCAGCTCAAATCTGTCGCGGAGAGTCGTTTCGGGGAGAAGGTTCGGGTGCGCATCCTTTACCTGAACCACGACTTCGCCCAGTATCTCGGCGTCGAGCTCTACCAGGTGTTGAACAGCATCCAGGCGAGCAACGCCGGCCTGGGCGACTGGATGTTCCGGGCGCTGGCGTTCCCGGGGCAGCCGGACAACACCGATGCCTACTTCCAGCGCTACTATCCGCAGCGCACCCCGGCGATGGAGATGCGGCGGCGGTTGATCCGGGAGAAGCGGCAGGGGCTCGAGCGTTTCATGGACGGCCTGGCCGCCAAGCACCGGCTCGCCGGCGAGGACGTCGTGGGCTTCACCACGATGTTCGCCCAGAACGCCGCGTCGTTCGCCATGGCGCGCCTGGTCAAGAAGCGCAATCCCGCGGTCACCACGGTGGTCGGCGGCGCGAACTGTGAAGCGCCGATGGGGAAAGAGGTCGCCCAGCACGTCCCGGCCGTCGATTACGTCTTCTCCGGGCCGGCGCTGATCAGCTTCCCGGATTTTCTGCAGCACCGGCTCGACGGCGACACCGAAGCGTGCGAGCAGATTCGCGGGGTCTTCTCGAAGACGAACGTGGAGCGGCTGCAAGGGCAGGAGGCGATCGGCCAGGAGCTGCCGATCGACGTCCCGGTCCCCCTGGACTACGACGAGTTCCTCGTCGAGCTGTCGCGCAACTTTCCCGGCGGCAAGATCGAGCCCTATCTGCTGTTCGAGACCTCCCGCGGTTGCTGGTGGGGGGAGCGGGCCCACTGCACCTTCTGCGGCTTGAACGGCGGCACCATGGCCTACCGCGCCATGCCTTCGGTCCAGGCGCTCCAGCTCTTCGAGGACATGTTCGCGCGCTACTCGAGCCGTTGCAAGCGCTTCGACGCGGTGGACAACATCATGCCGCGCGAGTACCTGACCGAGGTCTTCCCGTACGTCAAGGCTCCGGAGGGCGTGTCCCTCTTCTATGAGGTCAAGGCCGACTTGAAAGACCGCGAGATGGAGGTCCTGGGCAAGTCCGGCGTGAACGTGATCCAGCCCGGGATCGAGGCGCTGAGCTCGGGCACCCTGAAGCTGATGAAGAAGGGCGTGACCGCCTTCCAGAACATCCGGTTCCTCAAGAGCTGCCTGCGCTACGACATCGCGCCGGCCTGGAACCTCCTGATCGGCTTCCCCGGCGAAAAGGAAGACGTCTACCGCAAGTACGTCGCCGACATGCCGCTCCTGCATCACCTGACTCCGCCGTCCGGAGCGTTCCCGGTCCGGTTCGACCGCTACAGCCCGTACTTCACCCGGGCGGATGAATATGGGCTCAAGCTGTCGCCCTACGACTTCTACCGCTTCGTCTATCCGTTCCCCGAAGAGGTCCTGATGAACCTGGCCTACTTCTTCGAGGACCGCAACTACGCCTCGGAGTATCTGTCGACCATGGTCGTCTGGCAGGACAAGCTGAACAAGGGCACGGCGACCTGGGCCGAGCGCTTCAACGGCTTCGACGGCCGCCCGCGGGCGAGCCTGACCTTGGAGCCGCGCGCCCAGGGCGCGGTGGTCCGCGACACGCGCTCCGGGGAGCTGGTCCTGCATGAGATGGACGAGCTCGACACCCGCATCCTGATGGACGTCGACAGCAACGGCTGGCGCCTCGTCGACATCGCCGGGCACGTCGACGCCGACGCGTCGAGCGTGGCCGGCAGGATCGAGCGCCTGCGCAGCCTCGGCCTGATCTTCGACGAAGGGGAGCGCCTGATGAGCGTGGTCCTGGCGCCGATCGAGCAGGCGGCGGAGGACATGCCGCTGATCGCCGCGGCCAAGAAGTCCCTGCCGGTCCTCACCGCCGCCAGCTGAGCCGGAGATGCAGATCGAGGCGGGCTGACGGGCAATTGCTGCGATGAGCACGAAGCTGAGGTTGCAGCTGAGGATCATGGTCCTCGCCTTGCGCAAGAGCGGGTTCCGCTCTCTGCTGGCCTTGGGCGTGGTGGGCCTGGGGATCGCCGCGATGATGATCATGCTGGCGCTCAGCGCGGGAGCCGACCGGGAGCTGCAGGCGATCACCGAGAAGATCGGCAAGAACCTGTTCGTGGTCACCGCCGGCAAGGTCATGCCGCAGGTGGGCCGCGGACAGGGGTGGTACGTTTCGACGAAGCTCAAGCTCGTGGACGTGAAGACCATGCGCGAGCAGATCCCGGGGATCCGGACGATCGTGCCGATCCTGGAGACCAGCCTGCAGGTGAAGCTCGACAACAAGGCGCTGACCACGCAGGTGCGCGGAGTGACTCCCGGGTTCACGGAGGTGCGGAATTTTCAGCTCGACGAGGGGCGGCTCCTCGACGACAAGGACGGCCTCGCCAAGAGCCGCGTCGCGGTGGTCGGGGCCTTCGCGGCGAAGAAGCTGAACGACGGCTTCAGCATGGTCGGCGAGACGGTCTGGATCGCCGGCATCCCCTTCGAGGTCGTCGGCCAGCTCAAGGAGAAGGGGACTGCCACCGATGGGCAGAACGAGGACGACCAGATCCTGATCCCCCTGGAGACGGCGCAACGCCGGGTGTTCAACGTGGAGTCTCTGTCCCGTCTGCTGGTGCAGGTGAAATATCAGGAGCAGATGGACGTAGTCCAGAGTGCGACCCGAGAGGTACTGCGCGCGAGCCACGAGCTCGACGGCGACGTCAAGGACGATTTCAACATCCTGTCGCTGGTGCGCAACGACCAGGTCCGCAGGATCAGCTCCGGGTTCCTGCAAGGGCTGGCGCAGATTTTCGCGCTGGTCACGTTGGTGATCGGCGGCGCCGGGGTGTTGGCGGTGACCTATTTGAACGTCAAGGACCGGACGTCGGAGATCGGCCTGCGCATGGCGATCGGGGCGCGCCGGAAGGACATCGCCAACCTCTTCGTCGCCGAAGCGTGCGTTCTGAGCGTGCTCGGCGGGCTCAGCGGGATCCTGATCGGCGGGGTGGGGATCCTCGCGCTGAAGCAGCTGACCGGCTGGCAGATGGCGGTCGACCTGCGGGGGGTGACGATTCCCTTCGTCGTGTCGGTGCTCCTCGGGCTGGTGTTCGGCGCCCTCCCGGCGACCCACGCCTCGCGGGTGACTCCCGTGGAAGCGCTGCGCGACGCCTGAGGCCGCTTTGAAGGTGTGGAATCGCGCTCCTGGGGCGTTGCCGTCTCAGGACGTTGAGAGGGGAATGTCTTGAAGATTCGCGGGCCGTTGGGGAGCCGGACGGCCACGAAGGATTGGAACTTGTGACTTATGCGCTGGATCATCATCATTTCGGGGCTGCTGCTCGCCGGTTTCGTCGTGTTCAGCTACACGCCGCTCCGCTCCTCGTTCGAGGATCGTGAAGCGGAGAACCTGCCCACGCTCCGCGCGAGCCGGTCGACGCTCACCAACTCCACGGTCGCCATCGGAACGGTCAAGTCGAAAGTGGGCGCCGAGGTGAAGGTCGGCTCTCAGCTGTCCGGCATCGTCGCGCAGCTGAACGTCAACGTTGGTGACAAGGTGTCCCGAGGGGACGTGCTCGCCGCGTTGGATGACCGGAACTGGCGTGCGCGTGTCCACGTTCTCGAAGCGCAGCTCAACTCGGCGATCGCGGAGAAGGAGTACGCGGAGAGCGATCTCGCCCGCAAGGAGCGGTTGGGCGAGCTCCTCCCGCAGAACCAGATCGAGGACTCGCGGCGGAACCTGAAAGTCAAAGAGGCCGAGGTGGAGCGGGTGCGGGCGGGCCTGGCCGAAGCCGAGACCACCCTGGGGTATACGGTGATCAAGGCTCCGGTCTCGGGGACGATCGCCTCGGTGTCGACCAACCGGGGCGAGACCATCGCGGCGAGCCTCTCGGCGCCGACCTTCGTGACGATCATCGATCTCGACCGGCTGGAAGTTCAGTCCTACGTGGACGAGACCGACATCGGCAGGGTCCGCGTCGGGCAGCCCGTCACGTTCCGCGTCGACGCCTTCGCCGGCTCCGCGCTGACGGGGGTCGTCCAGGCCATCTATCCCAAGGCCCAGCTGGTCAACAACGTCGTCAACTACATCGTGATCATCGACATCCTGGACCGCCAGGGCCTGCTGATCCGGCCCGAGATGACGGTCCACGTGGACTTCATCCTCGAGCAGAAGGAGAACGTCCTCAACATTCCGCGCAACGCCCTGCTGCGCGAAGGCGGGCGCGATTTCGTCATCCTCCAGGCCGGCGAGCAGTGGGAGGAGAGGACGGTGAAGATCGGCATGCAGACCCCGCAGCGGGTCGAGGTCGTGTCCGGGCTCAAGCCGGGTGACGCCATCGTCTCCGACAAGCAGGCCTGGAAGCATCACTTGGAGAGCCGCAATGATTGAGCTTCGGGATCTCTGCAAGACCTATCAAAAGCCCAAGGCGCCGCCGGTCAAGGCGATCGATCACATTTCGTTGAGAATCGAGCGGGGGGAGCTGGTGGCAATCCTCGGGCCTTCAGGCTCCGGCAAGAGCTCCCTGATGAACGTGATGGGGCTGCTGGACAAGCCGGACAGCGGAGAATACCTGCTGAACGGGCGGGAGGTGCACGGCCTGCGAGAGGATGAGCTGGCCGCCCTGCGCAACAGGTTCATCGGCTTCGTCTTCCAGGCCTACCACCTGCTGCCGCGCACGACGGCCATCGAGAACGTGCAGCTGCCTCTGCTCTACGCCGACTGCAAGCACTATCAGAAGATGAGCGAGGCCGCCCTGGACGCCGTGGGCCTGTCCGACCGCATGCATCATTTCGCGGAGGAGCTCTCCGGCGGCCAGCAGCAGCGCGTCGCGATCGCCCGCGCCATCGTCAACAATCCGCACGTCCTGCTGGCGGACGAGCCGACGGGCAATCTGGACTCCGCGGCGACCGGCGAGATCATCGATCTGTTCAAGGGGCTGAGCGCGAAGGGCACGACGGTCGTGCTGATCACGCACGACCCGGAAGTTGCCAGGTGCGCGGAGCGGATCATCTGCATCCGGGACGGCTGCGTGGAGACGGATCAGCTGAACGGCCGGGCCGCGGGAGCCGCCGAATGAATCAGCCGCTCCTCTTCCGGTCGATTCTTTTACGCGCCTGGCGCTTCAAGGCGAGGACGCTCGCCATGGGGCTGGGGATCACGATCGCGGTGCTGGCGACGGTGCTGCTCCAGACCGTCGCCGGCAACGTGCGGCAAGCGTTCAACGCGTTCGTCAACGGCGCCTACCCCGCGGACTGCATCGTGATGGTGGCGGGGAGCGGCTTCATGGGCGCGGGCCCCGGCCGCAACAAGCTCAAGCTGGCCGACATTCAGACGGTCGTCAGCTCGCTGGGCATCGCGGACTGGGATCCGGTCGTCTATATCGGACCCCGCGACGTGAAGAACGAGGGGAACAACTTCGCGGTCGGCGTCGGGGGATTTTCAGAGAAAGCGGAGAGCATCCGGCGCCGCTCGGTGCAGGAAGGCGAATTCCTGACCGCCGAAGACGTCAAGAACCGGGCGAGCGTCGCGCTCCTCGGCTCGACGACCGCGAAGAAGCTGTTCCCGGGCGGGACCCCGGTCGGCGCGCAGATCTTCATCGACAATATGTCCTATCAGGTGAAGGGCGTTCTCGAATCGATCGGCGTCGATCCCCACGGCGAAGACCAGGACGACGTGATTTTCGTGCCCTACACGACGCTGATGGAGAAAATGGTCAAGGTGAGCTCCATCTCCGGAGCCACTCTGGTCCTCGAGGACCCGAGGCGGATGGAGGAGATCGGCAGGGAAATCACCCAGATCATGCGGGAGCGGCACCAGCTCGGCGAAGGGGAGGACGATGACTTCAGCGTCCTCACCGCGACGCAGATGCAGGAGCTGGTCGGCAAGGCGTTCCGGACGTTCGACATTTTCGTCCCCTTGATCGCGGGGACGGCGTTCCTGATCTCGGCGCTGGTCATCCTCACCATCATGCAGATCAGCATCAAGGGGCGCACGGCGGAGATCGGCCTGCGCAAGGCCGTGGGGGCGCGCCCCCGCGACCTGCAATCCCAGATCGTCCTCGAGGTGGTGATGGTCTCGGCGGTCGCCTCTCTCATCGGCCTCGTGCTGGCGCAGGCCGGGCTCCTGGCCGCGGCCCCCACGCTCGCGGCGAAGTTCGGCGTCAAGCAGGTGGGCTCTCCTGCCCTGGTGCCGGTCATCGCCGTCCTCGGGGCCATGCTCACCGGCATTGTGGGCGGAATCGTGCCGGCGCGTCGGGCCGCGAAGCTCGATCCGGTCAAAGCGCTCAAATAGTCAGCAAAGATCACTCCTATAAAATAGGAGAAAGCGAAAGATCAGAGGAGTGAAACCGCGCCGCTGCGCGGTTTCGCCGGAGGTATGGCGGAGATCTTGTGCTAAACTGAATCAGTCTCTCGCTGATCGAGCTTTTGTTGCGGCCCATCCTGCGCGTAGGCGCGGAGAGGCCTTCATTTTTCCGGGAGTGATGGATTCATGATGAGGCACGCCCAGGACCGCGATGAGCCGGTCGCGCGGTCCGTTGCCCGGGAGGTGGCCGCCAAGGCGGCCGGCTATCGCTTCGACCCGCAGGACGATCCGCGGGGCGCGGAGCGCGAGCTGGGCCGGTTCGCGTTCCGGTGGGTCCTCGCCATCCTGCAAAAGATGGGCGTGCTGCGGCAGCCGGGAGAGCTCTATGAGGTAGGCGAGCTCGAGCGGCGCCTGGGCATCGTGCCGAAGTACCACCGCCATTTCGCCGCGCTCATCCACCGCCTGGACGACGAGGGGCTGGTGCACGTGAGCGATCACGGCGTCGAGGCCACCGACCGGATCGGCGAGCTCTCCCTCGAATCGATCGGGGAACAGGTCGCGGCGTTCGAAAAGAGTTTTCTCGACCGCTATCCGTCCTGCGCCGGCCTTTTTCGCTTCATGGCGTGCTGCCTGAGCCGCTATGAGGAGATTGCCACCGGCGTAGTCGACGCGGCGGACGTCGTCTTCCAGGACGGCGACATGGGCATCTTCGCCGACGTTTTCGGCGGCGACGTCGTCGCAGATTATTTCAATCGCCTCGTCGCCGAGGCGGTGCGCGGTGTGGTCGCGGCGAGCCCGTCGCGGCGGGTCCGCGTCGTCGAGATCGGCGCCGGCACGGGCGGCACGACCGCGGCGATCCTCGAAGCGCTCGAGCCGCTCGCGGAACGCGTCGAGTTTTCTTTCTCCGACATTTCGGCGGCGTTCCTGCGCTTCGGCCGGCGGCGTTTTTCCGCGCAATATCCCTGGGTCGACTACCGGATTCTCAATATCGAGGAAGACCCTGCAAAGCAAGGTTTCGATCCCCATTCGTTCGACGCCGTCGTCGCCGCCAACGTGCTGCACGACACCCGGGACATCGAGCGCACGCTGGAGCAGGCGCGGCGGCTGCTCGCCCCCGGCGGCCTCCTCGTGTTGAATGAATATACGGCCGTCAAGGACTGCCTCTTTTTCAGCGGCGCCCTGTTGCACGGCTACTGGCTGTTCGAAGACCCGGAGCGGCGGATCCGCGACAGCTGCCTGTTGAGCGTGCCGCAGTGGAGCCGCGTCCTCGAGCGGACCGGCTTCACGGTGGTCGAGTCGTTCGCGCTGCCCACCCAGAGCGCGGGCGCCGAGTGCGGGCAGAGCGTGATGCTCTGCGCGGCTCCGGGGACCGGGGGCGCGGGCGCGGAGGAGCGGCCGGAGGCGGGCGCGCTCGTCGGCCGGCAGATCGAGGAGGACATCCTCGCGCTGCTCGGCGAAGAGCGCTCGTCCGCCTACTCAGCGCGGCGCCCGCTGATGGAGATGGGGCTCGATTCGATCGAGCTCGTCGAGCTCAAGTCGCTCGTGCGGGGACGGTTCGGCGTGAAGCTCCCGCCGGCCTTCCTCTTCGAGCATCCGACGCAGGAGAAGATCGCGCGGGCGCTGACGCCGCTGATCTCCGAGGAGCGGCTCCGCGAGCTGCCGCCGCGGGAAGAGCGCGCGGCCGGCCGGGACGCCGGGCGGCCGCCGGCGCGGGAGACGGCGGAGGAGAGCGCTCTCGCGATCGTCGGGATCGCCTGCCGGTTCCCCGGCGGCGCCACCTCGCCGGACGCCTTCTGGGAGCTCCTCGACCGCGGCGGCGACGCGATCCGCACCCTGCCCGAGGGGCGCTGGCGGTGGCCGGCCTCGATCGATCCCGCGGGGCGGCACCGGGGCATCGACCGCGGCGGGTTCCTGGAGGCGATCGACGGATTCGATGCGCGGTTCTTCCGCACCTCCCCGCGCGAGGCGGACCTCATGGACCCGCAGCAGCGGCTGCTGCTGGAGCTGAGCTGGGAGGCCCTGGAGGATGCGGGCCGGCGCCCGTCCGAGCTGGCGGGCCGCAAGGTCGGCGTCTTCGCCGGCGTCTGCCAGAGCGACTACCGCGACGTGCTGGTCGCGGCCTCCGCGGCGGCCGAAGGATACGTGGGCTCGGGCACCGCGTCCGCCATGCTGTCCAACCGCCTCTCCTACTTCTACGACTTCAAGGGACCGAGCGTGACGGTGGACACCGCCTGCTCGAGCTCCCTTTTCGCCCTGCACGACGCGCGGAACGCCCTGCGGCGCGGCGAGTGCGAGCTGGCGCTGGTCGGCGCGGTCAACCTCCTGTGCAGCCCGACGATCAGCGTCTCCTACTACCAGGCGGGCATGCTCTCTCCCTCGGGGGCCTGCCGGACGTTCGACGCGTCGGCCGACGGCTACGTGCGGGGCGAGGGCGGCGCGATGCTCGTCCTCAAGCCGCTCACCCGCGCCGTCGAGGACGGGGACGCGATCTACGGCATCGTCCGCGGCACGGCGGTGAACCATGGCGGGCAGGCGACGACGCTGACGGCGCCGCGGCCCGACGCCCAGGCGGAGGTGATCGAGACGGCTTGGCGCGAGGCGGGCGCGGCGCCCGGAGCGGCGGGGTACGTCGAGACGCATGGCACCGGCACGAAGCTGGGCGATCCGGTCGAGATCAGCGGCCTCGTCGAGGCCTTCCGCCGGCTGGAGGAGGTGCCCGGGGCGGTCCGGCCGGCGGTCCCCCGGTGCGGCCTGGGCTCGGTCAAGAGCAACCTGGGACACCTGGAGGGCGCGGCGGGCCTCGCCGGTCTGATCAAGATCCTGCTGTCGCTCCGCCACGAGCGGATCCCCAGGACGCTCCACTTCGAGCGCCTGAACCCCGAGATCGATCTGAGCGCGAGCCCCTTCCACGTCGTGGCGCAGAACGAGCCCTGGCCGCGCCTGCGCGACCGGGAGGGGCGTGAGCTCCCGCGGCGCGCCGGCGTCAGCTCGTTCGGCTTCGGCGGCGCCAACGCCCATGTGGTGATCGAGGAGGCGCCGCCCCTCGCCGACAGGGCCGCCGCCGCGGAGGGCCCCTGCCTCGTGCCGCTCTCTGCGCGGAGCGAGAACGAGCTGATCGAGCGGGCGCGCGGGCTCCTCGCCTTCCTGGAGCGGCTCGGCCCCGAGAAGGCGGAGGGTGCCGCGGGGTCCTCTCCCGATGGCATCGTGACCAGTCTCGGAGACCTCCTGCGGCGGCGCTTCGACGTGGGGGTGGAGCCCACGCCCGGCCTCGAATGGGAGGAGCTCGGCTGGGGCGCGGTCGAGACCCGGCTCTTCCTCGCCGCGGTCGAAGAGGCCCACGGCCTGCGGCTGCCCTCCCGCTCGCTGCTCGAAAGCCCGTCCCTGGAGTCTCTCGCGGAGCGGATCGCCCGCGAGCGCGGAGGGTCCCCGACACCGGGGCAGAGCACTGACAGCGCCAACATCGCCGACATCGCCTGGGCATTGCAGGTCGGACGCGAGCCGATGGCCGAGCGCGCCGCCTTCGTCGTCGCGACGCGCCAGGAGCTCGCGGCCGAGCTGCGGAGCTTCGTCGCGGGCACCGCCGGGACGCCGCGCCGCCATCGCGGCTTCGCGGGAACGGGGCAGGGCGCGCCGCGGGCGGGGGCGGGCCTGCCGGAGCTGGCCTCTCTGTGGGCCGGGGGCGCCGACGTCGACTGGGAGCGTCTCGCTCCCTCGCCCCGGCCGCGGCGGGTGCACCTGCCCACCTATCCCTTCGCGCGGGCGCGTCATTGGGTCTCGGCGGAGACCGCTCCGGCGCGCGGCGCGTCGGCGTCGCATCCGCTGCTCAACGGGCGCCATTCCTTCCCGGAGGTCCGCTTCGACACGGTGCTGACCGGAGACGAGCCGTTCCTCGCCGACCACGTCGTCGCGGGCCGGCCGATGCTGCCGGGCGTGGCCTGGCTGGAGATGGCGCGCGCCGCGGTCGAACGGGTGGCGGGGCTCTCTGCCGCGGACGGGGAGACGGCGGTCTGGCTGGAGCGCGTCTCCTGGCTCCGCCCGCTCGTCGTCGCCGGCGAGCCGGTCCGGGCGACCCTGCGGCTGATCCCTGAAGATGGCGGCGCTCTGGACTTCGAGCTGCTGAGCGACGAGGCCGGCGAGGCTGTCTTCCACGGCCAGGGGCGGGCCGGGATCGGCGCTCCCACCGAGGCGCCGCCGGTGGACGTCGCCGCGCTGCGCGCCCGGTGCACGAGCGCGCGCTTCACGGCGGACGACCTCTATCCCGCCTTCGCCGCGATGGGCTACGCGTACGGCCCCGCGCTCCAGGGGCTCGAAGAGCTCTTCGTCGGGACGGACGAGATCCTCGCGCGCTTGCGGCTGCCGGACTTCCTGGCGGAGACCCGCGAAGAGATGGTCCTCCACCCGTCGCTGGCGGACGCGGCGGTCCAGGCGATCCTCGGCTTCTCGCTCGCCGAGCGGAGCGGAGTGGCCGGAGCGACCTTTCCCGCCCTGCCGTTCGAGCTGGAGCGGGCCGAGATCCTGCGCCCCTGTCCGCCGGCTCTCTGGGCGGCGATCCGCCGGGAGGGCTCGGCCTGCGACGTCGACCTCTGCGACGACGCGGGCCGCGTCTGCGCCCGCTTCCGCGGGCTGATCCTGCGCGCCGCCGCGCCCCGTCCGGACGCCGATCCGCTCGCCGGCGAGCTGTTCCTCCTGCCGCTCTGGGAGCCCGTGGCGGCCGAGGCGGGGAAGCCTTCCGCCGGTCCTTTGGTGATCGCCGGCGGGACGCCGGAGCAGCAGGCGGCCCTGCGGGAGATCCATCCGGACGCCGTGCTCCTGGGGCCAGGCGATGGGATCGAAGCCCTCGGCGAGGTGCGGCACCTCGTCTGGATCGTGCCGCCGCACCAGCCCGCCTCGGCCGCGGACGACTCGATCCTCGCCGCGCAGGCGGACGGCGTGCTCTCCGGCTTCCGCCTGATCAAGGCTCTCCTGGCCGCGGGGTCCGGCGACCGGCCGTTGACCTGGACGGTGATCACGGCCGGGACCGCGGCCGTCCATTCCCAGGAGATCGCGAGCCCCACCCACGGCGGCGTGCACGGCCTGATCGGCACCCTGGCCCGTGAGCAACCCGGGTGGGCGGTGCGGCTCCTCGACCTGCCGTCCGCCGGCGCCTGGCCGGCCTGGCGCGAGATCCTGGCGTTCCCGCCGGACCCGCACGGCAACCCCGCGGCCTGGCGGGCCGGCCGCTGGTACCGGCCGCGGCTCGTCCGCTACCGCCCGGCGGGCGAGCCGGCCGCGGCGTACCGCCCGGACGGGGTCTACGTGGTGATCGGCGGCGCCGGCGGCATCGGCGAGGCGTGGAGCGAGGCTCTGCTGCGCCGCGGGCCGGCGCGGCTCGTCTGGGTCGGCCGCCGGCCGCTCGACGCGTCGATCCAGGCCCGGCTGGACCGCTTGGCCGCGCTCGGCCCGGCGCCGCTCTATCTCAGCGCCGACGCGACCGACCGCGAGCAGCTCGCAAGGGTGCGCGCGGCCGTCCTCGAAGCCTACGGGCGCATCGACGGCCTGATCCACGCCGCCATCGTCCTCCAGGACCGCAGCCTGGAGAACATGACCGAGGACGAGCTGCGGACGGGGCTCGCGCCGAAGGTCGACGCCAGCGTCCGCCTGGCCCAGGTGTTCGGCGGCGACGCGCTCGACTTCGTCCTCTTCTTCTCCTCGATGCTCGCGTTCCTGAAGTCGCCCGGGCAGAGCAACTACGTCGCCGGCTGCACGTTCAAGGACGCGTTCGCGCGGCGGCTGGCCGCGGAATGGCCGTGCCGCGTCCGGGTGATCAACTGGGGTTACTGGGGGAGCGTCGGCGCCGCCTCCTCCGAGCGCCACCGTGAGCTGATGGCGCGCAAGGGGTTCGGCTCGATCGAGCTGCCCGGCGCGATGGCGGCGCTCGACCGCCTGCTGGGCGGCCCGGCCGCGCAGCTCGCCTACATTGAGACGACCGGCGCCGCGGCCCTGGAAGGAACCGGCGTCCTGCCCGACGAGTGGGCGGCCCATCAGGACGAGACCCTGCCGTCCCTCCTCCGCGACCCCGGTGCGGCGCGCCGGCTGGCGGCGGGGGAGCCCTGGCGGCCTGCGCCCGCCTGGTCGCGCGCCAACGAGGAGATCGACGGCGCCCTGCGCGAGCTGCTGGGAGCGCAGCTCCGGTCGCTGGGGACGGCGGTCCCGCTCGACCGCTACGAGCGCTGGCTGGAGCGCAGCGCCGCGGAGCTGGCGCGGACCCGGACCGGGAACGGCGCGCCGCTCGACGCCGCGGCGGCCTGGCGGTCCTGGGAGCTGTGCAGCGCCGCCTGGCGCCAGGACCCCGACTGGCGCGCCCACGTCGAGCTGGCCGGAACGGCCCTCCGCGCTCTGCCGGAAGTGTTGACCGGCCGGCGCGCGCCCACCGACGTCCTGCTGGGGGACCTGTTCGACGGCGGATCGACGTCGCGGGTCGGGGACGTCTACCGCCAGGGTCCGCTCGCCCGTTTCTGCAACCAGACCCTCGCGGACGTGGTGGTGGGCTGCATCGAGGAGCGCCGCCGCCGCGATCCCGCCGCCCGCCTGCGCATCCTGGAGATCGGAGCCGGCACGGGCGCGACGACCGAGGCCGTCCTCGCGGCCCTGGCGCTCTGGGAGAACGCGGTCGAGGAGTACGTCTTCACCGACATCTCGGCGGCGTTCCTCACTCTGGCGAAAACAGCGCTGCCGCTCTGCCCGTCCTATCTCGGCTACGCGACGTTCGACGTCGAGAGGCCGCCGGAGGAGCAGGGGATCGCGGCGGACCGCTACGACCTGGTGATCGCGACGAACGTCCTGCACGCGACGAAAGACATCCGGCGGACGCTGCGCCACGCGAAGAGCGTGCTGCGCACGAACGGGCTCCTCCTGCTCAACGAGATCGCGGACAACAGCCTGTTCCACCACCTCACCTTCGGGCTCCTGGACGGCTGGTGGCTGTTCGCCGATCCCGAGCTGCGCGCTCCCGGGGGTCCGGCGCTGCGGCCGGAGACCTGGAAGGCGGTCCTGGAGCAGGAGGGCTTCCGCTCCGTCCTCTTCCCGGCGGCGGGCACGCACGCGGACGGCTGGCAGGTCGTGGTGGCGGAGAGCGACGGCTTCGTGCGGCGCCGGATCGCGCCGGCCGCCCCTCCGCCGCGGGAAGCGCGAAGTCCGGCCGAGCCCCTCCTGCCCGCGCCCGGCCGTCCCAGCCGTCCAGAAACTGCGCCCGACCGCAGCGCCGAGGGGATCGCCGCGACCATGTGCCAGCCGCGCGAGGCCGCGACCGGCCAGCTGCTCACGCTGCTGCGCTTCATGGCCGCGGAGACGCTCGGCGTCGATCCGGCCTCGCTCGATGCGCGGTCGCGACCGTTCGCCGACGCCCTGCTGGGCGAGTTCGGCATGGATTCGCTCTCCTCGAACAGCCTGCGCAACGCGTTGCGGCGCGACCTCGGCGTCGACCTCGCGGTGCACCGGATCATCGCCGACAAGGTGCGCTTCCTGGCCGGAGAGCTCTATGCGCAGCTGCTCCTCCGGCACGTCAGCCACGATACCCGGCCGGCCGGCGAGGAGACGGAGATCTTCGTATTTTAGGGGAGATGGCGCGATGGACGAAGTCACGAAGCTCCTCGAAGATCTCGCCCAGCTCGGCGTCCAGGTCGCCGCCGAAGACGGCCGGCTGAAGATCGTCGCGGCGGTCGGGGTGCTGACGGACGCGCTGCGCCAGCGGGTGGTGGCGGGGAAGGACGAGATCGTCCGCCGGCTCACCGGGATGGCGCCGGCGGCCGACCGCGTCGCGCCGCTCCTCGCCGCGGACCCGGGAGCGGACCTCGTCCCCTTCCCCCTGTCCGACCTGCAGCTCGGCTTCTACATCGCCAACGACCCCTACATGGAGTTCCACGTCCGGCCGCACTACTACATGGAGCTCGACCGTCCCGCCTTCGACGTGGCCGCCTACGAGGCCGCGTGGAACCGGGTGCTCGCGCGCCACCGACGCGAGCTGTGCGTGGTCAACGGCGAGATCGAGCTGCAACAGCTCGCCGGGCCGCTCGCGATCGGCTGCCGGGTCTATGACTGGCGCGGCGCCAGCCCCGAAGAAGCCGCGGCCGGCCTGCAAGGAGTGCGCGCGGAGATGATGCGGCAGGAGCCGCGGCTCGACGCCTGGCCCTGGCTGGACCTGCGGGTCTCGCTGTGGCGGGACGGCGCCGCGGAGCGGGCGCGCATCCATTACAACCACAACAATTTCTTCCTCGACGGCTTCAGCGCCAACCTGCTGCTCGGCGAGGTCGACGCCGCCGTCAAGAACCCGAAGGCCATCGCCCCTCCCCTCGAGCTGTCGTACCGGGATGCGGTGCTGGGGCTCGCGCGCCTCGCCGACTCGCCGGCGGGGCAGGCGGCGCGGGACTACTGGTTCTCCCGCCTGCCGGGCCTGCCGCCGCCGCCGGATCTCCCGATGATCGCAGGGCTCGACCGGCGGTGCCGGTCGCGGCTCACACGGCGGTCGGGGATCGTCGAGCCGGCGCGCTGGGAGGCGTTCAAGGAGCACGCGGGCGCGCAGGGGCTGACGCCCTCCAACGCCGTCCTCGCGGCCTACGCGTCGGTGCTCGCGGCCTGGAGCACGTCGGATCACTTCATCCTCAGCCAGATGGTGACGCGGCGCTTCACCGAGCTGCACCCCGACCTCGGGCGGATGCTCGGCAACTTCGCGTCGCTCTACCCGCTGGAGATCCGCTGGGACGCCGCGGCGCCGTTCGCCGGCAACGCGCGGCGCATCCAGGAGCAGGTCCTCGAAGACCTGAAGCACCTGCAGCTCGGGGGCATGCGGGTGTTGCAGGAGCTCAACCACCTGAAAGGCTCCTTCGGCACCGCGCCGAGCCCCTTCGTCGTCGGCAGCGGGCTGTTCCTCAAGAAGTACCGGAAAGCCGATTTCTCCGTGCTGGAGACGTCGCAGACGGTGCTCGACCACCAGTTCTTCGAGCTGGAGGACGGCCGCTGCTTCTACGTCTGGGACCTGCTGGAAGAGTTCTTCCCCGCCGGGATGATCGACGACCTGTGGGCCGCCTACGGACGGCTGCTCTCCCGCCTCGCGGACGACCGTGCCGCCTGGGGGCAACGAGACTTCGGCTTCGTCGCCGCGAGCGATCTCGCGGAGCGCCGCGCCCGCAATCAGACCGCGAAGCCGCTCTCCGGCGCCCTCCTGCACGAGCCGCTGCGCGCGCAGGCCGCGGCGCGGGGCGAGGCCACGGCCCTGGTGAGCGCGGGCGGCCGGCTGACCTACCGCGAGCTCGACGCCTGGAGCGGCGCCCTGGCCGCGGAGCTGGCGGCGCGCGGCGTCGGGCGGGGAGACCGCGTGCCGGTGGTGATGGAGAGGGACCAGGAGACCGCGGCCGCCGTGCTGGCGGTCCTCCGCGCGGGGGCCGCCTACGTGCCGATCGACCCCCACCTGCCGCAGGAGCGCATCGCCTTCCTGCTCGCCGACCTGGGAGCGTCCGTGGCGCTGACCCGGCGCCGCGACGCCGAGGCTCTCGACTGGCCCGCCGGGGTGACGCCGCTCGCCGTGGAGCGGCCGGCCGCCGGGGAGCAGCACGGTGGATCGGTCCAGGCGAGCACCGATCTCGCCTATGTCATCTACACCTCGGGCTCGACGGGCCGGCCCAAGGGGGTGATGATCGACCACCGCGGCGCTGTGAACACGGTCCGGGACATCAACGAGCGCTTCGCCGTCGGTCCCGCCGACTGCATCTTCGGGGTCTCCGCCTTCAACTTCGACCTCTCCGTGTGGGACCTGTTCGGCACCCTTGCCGCGGGCGCCCGCCTCGTCTATCCCGCTCCGGAATCGGCCCTCGACCCGGCGTGCTGGCTCGACCTCCTGCTCGCCGAGGAGGTCACGGTGTGGAGCTCGGTGCCGGCGCTGATGAGCCTGCTGGTCGAGGCGGCGGAGCGGCGGCGGGTCCTTCTGCCGGAGCTCCGCCTGGTCCTCCTGAGCGGCGACAAGATCCCCCTCGACCTGCCGGCCGCGATCCGGCGGATCGCCCCGGGCGCCGAGATCGTCAGCCTGGGCGGCGCGACCGAGGCCTCGATCTGGTCGATCGTCTATCCGGTCAGCGATGTCGATCCCGCCTGGGCGACGATCCCCTATGGCTATCCCCTGGTCAACCAGACCTGGGACGTGCGCGACCGCCACGGCCGGCCCTGTCCGCGGTGGGTCCCCGGCGAGCTCCACATCGGCGGCGTGGGGCTCGCGCTGGGGTACTGGAATGACGAGGAGAAGACGCGCCGGAGCTTCATCGCCGACGCCGCGACCGGCGAGCGGCTCTACCGCACGGGCGACCTGGGGCGCTACCTGCCGGGCGGCTGCATCGAGTGGATGGGGCGCATCGACTTCCAGGTGAAGATCCAGGGGCACCGCATCGAGCTCGGCGAGATCGAGGCGGCGCTCGCCGAGCACCCGGCCGTGCGGGAGGCGGTGGTGGCGGTGCAGGACGCCCCCGGCGCGCCGCGGCGGCTGGCCGGGTTCGTCGTCCCCATCTCGGGGTCCATCGAGCCGCGCGAGCTCGAAGCGTTCCTGCGCACGAAGCTGCCGGACTCCATGGTGCCGACCTCCTGGCGCGCCCTGGAGCGGCTGCCGCTGACCGGCAACGGGAAGGTCGACCGCAAGGCCCTGCTCTCGGCGCTTCCGGAGGAGGCGGCGGCGCCAGAGGCGCGGGAGCGCGCGGCGCCCGCCAACGCCGTCGAGGCGAGCCTGCAGGCGATCTGGCAGCGCATCCTGGGCGTCCCCGAGATCGGCGTCACCGACGACTTCTTCGAGCTCGGCGGGCAGTCGTTCGACGCCATCCGGATCTTCGCCCTGATCCGCGAGGACTTCGGCAAGGCGCACACGCTGAGCGACATGTGGCGGGCGCGGACGATCCGCGCGCTCGCCGCCGGGATCGCGGCCGGCGCGACGGGAGAAGGGGAAAGCCGGATCGTGCCGATCGACCTGCGGGGCACCGGGGAGCCGCTCTTCCTGGTCCACCCGGCGGGCGGCTCGGTGATGACCTACTCCCGGCTCGGCCGGCTGCTCGACCGGCCGCTCTACGGCGTCCAGGCGCCCGCGGGCGCCGGCGAGGCGGACCGCCGCCGCGACGTGGCCGAGCTGGCGAAGCATTACGTGGCGGAGCTGCGCGCCGTCCAGCCGGACGGCCCCTACTCCGTGGGCGGCTGGTCCTCGGGCGCGATGATCGCGTTCGAGATGGCCGCGCAGCTCGAAGCCGCCGGGGAGGGCGTCCGGCAGCTCTACGTCCTCGACGGTCCGACGCCGGTCCGCCACGCCGACCTGAGCGACGAGCGGCTGCTCCGCTGGTTCCTGGACGACCTCGCCCTCGACCTCCCCCTGGAGCGGCTGCACGGCGAGAGCTTCGCCGGGCGGACCCTCGCCGGGCAGCTCCGCCGGGCGAGAGAGCTGCTGGGGTCCGGCGCCGCGGCCGGGGTGGACCTGGAGCAGCTCGCGCCGAGCTTCGAGATCTTCCGCGACCTGATCGCCGCCGGCAGCCGCTACCGGCCGGGGACGATCTCCGCCGATCTGACCGTCGTGCGCGTGGAGAGGGACGTCGTCGACGAGTTCTCCACGCATCCACACCGCCATGAGAGCGATTGGGGATGGCGAGGTTTCACCCGGGGCCAGGTGCGCTGCGTCCATGTCCCCGGGACGCACCACAGCTTCCTGGGAGAGCCCCTGGTGGACGACTGGTGCTCGCTCCTCCTCGCAGCCGAACCCGCAGCCGTTGGGAGAATGTGATGCAGAGTCTGTTGGCCACGCTCGCCGCGCTCCACGTCAAGATCGAGGTCCGGGACGGCAAGCTGCACGTGAACGCGCCCGCAGGCGTCCTGACGCCGGAGCTGCAGCGGGAGATCGGCCGCCACCGCGACGCGCTGATCGAAAAGCTGCGCGAGGCCCGCGTCCCCGTGCCGGAGAGCGAGCTGCCGCACATCGTCCCGGACCCGGAGCGGGCCCACGAGCCCTTCCCGTTGAACGACGTGCAGCATGCCTACTGGATCGGGCGCAGCGGCCACCTCGAGCTCGGCGAGGTGTCGAGCCACATCTATTTCGAGTTCGAGTGCGGCGAGCTCGACCCGGAGCGGTTGAGCGCCGCGTTCCGCAACGTCATCGCCATGCACGGGATGCTGCGCGCCGTGATCGACGTGAACGGCCGGCAGCGCATCCTCCCGGAGGTGCCCGGCTACGAGATCGCCGTCCACGACGTGCGGGGCGACGGCCCGGAGCGGCAGGCGGCGGAGCTCGAGCGGGTCCGCTCCGAGATGTCGCACCAGGTGTTCCCCTGTGATCGCTGGCCGCTGTTCGAGATCCGGCTGATCCGCCTCGGCGAAGGGCGCTCGCGGCTGTGCGTCAGCCTGGACTTCCTCGTCCTCGACGCCTGGAGCATGCTGATCATCTTCCGCCAGTGGTACGCCTTCTACGAGAACCCCGCGCTGCCGGTCGGCGAGCCCGGGCTGTCGTTCCGCGACTACGTGCTGGCCGAGGCCGGCCTCAAGGAGACCCTCTCCTGGCAGGCCTCGAAGAAATATTGGTGGGACCGGCTCGACAGCCTGCCGCCGGCGCCGCTCCTGCCGGTCGTCAACAAGATCGAGCGCGGGCGCAAGCACCTCTTCCGCCGCCGCCGCC
>DATFPH010000391.1:0-6839 GCA_035264905.1 Thermoanaerobaculia bacterium
CCAGAGCGAGAGGAGCAGCAGCGTGCGCACGAGGCCGTGCAGCGACGACGCGATCGGCTGCGTGGGGAGCGAGGTCTCGACCAGCGCGGTGTTCTCAGGGGGGATGGGGACGATCGAGACGTAGGCATCCTCCAGGCGGCCCGATGCGGGCTGGCCGGTGGAGAGCGCCTGGTCGCGCAGGAGATAGCGGGGATCGTCCGTGCGCTCCGCCGCCTCGGCGGCGGAGACGACCGCCACCGGCAGCCCGACCTGCGCAGAGACCCTCTCGACGAACGAGCGGTCGAGCGCCAGCGCCGAGGTGTGGACGTCCTGCGCCGAGCGCTCCACCGCCTCCAGCGCGGCCCGGCCCCCCAGCTCCACCCGCGCCAGCGCCTGCTGGTCCGCCAGCCGCCGCAGCAGGCCCATGGCCGCGAAGACCACGCAGACCACGGCCAGCAGCACGAGGCCGGCGTTGACTCCGATCAGAAGGGTGCTCAGGCGGGCACGGCGCATCGGGGGGAGCTTATACCCCCCCAGGATTATCTGCCGTCATCGGAACCGGAAGGATCCCTTCCTCTCGAGCCTGGCCTTGATGACCAGAGTCAGGAGAGCCAGCAGGGTCAGCAGGGATGCCACGGCGAAAGCCCCGGGGAGGTTGTATTCCTGGAACAGCTTTTCGATCCGCAAGGGCATGGTGTCGGTCTGACCGGCGATGTGGCCGGACACCACGTAGACGGCGCCGAACTCTCCCATGGCGCGCGCGTTGCACAGGATGATCCCGTAGGCGAGCCCCCACTTGATGTTCGGCACGGTGATGCGCCAGAAGATCTGCCAGCCGTTGGCGCCCAGGCTCACCGCCGCCACTTCCTCGTCCGGGCCGATGGCCTCCATGACGGGGATCAGCTCCCGCGCCACGAAAGGGAAGGTGACGAAGGCGGTCGCCAGAATGAGCCCGGGAGTCGCGAAGATGATCTTCAGGCTCTCGTTGCGCGGCCAGATCCCGAAGTATTGCTGGGCGAAGAAAAGCAGCCCGAACACGGCTGCGCTGCCTGCGAGCGCCACCGGCAGGGGGTGCCGCCAGAGACCGCGACGCGCCTCCGGATCGATCGGCCGGAACAGATAGAACAGCAGGAGGAACAATCCGGCCGCGAGGATCGAGACCACCCAGGGCATGACCGAGTAGCCGTCCCGGCGGAGAAACGGCCCGAAGTACCCCTGCAGCCCGAAGATCAGCACGAACATCAGCCCCGCGACGACCGGCGAGACCGAAAAGGGCAGATCGATCAGCGCGGTCAGAAAGGTCCGTCCAGGAAAGCGAAACCGCGCGATGGCCCAGGCTGCCGCGACGCCGAAGACGAGATTGGCGATCAGGGCGATCGGGGCCACCGTCAGAGTCAAGAGGATCGAGTGACGGGTGTCCGGATCGCCGGTCAGGTTGTTCCAGTACGCGCCGACGCCTTCGCTCAGGGCGATCGTGAAAATGCTGATCAGGGGAATGACGACCAGCACCCCGACGACGGCGACCGAGATCGAGATCAGGATCCAGCGCACCCAGGCGGGATCCTGCCACGAAGGCCGGAACCGTCCGGCGGTCCGGGTTCCTTCCGAGGCGGCTTCAATGGGCATGGCGTCTGCTCCAGCGCTCCAGCAGGTTGATCACCAGCAGCATGGCAAAGGAGATGACCAGAAGCACGGCGGCGATCGCCGTCGCTTCTCCGTACGCGAACTCCTCCAGGCGCGCCACGATCAGGATCGGGGCGATCTCCGTCTGGTACGGCATGTTTCCGGAGACGAAAACCACCGACCCGTACTCGCCGATGCCGCGGGCAAGCGCCAGGGCAAAGCCGGTGATCAGCGCCGAATAGAGCTCGGGAAGAATCACCCTCCGAAACGTCTGCCAGCGCGTTCCTCCGAGCGACGCGGAGGCGTCCTCGGCATCCTGGTCGAGCTCTTCCAGGACCGGCTGCACGGTCCGCACCACGAAAGGCAGGCCGACGAAGACCAGCACCAGGACGATGGCGAAGCGGCTGTAGGCTCCCTGAATTCCCAGCGGGACCAGGTAGCGGCCCAACCAGCCGTTCTCCACGTACAGGCTGGAGTAGACGAGACCGCCCACGGCGGTCGGCAGGGCCAACGGCAGGTCGACGAGCGCATCCATCAGCCTCTTGCCGGGGAATGAATACCGCACGAGGACCCAGGCGAGGAGCAGCCCCAGGGCCAGGTTCACCAGCGCGGCGACGAACGCGGCTCCGAACGTCAGGAAGTAGGCGGCGCGCGCCCTCTCCGTCCACACGGCGGACCAGAATTCGTCGAAGGTGAGCGAGCTCACCTTGAAAAACAAGGCCGCGATGGGGAAAAGCACCAGGATGCTGAGATAAAAGACCGTGTACCCCAAGGTCAGCGAAAACCCGGGCAATACCTTCCGATTCTCATCCGCCATGATTCTTTCTTTCCGCTCCGGTAAGGGGTCGCCCCGCGCCTGGGAAGGCGCCGGCGCGGGGCGCCGGCGTCTACCTGGGCTTGTAGATGGTATCGAACACGCCGCCTTCCCCGACGAGCTGCTTGTGCGCGTCCGGGAAGCTCTTGGCGATTTCCGTGATGGCAAACCGCCGGATGTTCGGGAAGCTCGCGGCATGCTTCGCCAGGATCGCCTGGTTGGTGGGACGGTAGAAATGTCTGGCGATGATCTCCTGGGCCTCGGCCGTGTAGAGGTATTTCAAGTAGGCTTCGGCCGCCTGGCGGCTCTTGTGGCGGTCCACGTTCGCGTCGACCACGGCGACGTGAGGCTCTGCCCGGATGCTGATGGGCGGGTAGATCAGCTCCAGCCTGCCCTTCGCCTCCTGCACCTCCAGGTGCGCTTCATTTTCCCACGCCAGGTGGACGTCGCCGATGCCCTTCTGAACGAAGGTGGTCGTCGCGCCGCGGGCGCCCGAATCGAGCACCGGCACCTGCTTGTACAGCTTGGTCACGTAGGCGATGGCCTGCTCCCGCGTGCCGCCGCGCAGGACCACGGAGCCCCACGCGGAAAAGAAGCTCATGTATCCGTTCCCCGAGGTCTTGGGGTTCGGGGTCACGATCTTGATGCCCGGCTTCACCAGGTCCGGCCAGTCCTTGATCTTCTTGGGATTCCCCTTGCGGACGACGAAGACGACCGTCGAAGTGTAGGGAAGCGATCGGTTGGGAAGCTTGTCGACCCAACCCTTCTTGATCAGCCCTCTCTGGCTGATCGCATCGGTGTCCAGGAAGGAGGCCAGAGTCACGACATCCGCCTCCAGCCCGTCGATCACGGACCGGGCCTGCGTGCTCGACCCGCCGTGCGATTGCTTGATGGACACTTTGTTTCCAGTCTGCTTCTCGTACAGGGGAGCGAAGTGCTCGTTGATGTCCCGCCAGAGCTCCCGCGTGGGGTCGTAGGAGACGTTGAGGAGCGTGATCTCCCTGCCGGCCGCCCACGCCGTAAGGGCGGTGGCGGCCGTGAGCAGGAGAGCTGCGAGGAATGGTTTCACTTTCATCATGATCTCCTCAGAAAGCGATCTGGAAGCGGCTGAGCAGGACGTTCTCGTCCTCGCGGTCTCCCGCGGCCGCCCCGCCTTCGAATTCGGTCCGCTCGTAGTCGAGCATCAGCTTGAGGTTGCGGTTCAAGTACCAGTTGAGGCCGACACCGATCGAATCGGCCGCGGAGGCGGAGCTCGCCGGGTTGGCGAAGAGCGGGAACGCCGCGTCGTCCACGTCCAGGCTGCTGATCCGGGCCACGACTTCGAATGCGCCCCAGGTGTGGGCCGCGGGATCGAACACCTGCTTCGGCGCGACGCCGCGGAAGGAGGCGTCGCCGCCGTGGATCACCCAGGAGGCCGCCACCTGCCAGGCCTCGTTCTCCAGCTCCTCGACCTCCGTGCCGCGCCGCACCTCCTGCGTCGACTGCACGTACTCGGTCAGGAGCCCGAACCGGCCGACGTAGAGATAGCCCTGGGGCGAGAGCCGGGTGCGGTCGCCGTCCGCGATCACGGTGTTGGGGGCCGTGCCGTCCGTGCGGTAGGAGAAGAAGGTCTGCTGGCCGGGCGTGCGATATGCGGGCAACGCGGTCGCGGTCAGCGTACCGGTCGTGCTCCCCTGAGAGGCCGCGACGCCGAAGCCGAGGCCTTTGAGGGGCCCCACTCCCTTGGCGAAGGGGGTGAAGAAGATCCGCGCCGCCGCGTCCTTGTCGTCCTCGGTGTCCACGTCGCCCGTATTGCCGCCGTCCACCACGCCGTTGAACCAGCCGACCGCGTAGTTGGCGACGCCGCCCGCGATGTCGCCGCTCACCTGGATGCCGACATCCCGGCTGGGCACCAGGGCCGTGGGATAGGAGCGCTCGACGAAGAAGATTTCGGAGGCGGACTGCAGGCGCTCCAGGCCGACGGGGGGCTTGAACTTGCCGGCGCGCACCTTGAAGGCGGGCGAGAAGCGCCCCTCCAGGTAGCCGTCGAACAGCACGGTCTGCCCCTGGGCGAAGTCCGGCATGATGCGGAAGTCGAAGATCTTGAACAGGGTGCCCTCGATGATGGGGCGGATGCGCCGCAGCAGGAACGTGTCGTTGGCCGGACGCTCGTCATCCCCGCTGTAGAAGCGGCCGTCGAGCTGCGTATAGCCCCGCAGCTTGAGCTGGAAGGCGCCGTCGGCGGACTTCAGGCTGAAGCCGTCCTTGCCCGCGACGGCCTGGCCCGCGGTCTTCGCCTTCGTCTCGGCAGCCTCTTTCTCGATGTCGACCTTGCGGTCGACGATGCGGATCGCCTGGTCCAGCTCTTCCAGGCGCTCCTCGACGGACTTGGGCTCCTCGGCTTCCGTCGTCTCCTCCTCCGGCTCTTCCGCCGGGGGGTCCTGTGCCAAAGCCGTGCCGGCCGTCAACAAGGCGAGGCACAGCCACAAACCGATCGTTCTCATGTCCTGGATCTCCGATGGTTCCTCTCCTCCGGGGATCCGGTCGGGTCGGTTGTAAAGGTAGGGTTGACCGCTCCGGCCTCCGGTTGCCCGGTCGGCCGGCACGGAGCGCCGGGACTCCGAGGGTCCGGATTCATTCCGTGACCCCCGTCCCCATGCTATACCCCGTGCGGTCCAGGCGCACCTTCTCGCGGCGCTCGATCTGGACCACGCGCCCGTCATGGATGACGATTTCGACGGAGCCGAAGCGGATCTCCCGCAGGCTCCTCAGGACCTCGCGCTCGATCCGGCGCAGCTCCTCCTCTTCCGGGGAGACCGACGGTTGCCGGACCGGATTCACGACACCACCTCGTGCGAGCGCACGATCAGCACCGGCAGCTCGGGGACCAGCGGCAGCATCTTCTCGATGAGGCCGCCGAGCGACAGCTCGCCGCCCCTCCCGGGCAGCGGTGCTCCGAGCACCAGCAGGTCGTGCCTGCCTTCCGTCAGCTCGGCGAGGATCTCGTCGCGCACGTTGCCGCACCGGATGCGGGCCGAGGCCGTGACACCCAGGCGCAGGAGCGTGCGCGTGCTGCGGGAGAGGAAGCGCTCGGCATGGGTTTCTGCCGGCCCTCCCTTCTCCTCCGCGCGCAGCACGGTCAGGATCGTGGCCTCGGCGCCCAGGTGGCGAGACAGGCGGCCGGAGAAGGAGACGTCCTCCTTGCCCGGCTCCCCGACCGCCACGCAGATCAGGACCCGGGCGGGCACCTGCCCGGAGTGCGCCGCGGGCACGATCAGCAGGTGGTGCTGGCCCGCCCGCAGCGCGCGCTCGGCCGTCTCCAGCCCCTCGCGTGGAGGCGGGGTCAGGACGACCAGGTCGCAAGCCTGGCGCTCGGCCTCGCGCTCGACCGCCTCGGCCGCGGCCTCCCGCGAGGAGCGGGTCTCCAGGGCGGCGAGGCCGGAGCCGAGGCGCTCGCGAACGTCCTGGCTGCGGCGCTCAGCCGCCTCGCCCGGCTCGGAGCCGGTCTCCAGGACCGTGACCTGCGCATGGGCGAGCCGGGCGATCTGACCGCCCAGCTCCAGGGCGGCCTTCGAGCCGGTGGCGTCCGTCACGAGCAGGAACTTCATCCCGGGGTGGACCAGGGCGTGGACGCGCTGCACGCCGACGAAGGTCGTGTCTCCCGGGTGGAGCGGGAAGCGGCGTGCCTGATCCTGCGTGCGGGCGGCCTCGATCCAGACGCCGTCGCTGCCGAACGGGACCGGCGGCGAGATGGCGCGCACGCCGGGCAAGGAGGGCAGGCGCAGGCGCAGGCGCTCGAACGAGCCCACGAAGGCCCGCTGCTCCACGACCGCCTCGCCGAGCGACGGGCAGCTCAGGTCCTGGGCCGAGCCGCGGAGCGCCACGTCCTCGGGCCGGAAGAGGATCTGCACCCGGCGCGAGGCGTCCGCGGCCTCGGCGCGGGTGGTGAGCGGGAACTGCACCGGGCCAAGCTGCACTCCGGCGGCCGTGTGCTCCCCGACCATGAGGTTGCCCGTGCCCAGGAAGGTGGCCACGAACTCCGTCTCGGGCCGCAGGTAGAGCTCGTCGGGCGGGCCGGCCTCGAGCAGCCGGCCGAACGAGAGGACGGCCAGGCGGTCGGCCAGCTCGAACGCTTCCTCCTGGTCGTGGGTGACGAAGATCGCGGTGATGCCGAGCTCGCGCTGGATCTCCCGGATGGTGCGGCGGAGCTCCACGCGGACCTTGGCATCGAGCGCGCCGAAGGGCTCGTCGAGCAGGAGCACCTCGGGACGGTGGGCGAGCGCGCGAGCGAGCGCCACGCGCTGCTGCTGGCCGCCGGAGAGCTGGCGCGGCAGGCGCCCGGAAAAACCCTCGAGGCGCACGAGCCGCAAGGCCTCGGCGCCGCGGGCGGCGATCTCCGGCTTCACGAGCCGGCGCATCTCGAGGCCGAAGGCGACGTTCTCGG
>DATFPH010000392.1:0-21070 GCA_035264905.1 Thermoanaerobaculia bacterium
GAAAGAGCATCCGCTGCACGACCACGGCCATGTGGACCTTCCGGTGGTCCAAGCCGTTCCGCAGGCGGTAGGTCACGGCCCGCTCGGTGAGGAGTGAACCCCAGCACCGGCTGACGTGCTGCAGGATCGCCGCCGGCCCCACGACGTTCAGGTACGTGTCCTGCTGGCCCGCGAAGGAGGCCGTCGGCAAGTCCTCCGCCGTCGCGCTGGACCGGACGGCGTAGGCGGCTTGCTCGCCGAGCCGGGCGAGCGGGCGGGTGATCGCCGCCGCCAGATCTTCGGGGATGGCGATTCCTTCGAGGGTCCGGCGGACTCCCAAGCTGAGCGCGCGGATCGCCTCCCGGTCGTCCGGCGAAAGAAGCGACAGCCGATCGAGCCGATCATAGATCGACGGGATCGACGGCGCTTCCGCCAGGATCCGCTGGAAGGCGTCCGTCGTCACGCAAAAGCCAGCCGGCACGTTGATGCCTGCGATCCGCGAAAGCTCCCCCAGGTGCGCGCCCTTGCCGCCAACGACCGCGACCTGCGTCTGGTCGATCTCCTGGAAACCCAACACGTAGCAGCTTGTCGGACCTGCTCCGGCGATCACTACTGCATGCTCTGTCATGGTCGCGGACTATGGCGCAAGACCCCGGCCTTGATACAAGCCCTAGGGTGCGGTGTACACTTATGTCATGGGGGAGGGGGCCCCTCCTATGCCGCGGCGGCCACCAGAGTGCGGGTGGGTTGGCTCTTGAATGGCCCGGCGTGAGTCTGGACGCCCGGTTCGGCGATGCTGGCCCCGATCTGCCGCCAGCCGCCGCCGCTTTTGCGTCAGCCCCGGCGCCCCGGCGGCGGTCTTCGGCCAGTCATCCGCACCGGAGTGCCAGTCTTCGGCATCACGGTGCCGGTCACTCGCATTCAGCTGCCGCCCTCTGGCAGAGGTCTGCCGGTCTCTGGCATCGGCCTGCCGGTCACCGGCAAAGGTCTGCCGCCCGCCCGCCTGCATCTGCCGGTCACCGGCATGGCAATGCCACCCGCGGGCATCTGGCTGCCGATCACCGGCATCTGGCTGCCAGGCACTGGCAAAGGTCTGCCGGCCGTCGGCAAAGGTCTGCTGTTCGCTGGCATGGGACTGCCGATCACCGGCATCCCTTTGCGGGCGACTGGCATTGGGGTGCGGATGAGGGGCTTTGATCTGCCGTTTGCTGCTCATACGTCCGGTGGAGCCATCGGGCCGTGTCGATCCCCGGTCCGGTGACCGCGGAGGGGTCCGGGGCGGACCACGCCCGGTGACGGCACAGGCGGTCTTCACCGGGTCCCCTTCACCAATCGCTCGCTCCAGGGGGCCGGTTTCAGGCGCTCGTGGATGTTCCGGAACTCTTGGAGGTCGGGACCAATGACCTCCGCCGGATTGCAGGTCCACCAGTTCAAGTCGAGGGCCGCAAACTTCTCCGCGGCGTCCCTACGCGCGCTCTGCATCCGAAGGTCGATGATCTTCGCCTGCGAGGGCAAGTGGCTGAGGGTGAACGGCCCTGCGTTCCCGAAGGGAGAGGGATAGATGGCGAAGGGACCAGAGACGATCCCGGGGGTGGCAAGGGCCGTGAGACGGTCTACCATCCCCAGGTTTTCGAGGACGACGAATTTACGCGCTTCCAGGTGAGCGGGGTTGGGATGCGGGGCATGCTCGACAGCGGCGGCCTTCTCGATCTCCTGGACGAACCTCGTCCGAGAGGTGAGCTACGTCCATTAGGACGAGGCCCGAGGCCCGGGCGCTCGACGAGCGGCCGAAGAAGGAGCGGACCTCCAGGTCCGAGATCATCCGGCGAGCGCTCCGAGCGTACTTGGGGATCGAGGACTAGATCATGGAGCGGCGCGTTCTCCATGTGGAGGCGGGACCGGGAAATCCTCTCCTGCTTGTCCGTGGCGCGGTATAATCCAGAGCTGCGGTGTGAGGGTGGGATAGCGACGTGGGTATCGGCACCTGCCGCTTGAGATAGAGGAAGCTTCCGCCGGATAGCCGGTGGGATTAGGGACTGACGATTCGCAGCTCGAAGTTTTGGAGCTGCAGGATTTGCAAGACGTAGCTAACCGTCGTGGATTTGGCGGTGTCGTAGTCCTCGACCAGAACGGAGAACGTTTCTTCGCGCTGTACTCCTCGGGACTTCGGAAAGTTACGCAAGCCTTAAGCACCGTACTCGTTTCATCCTTCTCACTCTCTGTAGAGACGTTGTGTGCGAGCGAGTCTACCAGCTCGCAAGGAGGACGTATGGCGATGCCTATGAACCAAGAGAGGATCGAAAAGCAGCAGGGTATCACCACGGCAGAGCGCTATCTCGCCCGCCTGTGCGAGCGGACTTTCCTTTCGCTGTGGAGCTACCCGAATATCTTTCGCGAAGCATTGGTACCCGGCGCAAAGATCGGCAAGGAGGTGTGCGACCTCCTGGTGGTCTTTGAAGACCAGGTGCTCATCTTCTCGGACAAGGACTGTGCGGTGCCGCAGACCGGAAACCTCCAGCTCGATTGGAGCCGATGGTTTCGCAAGGCGGTCGTGGAGAGTGCCAAGCAGGCGCACGGAGCGGAGCGCTTGCTGCGCCAGTTCCCGAATCGCCTTTTCCTGGATCGGGAGTGCACCAAGTCGCTGCCGTTCGTGCCGCAGATCACCGACCGCACCCGCTTCCATCTTATTGTCGTGGCCCACAAGATCGCTGACCGCTGCCGGGACGAACTCGGAGGGAGCGGCAGCCTGATGATCAACTCCGACCTCAAGGGAGCGGCGGCACACACGGAGCCGTTTCAAGTAGGCGATCTTGATCCGGCCAAGTCGTTCGTCCACGTCCTGGACGACACGACACTCAACGTGCTCATGAGGGAGCTGGATACGATTGCGGATTTTGTCGCG
The DNA here is from genome assembly GCA_035264905.1 of Thermoanaerobaculia bacterium. Taxonomy (GTDB): domain Bacteria; phylum Acidobacteriota; class Thermoanaerobaculia; order Multivoradales; family UBA5704; genus UBA5704. The sequence goes on from DATFPH010000392.1 coordinate 2,882, forward strand.
TACCTCGACAAGAAGGAGGAGTTCCTTCGCACCGGCCCGCGCCTGTTTGCTGCCGGCGAGGAAGAGCTTCTCTCGTGGTACCTGCGCTACACGAACGAGAAGAAGGAGCACTTCTTCAAGCTGCCGGAAGAAAGGGTTGACTTCATTTCCCTCGAAGAAGGCTTCTACGAAGACTATCTGAGAAACCCGCAGCGCATCGCAAAGGTGGAGGCGAACGAAGTAAGCTACTCGTGGGACAGGCTCATCGAAAAGTTTAGCTTCCACGCGATGAGTGGGACGCAGTTCTTTGCGACGCCCGGCGGAGTGTCAGATACCGAGCGCATCCTGCGCTGGATGGCGCGGGAGCCGCGGGTCCGAAGGCGCATGCTCGCGAGAAAGTTGGTTGAGTGTGTGATCACGACGCCAGCCAACATGCGCCGCACGGCTGTGTCGCAGCCGTCGTCTCCCGGCGATCCCTACTACGTCTACCTCATGATCCCGTGGAATCACCGGGCGACGGTCCAGGAGAATCGAGACGTCAGAAGGTACTTCCTTGAAGCGGCATGCATGGCCGTCCGGCTCAAGTGCCCGGAGGCGCTTGATGTCGTCGGTATTGCGACCGAATCAGGGAACGACTCGCAGACCCGATCCGAAGACGCAATGTATCTTGACTGCCGAGGCTGGAACGAAGAGATGGAGCAGGAAGCCAAGGAGCTTCAGCAGGCACTCGGGCTGCTGATGAATGTGCAAGAAACTCGCGGCATTGAACAAGAGTACCCGGAGCCGGAACCGCGGCCGTTGTTGCACTTGCCCGTCAAGGTTGGCAGGAACGAACCATGTCCGTGCGGGAGCGGCAAGAAGTTTAAGAAATGTCACGGCGGAAGATGATTCCCTGAAGGGGCGGGATGGGGGCGTCGTCCCCTCGGGGACGATTTTTTCGGCGGCAGCCAGGGGTTTCAACCCCTGGTGGGCGCGGGCGCGGTGGCTAAGTTAGCGCCTATAGGGGCCGGGGGTGAGGGCTCTTCCTTACGGAAACTGCTCCGGACTCACCCCGATGTCCACGATGCTGCAGCCAGGCCGGGCGGGGATGCCGCGCCGACGGGCTTCGTCGAGGACCCGGGCATCGGCCGAGCCGGGATTGAGCCAGACCTCGCCGGCCCCTTTGGCCGCGATGTCGGCCAGCAACTCCAGGGTGACCGGCGGCGGCAGGTAGACGCTGATCCGGTCGAGGTCGACCGGGATGTCGGCGAGCGTGCGGCTGGTCTCCAGCCCCTCGATCGGGTCGGCGCTTCCCAGGTTCACGGGAAACACCTGCCAGCCGGCCTCGCGGTAGGCGCGGACGCATTTGTTGCCGTACTTGCTGCGGTCTTTCGAGGCTCCCAGGACGGCGATCGTCTTCATCCGGTGCTCCTTTCGCGTACGACCATGCGGTCGTCCCCCATCCGCCGGGTCGCTCCCGTCGAATCCAGGTGCTCCAGCAGGGGGATCGCCCACTTGCGGCTCAGCCCGTAACGGTCCTTGAAGTCCGCCACGGAAAAACGTTCCCAGGGCGTGGAGAGGAGGTCGCGCCGCAGGCGGACCACGGCCGAGGCGGCCAGGATGAGCCCGCTCGGCAGGCGCAGCAGCTCGCCGCGCGCCACCAGGTGGCGGACGACCCCGTCGAGGATCTGCGGCTTGGCCGAAAGCTCCTGCTGCAGCTCGCTCGGCGCCGGAGGCGTCAGCCCGGCTTTGTCGAACCGCTCCAGGACCGCGGCCGAGAGCTTGGATTCCTCGCCGGTGAGCTGGGCGCTGCGGCCGGGCAGGCTCACCTGGTCCCCATGGACGGCGAGCACCTTCTGCGCCTCCAGCCAACTGAGATAGACCGGCGCGAGATCCGCAGCGCGTCCGCGCAGGATGCGGCGCACCGCCTCGGCCTTGGGCATGGCCTCAGCGAGGCGGTGCTTCTGGAAGTACTCCTTGAGCACCCGCCGGGCGCGCTCGGTGGCCCGCTGTACCGCGGCCGGCGCGATCCAGCGCGTCGTCTGGCCGACGGTCACCTCCAGGAGCTTCTGCGCCTTGGTGAGCGGCCGCAGATCGGTGGCGACCCGGGCGGCAGGCACGCCGAGGCGCCCGGCGAGCTCCGCGGCGTCGGCCCCCCGCTCGCCCGCCTCCTGGACCCAGAAGAGCAGGGAGGAACGCAGGTCGCCGGCCAGCGCCGTCAGCGCCGTGGTCAGCGTGGTGCCGCGGTGCCGCCGCCAGCGCGGATCGAGGATCTCTCCTCCCCCCAACGTGACCGGCGGGGAGGGGCGGCGGATGATGAAGCGGTCGCCGCGCACGGCGGTGACCGGCGCCTCCAGGCGGACCTCGACCGGCCCGGTCTCTCCTGGAGCGAGCCCGCCTTCGGCGAGCGGGCGCATGCGGCCGATCACCTCGCTCGCGTAGAGGTGCAGGCGGACCGGCACGAAACCGCGCAGCGGCGCCGGAGCGTCGGCCAACAGCGTGAAGCGGCCGAGCAGGCTGGTGGTGCTCTCGAACGCCCCGGGAGTGCCGATCTGCAACCCGCGGGTGAGGTCCTCCAGGGCCACGCCGGTGAGCTGGAGCGACGTGCGCTCCCCGGCCTCGGCCTGCTCCCGGGGCTGGCCGTGCACCTGGATGCTGCGCACCCGCACCCGGTCGTCCCGGTCTTTGGCGTGCGGCAGGACCTCCAGCGTGTCCCCCGGACGGATCGTGCCGCTGGCCAACGTGCCGGTCACCACCACGCCGAGGCCCTTCAGATGGAACGCACGGTCGACCGGCAGGCGCGCCGGCCGGTCCGGGTCGGACGGCATGGCGTGGCGCGAGGCGAGATCCACCAGGGCCGCCTTGAGTTCGGGGATTCCCTGGCCCGTGGTGCTCGACACGGGGAGGATCGGCGCGCCGGCGAACGGCGTGCCGGCCAGCAGCTCTTCCATTTCGAGTTGCGCCAGCTCAAGGAGATCGGAGGAGACCAGGTCCACCTTGGTCAGCGCCACCAGAGCGGATGGAATGCCGAGGAGCGAGCAGACCGCCAGGTGCTCCCGCGTCTGCGGCTTGACCCCCTCGTCGCCCGCCACCACCAGGAGCATCACGCGGATGCCCCCGAGGCCGGCGAGCGCGTTGTGGAGGAACCGCTCGTGCCCGGGGACGTCCACGAAGCCGATCTGGAGGTCCCCTTCTATAAGGTAGGCGAACCCCAGGTCGATCGTGATCCCCCGTGCCTTCTCCTCGGCCCAGCGGTCGCAGTCGATCCCGGTGAGCGCCAGGACGAGGCTCGTCTTGCCGTGGTCGATGTGGCCGGCGGTGCCGACGATGGCTCTGCGCATCGCTCCGGCGTCACTTGCCCGCGAGCACTTCGCGCGCGAGCCGGTTGATGGTGGCGCCGTCGGCGGAGCTGCCGAAGCGGGCCAGCATCTCCTTCATGATCGGCCCGATCGAGGCCGGGCCGGAAAGCCCGCGGGAGGTCACCACCTCCTCGATGGCGGCGCGGATCTGTCCCTCGTCCACCTGCGCGGGCAGGTACTGGGCCAGAAAATCCTTCTCCGCCTCTTCCTTGGCCGCCATCTCCTCGCGGCCTCCCTTGTGGAACCCGGCCGCCCCTTCCTCCCGCTGCTTGATCGCCTTGCGGACCAGGGAGACGAACCCGGCCTCGTCCACGTCCTCCTGCCGGCGGATGCGCTCGTTCTTGATCTCGGTCAGCAGCATCCGCAGGGTCCCCAGCTTGTCCTTCTCGCCCGCCTTCATGGCGGCCTTCACGTCGGCTTCGATGCGTTGCTGCGGTGTGGGTGTGTCCATGACCGGGATTATATGGGTCCTTGCGGGAGTTCTAGTGATAGGGCATTATCATCAGGCAAGATCATCAGGCAAGATCATCAGGAGCAGAATCACCAGGGGGAGCCGCAGTGATTTCCCAGCGCAGTGAGAGAGACACCCAGCAGAGGCGGGCGATCCGCTCCGCCATCGAGAGGGCGGACCGTCCATTGAGCCCGCGGGAGGTGCTGGACCAGGCGCAGCCGCAATCGCCGGGTCTGGGCATCGCCACGGTCTATCGCACGCTGAAGAGCGGCGTCGAGGCGGGCTGGCTGCAGCCGGTGGAGCTGCCGGGCGAGCCGCCGCGCTATGAGCCGACGGGCAAGCAGCACCACCATCATTTCCATTGCCGGCGCTGTGACCGCGTCTATGAGATCGAGGGCTGTCTGGACGACCTCCGCCATCTGACCCCGCCGGGTTTCGCCCTCGAAGCCCACGAGATCGTGCTCTACGGGCGATGCGCCGACTGCGCGGCTTGATTTTGACCAGGTTGATCCTGGCGCTGCTGGCGCTGGCTGCCTGCCGCCCGGCGCCAGGGTCGACTCCGGACGCGCCGGGAGGCCACCGCCTGCGCGTCGCCGTGAGCGTGCCGCCGCAGGCCTACTTCGTCGAGCGGATCGGCGGCGACCGGGTCGCCGTCGAGGTGATGATCCCGCCCGGGTTCTCGCACGTCGACTATCCGCTGACGCCGCGCCAGCTCGCGGCGCTCACGTCTACCGACATCTATATCAAGGTCGGCCACCCGTCGTTCGACTACGAGCGGCACTACATCGATCCGTACCTGGAGCGGACGCCGCGCCTGCGGGTCGTCGACATGTCGCGGGGGATGCGTTTCCTGCGGGGAGAAGGCGGAGAGGAGGGCGCGGGGGAGCATCACCACCATGGCGACGGAGACCCTCACGTCTGGGTCGCGCCGGAGACGGTGGCCGTAGCCGCCGGGAACATCGCGCAGGCGCTGGAGACGGCGGACCCCGCCGGCGCGCCGCTCTACCGGGCCAACCTGCGCTCCTTTCTGGAGGAGATCGGCCGGCTCGACCGCGAGATCCGCGCGGATCTCGCCGCGTCGCCCAGCCGGAAGTTCATCGTCTATCACCCCGGCTGGGGGTATTTCGCCCGCCAGTACGGCCTGGAGCAGATCGCCATCGAGGCGGAGGGGAAGGAGCCGAGCGCGGCGCGCATGATCCGGCTGATCGACCGGGCGCGCCGCGAGAAGGTCCATCTGGTCTTCATCGAAGGGGGCTTCCCCCGCAAGAGCGCCCAGGTCATCGCCGAGGAGATCGGGGGGAGCGTCGTGACCGCCGATCCGCAGCAGAAGGACTGGCCGGACAACCTCCGCCGCGTCGCCGCGGCGCTCCGGGAGACCCCTTCGCATGGCTGAGACGACGGACCGTCCCCTGATCGAGGCCCGAAGCGTCACCTTCGGCTACGGCTCCGAGACGGTGGTCGAGGACGTGAGCCTGGAGATCGGGCCGCGCGACTTCCTCGCCATCATCGGCCCGAACGGCGGCGGCAAGACGACGCTGGTCAAAATCCTCCTCGGTCTCCTTCGTCCGTGGTCCGGCGAGGTCGTCTGGACTCCGCCGGTCCGTCCCGGGCGGATGGGGTACGTCCCCCAGTTCTCGACCTTCGACAAGGGGTTCCCCCTGCGCGTCTCCGACGTGGTGCAGATGGGCCGGCTGGACCGCCGCAGCCTGCTCCGCCCGTACACGAAGAAGGATCGGCTGGAGGTCGACCGGGTGCTGGCGCGCCTGGGGCTGACCGAGCTCGCCGCGGAGCACGTCAGTGAGGTCTCCGGCGGGCAGCTCCAGCGGGTGCTGATCGCGCGCGCCGTGGTGTCCGATCCGGAGATCCTCTTCCTCGACGAGCCCACGGCCTCGATCGACGCCGAGTCGCGCGAGACGTTGACCGGGCTGCTCGAAGAGCTGAACCGGCGCATCCCGGTCGTGGTCATCACGCACGACGTCACCGGCCTCGCCCCGCTGGTCCGCCGCATCGCCTGCGTCAACCGCCGCCTGGTCTGCCACGAGGGGAACGAGCTCGACCCGCACACGCTGGAGGAGGCGTACGGCGGCCCGGTCGAGATGGTCACCCACGGCGTTTCCCACCGCGTCCTGCACCGCCACTGAGGTTCCCGCGTGCCCGGATTCTTCGACGCCCTGTCCTACGAGTTCATGCGCAACGCCGTGCTGGCGGGCCTGCTCGCCGCGGTCCTCTGCGGCATCGTCGGCCCCTTCGTGGTGGTCAAGCGCCTGGCTTTCCTGAGCGACGGCTTGAGCCACGCGGCGTTCGGCGGCATGGGCGTCTGCTTCTTCCTGGGGCTCGATCCGCTGCTCGGCGCCATGGCCGTGGCCCTGCTCTGCGCTCTGGGGCTCGGCCTGGTGGATACGGAGACGATTCGCTCCTACGATGCGCTGATCGGGGTCTTCTGGGCCGTCGGCCTGGCGGTGGGGATCGTCTTCGTCTACAAAACGCCGGGCTATGCCCCGAACCTCATGACCTACCTGTTCGGCAACATCCTGCTGGTGTCGCGCCATGACATCGGGGTGCTGCTGGGGCTGGCCGTGTCGGTCTTCCTGATCCTGGCGCTCTTCTGGAAGGGCATCGTGGCCGTGGCGTTCGACGAGGTGTTCGCCCGGGTGCAGGGAGCACCGGTGCGGGTTCTGATGACGCTCCTGCTCACCATGATCGCCCTCACGGTGGTGATCCTGATCCAGGTGGTGGGGATCATCCTGGTGGTGGCTCTCCTGACCATCCCGCCGCTGATCGGCCTGATGCTGCTCAAAGACCTGCGGGCGGTCCTCGCGCTCTCGACCGCCATCGGTGTCGCGATCACCCTGGGCGGGCTCGGCCTCTCCTACGCTTACGACCTCCCCTCCGGCCCCGCGATCATCATCCTCGGAGCCCTCCTGCTCGCCGCCGTCTACGCCGGCCGCAAGCTCCGCGGCGGCGCGTGGCGATCGCTGCCGGCTCTGCGGAGAGAGTAAGCTCGCCGTTGGAATGAGAACCGAGGTCTACTGGGTGCCCGGCCCCTGGCGAGGCCGTCTGGGTATTGTCCCGCGGCCACGTGGCGGCGACTGGCTGGCCGATGAGGTGCACTCGTGGCGAGATGCCGGTCTCGACGCCGTGATCTCCCTTCTGACGCCAGCCGAAATCACGGAGCTCGACCTTCGCGACGAAGAGGCCCGGGCGCGAGAAGAGGGGATCGAGTACCACGCCTTTCCCATTCCCGACTACGGCGTGCCTCGCTCACGGCGGGATATGGCTGATCTCGTCCAGCGCCTGGAGGCAGCGCTCCAGGCCGGCAAGAACATCGCCGTCCACTGTCGCCAGGGAATCGGCAGATCCTCCCTGCTCGTCGCGTCCGTGCTTGTTTCCGAAGGCGAAGATCCCGAGGAGGCCTTCCGGCGGATCGAGAAGGCGCGCGGAAGGCCGGTACCGGACACCGCCGAGCAACGCGAGTGGGTAGCTCGGATGGCGCCGGAGGCGACAGGAGCGTGGCGCGAAGCCAGCCCTCTCAAAGATCCTCTTCTGTGAGTTTCGTTGTCTTTAGAAGAGAAGCCAGGAGCCCGCGCCCCAAGGATTTTCCCGCGTGGACCGGCACGGTCGCATTCGGATGATTCTTCTTGGCCCAGGTCTGATGACTTCCCCGAGTTCGCACGAGACTCCAGCCAGCTCGGGTCAGTGCCCGGCAAAACTGCGCCCCTGTGACGCTTTTCACGCGCTGGCGAGCTCGAGGAGACCGATGCGGATTTGGGCCATGTCCAAATCCAGGTGGCAGGAGATGGCTTCGATGAGATTACGGTAGATCTCGTCCAGGGTCTCGCCTCGGGTGAAGCAGCCTGGAAGCTCCGGGACCTCGGCCCAGTAGCCCCCTTCGGGCTCATCGTGAACCACGGCCTTGAAGGCTGTTTTCGTCGAAGATGCCTGGATCTCGTTCATGAATGTTCTCTCTGAGCGAGATGATACCACCTTGCCGCGAAGCGCGAAGTCAAAAAAAGAGGGAGCGGCACGGCGCGCGCCAACTCCCTTTTGGAGGAGACCGGGGGCGCCGCTGGTTGGGAGCGGCGCTCTCTGTCGGTGAAGGCCGGCCTCGCAGGCGCGGGAGCTCTGGAGAACGTCCTTCACCCTGGAGTGACCAACGGCCGAAAAACGTTTCACGCAGTCTCTGGAGGACCTTCGAGGCACGCGGCTTGCTGGAGATCTTTTGATACCCGGTGTCCCACCTGCCGGGCTCATTGGACAACGGCGACAGGAGGTGCCTCCATGGAATTGCTTTCCCAGAAAGAGATCCAGTCCCTGATCCGCAAGGACGGCGGTTTCTGCGTCTCGATCTTCCTGCCCACGGTGCGCGTCGGAGATACCCAGCAGAACAAGATCCGCCTCAAGAACCTCTTGCGGACGGCCGAGCAGAGGCTCGAAGAGCACGAGGTCCGGGGTCCCGAGGCCGCGGAGCTTCTGAAGCCCGCGCGAAACCTCCTGGATGATCAGACCTGGTGGGAGCATCAGGACGAGGGCCTGGCGATCTTCCTGGCGAAGGACGTGTTCAAGACCTTCCGCCTCCCGATCGCCTTCCACGAGCTGGTGGCGGTGGAGAAGCGCTTCCACCTGAAGCCGCTCTTTCCTTTGTTCAGCGGCGACGGCCACTTCTACGTCCTCTCCCTGACCAAGCGGGAGATCCGCCTCTTTTCCTGCAATCGTTTCAACGTCCGGGAGGTGGATCTGGGCGACATGCCGAGCCGCTTCACCGAGGTCATGGGCGATCTGACCCGCCGCTACACGCAGTTCCAGGCGAGCACCAGCTCGAAGACCGTGTCGCGGATGCCCATCTTCCCAGGCCATGGCACGGGCGAGGATGACTACAAGGCCGAGATCCTGAAGTTCTTCCAGATCGTCGACAACCACCTGGAGCACCTGGCGGTAGACGTCGACCGCGAAGCGCCGTTCGTGCTCGCCGGCGTCGAGTATCTGCTGCCGCGGTTCAAGGAGGCGACCCGGCTGCCGCACGTGATGGAGGAGGGGCTCACCGGGAATCCGGAGGGCCTGTCGCCCCAGGAGCTGCACGCGAAGGCCTGGGAGATCGTCGAGCCTCTGTTCCAGAAGGATCAGAAGAAGGCCGGCGAGCGCTTCAACGAGCTCCAGGGAACCGGCCGCGCCACCTTCGACATCCGGGAGATCCTGCCGGCGGCGCACGACGGCCGGGTCGAGACGATCTTCACGGCCCGCGGCGTGCGGATCTGGGGAACCTACGATCCCGAGTCGCGCGAGATCCGGCTCGAAAAAGAGCAGGAGAGGCAGAGCAACGGCAGCGAGGACCTGATCGACCGGGCCGCGATCCAGACCTACCTGCACGGCGGCAAGGTGTTCGCCGTGGACCAGCAGGAGGTGCCGCAGGGGTACGCGGCGGCGGCGATTTTCCGGTATTAGGACCTCACCCCCTCAATCCCCCTCTCCCATCGCACACCCTTCCCCCGGGAGAGGGGGAGGCTTCTACCGGAGTGCGGCCGCGATCTGCGCCATCCGCTTCCACTTCCGGCGGATGCTCTGCCAGGCCTGGCGCACCTCGTCGTTGGGCTGGACCTTGGCCAACATCGCCTCCACCTGCTCGGCGCGCTTGTCGAAGTCGCGGCCCTTCTGCTGGATCTTGACGATGTCCTCGCCGCGCCGGCGCAGGCGGCCGATCAAGCCGCCTCCTTCGAGCTGCTTGTGGAAGCGCTCGGCCGCGTCGGCGAGCTCCTCGATGTTCTCCTGGAGCAGCTCGTCGTCGTCGGTGATCTCCTGCTCGGCCTCGTCCTTGGCGTCCAAAAAGGCCTGGTAGGTGTCGATGAGCTGAGCGCTCTCGGTCTGCACGTCGCCCGCGAGCTGGCGCATCTCTTCAATGGGACGGCCGGCCTCCGCGGCCGGGGGCTCCGCGCTGGGAGGCGCGTAGGTGGCGGCCGGTTCCTCGGCGGCGGCGTCGCTCGGCGGGCTGACCGGCTCGGTTTGGAGCTCTGGAGCGGGCTCCGGAGAAGGGGGGGCTGGTCTCGGTGCTTGGGACGGGGACTGCGTCGTCGTGGCCGGCGCTTCCTCGGCCTCTGTCGTGTCGATCGCCGGCACCTCGTCCTGTGGCCCAGGGAGGGCTGGATTGGCGGCGGGCCCGGTGTTGGGCGCGGCGGTCTGCGCCGGCACGTCGCTCTGCACCACCTCCTGCGGTTGGTCGCGCGAGAGCCAGACGAGCAGGCTTCCGACGCCGAGCAGGACGATGACCAGGGCCGCCGCGGCGAGCCTTTTCCAGGCGGTCCCCTGGCGAGGGATCTCCACCGGCCGGTACGAGCTGGACGCAGGGACGGGCATCCCGGACATGGCGGCGGGTGGCAGCGGCGGCGGGACGGGGGGCGGCGTCATCACCCTCTGGGTTGGCGGCGGCGGGGCCGGAGGGGGGATCGGGAGCGGCGTCGGCGTCCGCGAAGCCGCCGGTTTGACCACGGTCGGCAGCTCTTCCATCGACCCGGGGTACACCGGCATCGGGCGGCTGGGCATGGTCTCGCCCTGGCGGATGAGCGTGCGGCGCATCTCCTCGACGGTCTGGAAGCGCTCCGCCGGGTCTTTCGCGAGCGCCTTGAGCACGGCGCGGTCGATCCACCAGGGGAGGAGGGGGACCTTCTCGCTCGGCGGGCGCGGCAAGTCCTCGATCTGCGCCCGCAGGATCGCCCAATCGCTCGCCCCCTCGAACGGCGGCCGGCCGGTCAGCATCTCGTAAAGGACCGCTCCGAGAGCATAGACGTCGGCGCGGCCGTCGACCTCCTCGCCGCGGATCTGCTCCGGAGACATGTAGCGGAGGGTGCCGACCAGGAGCCCCGTGCGGGTGAGATGGCCGGTCCCCATCACCCGGGCGATGCCGAAGTCCATGACCTTGATCGTGCCGGCCCCGCTGGCTCCGGTGACCATCAGGTTCTCGGGCTTCAAGTCGCGGTGGACGATGCCCGCATCGTGAGCCACCTGGATGCCGTCCATGGCCGTGGCCAGGAGAGCGACGGCGCGCTCCCAGGGGATCGGCCCGTCGCTCGCCAGGACCTTCGCGAGAGAGCGGCCGCCGACGAGCTCCATGACGAGGAAGAGCTCCTCGCCCTCATAGAAGAAGGTATAGACGTTCGCGATGGCGCTGTGATGGATGCGGGCGAGGGTCCTCGCCTCGGCCCGGAAGCGCTCGACGATCTCGGGCTCGCGGGAGAGCTCGGGCCGGATCGCCTTGATCGCCACGTCGCGCTCGAGCATCTGGTCCACCGCCCGGTAGACCGCTCCCATGCCCCCCTCGCCGATCTTCTCGACGATCCGATAGTTCGTGCCGACGACTCTGCCGATCATGATGCGGTCCCTCGCGAGTGGATGGGGAATGATAACAGGCCCCCCGCGCTATCCCGGCAGCTCGACCGTGAAAACCGTTCCCTTCGGCTGGTTGTCCTCGACCTGGATCGTCCCCTGATGGTCGGTGACGATGCGGTGGACGATGGCCAGGCCGAGGCCGGTGCCGCGCCCTTTGGTCGAGAAGTACGGCAGGAAGAGCTTGTCGCGCGCTTCGAGAGGGATTCCCCGGCCGGTGTCGGCGACCCGGAGGCGGACGGGGCCGCCGTTGTGGTCCGCGCGCTCGGCCGACACGGTCACCCGGCCGGGCGCTTCCGTGGCTTCCACGGCGTTGTCCAGCAGGTTGATCAGGGCGCGGCGGATCTGCTCCGCGTCGAGCCAGACCTCCGACACCTCGGGCGCGATCTCCGCCCGCAGCTCCACCCCTGGTTTCAGGTCGCGGTAGAGGTTCAGCGTGTCCCCCACCAGGCGCCCCAGATCCACCTGGGTCGGCCGGGGGCGGGGCATTCTGGCGTAGCGCGAGAACTCGTCCACCATCCCCTGCAGGTTCACCACCTCGCGGACGATGATCTCGACACCGTCCTCGATCGCCCTGCCCAGGCCGGGGTCCCCCTGCTTGTGCTTGTAAAGCAGCCGCTCGGCGGCCAGCCGGATCGGCGTCAGCGGGTTCTTGATCTCGTGCGCGATGCGCCGCGCCGCCTCGTTCCACGCCGCGAGCTGCTGCGCCTGGATCAGCTCCGTCAGGTCCTCCAGCACCAGGACCCGCCCCTGCACCACGCCGCCGGCTCCGATCAGGGCGGTCACCTTGGCCTCGAACGTCTTCAGCTCTCCCGCCAGGTGCAGGTGGACCGCCTGGATCGCCCGGCCGAAGCTGCCACGGCCGTCCTGGCGGAGCAGGGCGGCCACTTTCGAGCGCTCGGGGTCGGGCCAGGCCTCGTCGGCGAGTCGTCCGATCACCTCGTCCTCGCGCTGGCGCAGCATCTTGAGCGCCGCGTCGTTGCAGAGGAAGATCCTCCCCTCCGAGTCCGCCGAGACCACGCCGGCCGCCACGTTCGCCACCACCGCGGCGAACAGGGCGCGCTCGGCCGCGATCCGCTGGTTGGTGGTCACCAGCTCCCGGTTGCTGCGCTCGAGCTGGCCCTTGTTGGCCTCCAGCTCCCCGGTCATCCGGTTGAACGACTCGACCAGGACCCCCAGCTCGTCGTCCGCCTCGACGTCCACCCGGTGCGAGAGGTCGCCGCCGCTGATCCGCTTCGTCCCTTCGGCCAGGGCCTGGATCGGCACGGTCACCCGCCGCGCCAGGTAGAGGCCGACCCAGGACGAGGCCAGGAGGATCAGCAGGGTCACCATCAGGAAGATCAGCAGATGGCTCGCCCGCAGGTCGTCCTTCTGAACCTCGAGCTGGCGGAAGGTCTGGAAGTCCTGGACCAGGCGGTCCCGCTGTTCGGCCAGGGCCGGGTCGATCAGCGAGCCGGCGACGACGATGACGGGCGGTGGCTCGGGTCCCTGCGGCGGCGGAGCCGGCACCGGAGAAGCCACGGCGGTGAGGAAGATCCGTCCCCCGCGGCCGGGCGGCGCGCTGACCCGCGCAGCCGTGCCCTTGGCCGCCGCCTCCTCCAGGAAATCGCGCCCCGGCTCCGGCAGGTCGGTCATCCCGGAGCGCGAATCGAGCACAGCGTGGATGAACTCGGTCCCTTCATAGACGGCCAGGAGATCAAGCTCCTGCCGGCCGAGCAGGTCCTGGAGGCGGCGGGTCAGCCGCGGCCGGTCCTCGGCGAGCTGCAGGTCGATCCCTTCGATTTCCTCCAGGGTCTGCCGGGCGTCGCGCAGACCGTCCTGCTCGATCCGGTCGTAGAGCGCCTGCGCCACGGCATTCCCTCGCTCCAGCGCCGGCGCCAGGGGCGTATTGAACCAGCGGTCGATCGATCCCTGGAGCAGCTCGGTGGCGATGGCGAAGAGGAGCAGGACCGGGATGAGGGAGAGGCCGACGTAGGTGGCGACCAGCTTGAACTTGAAGGTCGACCCGAGGATGCGGTGCCGGCGCTCGACGAGCAGCTTGAAGACGTTGCGCAGGAGGACGAAGAGGATCGTCAGGATCAGGACGACGTTGACGTACCAGAGGACGAACAGGAGGACCCGGTTGGTGACCAGGACCCCCGGCAGGTCGCGCCCGCGCTGCAGGACATAGAAGAGGCCGGTGAGGACGAGCAGGAGGCCGACGAGGCCGGCGAAGATCAGCCGGTGGTTCTTGCGGTGGCGCTCGAACTGCGTGCGCAGGCCCATCGGAACGCCGGATCAGCTCCCGCCGGGGATGCGGAGCTTGTTGGAGTCGGTCCAGTCGGTGGCGATAGTGACCGGGATGAAGGAGAGGAAGGTGCGCGAGCCGAGCTCGGCGCGGACCTTGACCAGGATGCGGCCCCGCTCGCGCACGCGCTCCAGGGAGAAGACCGGCAGCGGCCCGATGCGGGTCATGGCGTCCTGGACCTCCTGGCGCTCGCGCACGGTGCGGCTCTCGACGAGCTTGTCGTCGAGCTTGTAGTGCACGGTGTAGGTGCGGGCCACGGCATCGTAGACGGCGACAACCTCCAGGGTATTTTCCTGCAAGCGGCGGTCATACCACCGCTTGCGGTCGCGGTGCAGCTCCAGCCGGTAGAGGATGGAGGTGGGGAGGCCGCTCTCGAGGCGGCTTTCGAGACGGCGGTCGAACGCGTCCTGGAGCGAGAACGAGGCGAGCACCCTCTCCCCTTCGAGCGCGATATGGAGCCCCAGGATCCGCGGATCATCGGCCGCCGCGCCGGCCGCGAACGCCAAGAGCCAGAGGACGACGATCGCCGAGCGCATGCAGGGAACGAGTGTAGCAGAGGCGCGACCGGAGATCCGGAAAGGAAGCACAAGACAACGGACAGAAGCGGGACACGGCGTTATATCCTTCCCCCATGGCGAAGCCGGTGATCAAGGAAAAGGAGAAGGGGCCGGTGGTGCGCGAGGTGGCGTCGAACCGACGGGCGCGGCACGACTACCACATCCTGGAGACCTTCGAAGCGGGGCTCCGGCTCACCGGCACCGAGGTGAAGGCGGCGCGCCTGGGGAAGGTCCAGCTCAAGGACAGCTTCGTCGAGGTCAGGAACGGCGAGGCCTGGCTGATCGGCGCCCATATCAGCCCCTACAGCCACGGCAACCGCGAGAACCACCCTCCGGAGCGCGACCGCAAGCTCCTGCTCAAGAAGCGGCAGATCGACCGCATCATGGGCCGCTCCCAGATCAAGGGGCAGACGGTCATCCCCCTCTCCGTCTATTTGAAGGGGAATTGGGTCAAGCTGGAAATCGCGCTCGCCGAGGGTAAAAAGCAGTATGACAAGCGCGAGTCCATCCGCGAGCGCGAGCTCGACCGCGAAGCTGCCGCGGCCATCAAGTTTGGCCAGCGGTAGACCCCTACTCCTCTCCAACTCCCTGCCGGCGCCGGCGGCCGCCGGTGTCCTGGATCTTCTCGAGCGCGGTCTGCCCTCCGAAGCGGGCCACGATGCGGTCGTCGTAGTCGTCGGCCAGCGAGGCCACCGAGGTGATCGTCCGCAGCAGGTCGCGCGCCTCGAGGCTCCGCCCGAACAGCGAATGGGAGAGAAAGATGTCGTTCCCCACCAGAGAAAACGACCCGCAGGAGATCTGGTGGTTCAGCTCGAGGAGCCCGAGCAGCAGGTCCTCTTCCAGCTCGACGTCCTGCACGCAATAGGACATCACGGCGATGATCGCCTCGTCGGGACCGTACGGCTCGACCGAAATCTCCAGCACCGTCGTGCCATAGCGCACGTAGAAGTGATGGGTCTCGGGATCGTGATAGGGAGGCTCGTCGAACAAGTCGCTCAGATACTCCCGGACCTTGTGAAACGTCTCTTCCTGGATCTCATGCTCGAACATCGATGTCCCTCCCGGTGCCCTACTCTAGCAGCAGGATGCCCCCCATTTCGCCCGTTGACACCCTTCTCGCTTGAGAATACCTTTGAGCCAAGCTGCAATCGACGGAAAGCCGTCCAGATTTTTTTGCAAGAGGAGATAAAGGATGCGAAGGCGAGGAGGTTTCTTTTGGACGAAGGCTCTGGGAGTGGGAGCTCTCGGTGCCTTGGCCGCTCTGCCGTTGTCCGCGGCCGGTTTCAGCATCTTCGAGCAGGGCTCCAAGGCAATGGGCATGGCCGGGGCCTTCACCGCCCAGGCGGACGATCCGTCCCTGCTCTTCCACAATGTAGGGGGTCTGGGATTCGTCGAGGAGCGGCAGTTCTCGGTGGGCGCCACCTGGATTCACGGTCTCAAGGCTGACTTCGAGGGCGCCAACCCCTTCCCGGGCGAGGGCTACACAGCCGAGCAGAAGAAGCTTTCCGAGTTCCCGCCCCACCTGTATTACGTACAGCCGATCAACGACACCTGGAAATTCGGCTTCGGCATCATGACCCCCTTCGGCCTGACCACCGAGTGGGACAACCCCGATCAGTTCGCCGGCCGCTTCCTGAGCACCAAGGCGGCGTTGCAGGCAATCGACCTCCAGCCCACCATCGGCTGGCAGGTCTCCCCGAGCTTCAGCCTCGGCATCGGCGCCGTCGCCCGGGTCTCGAGCGTGGAGCTGAACCGCAACATTGGGTCGATCAACCCCTTCACCCAGCAGTTCGTCGACGTCGGCCGCCTCAAGCTCGAAGGGGACTTCAGCGAAGGCTACGGCTTCACCGCGGGCGTGCTGCACAAGGCGACGGACCGGTTCTCGTGGGGCTTGAGCTATCGCAGCAAGATCAAGGTGGAGTACGACGGCGATGCGCGGCTGACCCAGGTCTCCACGGGCAATGCGCAGTTCGACGCCGTGCTGCGCACCCGCCTGCCGTTCGGCGTCGACCTCCCGGTGGAGACCGAGATCGAGTTCCCGGACGAGGCGAGCCTCGGCCTGGCGTTCGGCATCACTCCGAACCTGCTCGTCGAGACCGACTTCAACTACACGGGCTGGAGCAGCTTCGCGGACGTGCCGATCGAGTTCACCGGCGGCGCGACGAACTCGCTGCCCGACACGTCGCTTCCCCAGGAGTGGGAGGACGCCTACAACTACCGCATCGGCCTGCGCTGGACCCAGGGCAACGGGCACCAGTGGCGCTTCGGCTACGTCTACGACGAGACGCCGCAGCCGGAAGAGGGGATCTCCCCACTGCTGCCCGACGCCAACCGCAACGGCTTCACCATCGGCCTCGGCCTCAATCATTTGGACCTCGCCCTCATGTACCTGCTCTTCGACGAGCGGTCCCGCAACCGCAGCTTCCCGGGCCAGACGGCGAGCACCTTCTTCGGCACCTACAACACCGAAGCCGTCCTGCTCGGCGCGACCCTGAACTTCTGATCACACGGCGGAACGCATAGGAGGAATTTTGACGATGTACCGCCTCAAGACTTTGCTGGGAGCGCTGACCCTCGCGCTCCTCGTGCCGGCCGCCGTCCTCGCGCAGCCGGACACCGGATCGGCCAACTTCACCCGCTACGTCGCCATCGGCGACAGCCTCACCGCCGGATTCCAGAGCGGCAGCCTCGTGGTCACGGGCCAGCGGAACAGCTATCCGGCCCTGATCTACCGGCAGGCCACCGGCCTGACCACTGGATTCGAGCAACCGCTGGTCTCCGAGCCCGGCCTCCCGAACCAGCTCCAGCTCACCAGCCTGGCGCCGCTGGTCATCGTCCCGAAGTCGGGGTCGGCCACTCCGACCAATCTGAACGTCCCCCGTCCCTACAACAACCTGGCGGTGCCCGGCGCGCGCCTGCGCGACGTGCTGGTGACGCACACCGGCGGCCTGCACGACCTGGTTCTCCGGCCGTCGGCCTTCCAGAACACCACGGCGCTCCAGCAGGCCGTGCTGTTCAGCCCGACGTTCGCGACGATCTGGATCGGCAACAACGACGTGCTCGCCGCTGCCACCTCGGGCGTGGTCATCGAGGGCGTGACGCTGACCCCGGTGGCGCAGTTCGAGACGGACTTCCGGACCCTGGTCACGACGATCGCGTCGACCAATGCCAAGATGGCCATCGCGACGATCCCGGACGTCACCGTCATCCCCTTCGTCAACACGGTGTCGCGGTTCCTGGTCAACCCGGCCACCAACCAGCCGGTGCTGGTCAACGGCCAGCCGGTGCCGATCATCGGCCCCAACGGCCCCCTCACTGCCAGCGACCGCGTCCTGCTGACGGCGACGGCGGAGCTGCAGAAGGGGAACGGTGTCCCGGTCGCGCTCGGCGGCTCGGGCAAGCCGCTGCCGGACACCGCGTTCCTGACCGGTGACGAGCTCGCCGCGATCTCGGCGCGGGTGCAGGCCTACAACAACATCATCCGCACGGTCGCCACCGAGCGCGGCGCGGCTCTGGTCGACACCAACGCTCTGCTCTCGCAGGCGGCGCTCGGCCGGATCGGCGTGGGCGGCATCACCTTCACGCCGGCCTTCCTCACCGGCGGCATCTTCTCGTACGACGGCGTCCATCCGACCGCCATCGGCTACGCTCTGATCGCCAACGCATTCATCGAGGCGATCAACGCCAAGTTCGACGGCGAGATCCCGCTGGTGAATTTGTACCCCTTCGTCTTCGGCGGGCAGACCGCGGCGCAGGGCCTGGCGGCGGATGCCTCCTCCGAGGAGGGGGCTCCGGCGTTCCTCTTCACCGAGGAGGCCAAGAAGAACCTGTTCCAGGCGCTGCGGATCGATCCGAACCCGAAGCGTCCGGGCGGCAAGAAGGGCGGCAAGGGCGGCAAGAAGTAGGCTCGGAGCCGTTCCGGTCTGGACAACGGGGCCCCCGCGGGGGCCCCGTTGTCTTTGGCCAGAGTCTCGCGATGCGCCGCGCGGGGCACCTTCTCTGATAGGGCCGAACGTAAGGCCCTGGATGTCACCGCGCTTTTGCAGTTCTCCCGCATGACCATCTCCGATCCACGACGTGAAGAGCTCGCCCGCCGCCTCGCCGCCCTCAGCCCGGAGCAGCGGCGCCTGCTGCAGGAGCTCCGCGGGCCGCGCCCGGGTTCAGCCGCGCCGCCGCCCGTGCCGGTCCGGCCGCCGGCCGCGACGT
>DATFPH010000393.1:0-2432 GCA_035264905.1 Thermoanaerobaculia bacterium
TTCCGCGGCCGGCGCGACCACCAGGTCAAGATCCGAGGTTTCCGGGTCGAGCTCGGCGAGATCGAGGCGGTGCTGTCCCACCACCCCGGGGTGCGGGAGGCGGCCGTGCTCGCCCTCCCGAACGGCTCCGGAGACAGGCAGCTCGTGGCCTACGTCGTCGCCACGGCGGGAGCCGCGTTGGGGGCGGGCGAGCTGCGTGCCCGGATGGCGCGCAGCCTTCCCGAATACATGGTCCCTGCCTCCTATGTCTTCCTGGAGGCCCTGCCGGTGACCCCGAACGGCAAGCTCGATCGCAAGGCGCTGCCGGCGCCGGGCGGCGCCCGGCCGGAGCTGTCGAGCCGCTATGTCGAGCCCGGCACTCCGGTCGAGAGCCTGCTGGCGGGCATCTGGGCCGAGGTGCTGCACAAGGAGCGGATCGGTGTGCTCGACGATTTCTTCGAGCTGGGCGGCCACTCCCTGCTGGCCACGCAGGTGGCGGCCCGCGTGCGACAGGCCTTCGCCGTCGACATTCCGCTGCGGTCGATCTTCGATGCGCCGACCGTCGCTGCGCTGGCCCGGCGAGTCGACGCTGCGCGCCGGGCGGGGTCGGGGAGAGACACCCTGCCCGTTGCGCCCGTGCGCGCGGACACCTATCCGTTGTCGTTCATGCAGCAGCGCCTGTGGTTCCTGGCCCGGCTGGAGGCCGGCAGCACGGAGTACAACCTGTTCACCGGCCTCTCCATCACCGGGCCGCTGGACCTGGCGAGGCTGGCGCGGAGCATCGAAGAGGTGGTGCTCCGCCACGCAGCGCTCCGGACCACGTTCCGCGACGAAGACGGCCAGCCCTACCAGGTCGTCGCACCGTCGATCGACTTGGCGGTCCCGGTGATCGATCTGGCCGCCGTCCCCGCCGCGGGGGAGGGAGAGCTGCGGCGGCTGTCGGCCGCGGCCGCCGGTCTCCCGTTCGACCTGTCGCGTGGGCCGCTGCTGCGGATCTGGGTGCTGCGGCGCGGCCCGCAGGAGCACGTCCTGCTCTTCGGCCTGCACCACATCGTCGCTGACGCCTGGTCGATGGAGATCCTGGTGCGCGAGGTCATCTCGGTCTATGCGCGGTCGGCGGAGGAGCTCCCCCTGCCGCCGCTGCCCGTCCAGTATCCGGATTTCGCCTGCTGGCAACGGCAGTGGCTCCAGGGCGAGGTCCTGGATGGCCTGCTCTCGTACTGGACCCGCCGGCTGGGCGGCGCCGTCCCTGCCGAGCTGCCGACCGACCGGCCGCGGAGCGAGATGCGCTCCTATCGTGGCGCCCGGTACGGAGAGGAGATGCCCGATGCGCTGAGCGCCGATCTGAGACAGCTCGCCCGCCGGGAGGACTGCACGGTGTTCATGGTGCTCGTGGCGGTCCTGAGCGTTCTCCTTCATCGCCTCACGGGCGAGACGCGTATCTTCGTCGGCACCGATGCCGCCAACCGGGGTCTTCCCGAGTTGGAAGGGCTGATCGGCCTGTTCGTCAATCAGCTCGTCCTCGACACCGATGTCTCGGGGAATCCCTCCTTTCGCAAGCTGTTGCGGCGGGTCCGCGAAGGGACGCTGGAGGCCTTCGACCATCAGGAGCTGCCGTTCGATCTGCTGGTCCAGGCCCTGCGCCCCGGCCGCGATCTCGGGCGCACGCCTCTCTTCCAGGTCAAGCTGATCCACCGGGTGGCGGCGCCCGGCGACCTGCCGCTGCCGGGCTTCGCGGCCTCGGCCCTCGATCTGCGCGCAGAGCCGGCGCGCTTCGATCTGGCGATCTTCGTCACCGAGGTGGCGGAGAGGGTGAGGATCGACTGGATCTATGCCACCGATCTGTTCGACGCGGGCACGATCGAGCGTCTCGCCAGGCTCCACGGAGCCCTGCTCGTCGGCACCCTCGCGAGCCCGGACGCCCGCCTGAGCGCGCTCGCGGGGACCGCCGCGGAAGGCGGGCGGCAACCCGCGTCCGCCCCCGCCGTCAAGAAGACGCTTGGATTGTGGGCGGTCCGGCCCACGCCGGTGCCGGCCAAGGACGAAACCCCGGAAGACATTTCCCGAGGCGCCGCGGTGGCGCCCCGTGCTGTCGTGGAGCCGACATGAGCGCAAGCATCGATGCATGGCTGGGGGCGGGCACCCAGGCCCTCGAATTCAGGCTTTCCCCGTTGCAGAGGCACGTCTGGTCGCTGCAGGACCGATGCGGGGTGCTGCGCTGCCAGATCACCCTCGCGCTGGAGGGCCGCGTCGACACCGGCCTGATCCGGAGGGCGCTCGCGGAGCTGGTCCTGCGCCACGAGATCCTGCGTACCGCGTTCGCGCGCTCCGCGGGCTGGAAGCTGCCGGTCCAGAGCGTCGCGCCCCGGGGCGCCGTGGAGTTGCGGGAGCTGGATCTGAGCGGCCTCGATCCCGGACGGCGCGCCGCGGAGGCCGAGCGGCTCGCGGCGAGC
>DATFPH010000394.1:0-66094 GCA_035264905.1 Thermoanaerobaculia bacterium
GGCAGCGGGCTCAGCCGGACGATCTCCGTGCTCGCGGACTCCCCCTTCTCGAGCTCTTTCCCTCGCAGACGGGCGTTGTACTCAAGGGTCCGGTCGAACCAGGTCCCCTCGACCGCGGCTCCGGTCATCAGCGGGACTGCGCAGTGGACACCCGGCCACTCCTCGACCCGGGCCACCAAGCTCTCCTTGACCCCGTGCGCCAGGACGTACTTGAGGCGGGCCACCTGCACCTCAGCCTCGTCGCTGATCACAATCGCCTGATAGCGGCGACCCCAGACCTTCTCCTTCCAGCCGGTCCGGCGGGCGACCTCCTTGGCCAGGTTCGAGTTGAAGTAGCACATAAAGTCCGAGAGCTGCTTCGCGGTGTCCACCCGCAGCAGGAGGTGGTAATGGTTCGAGGCAAAGACGTAGCCGACAATCTCGACCGGGTACTCGCGTTGGGCGCGTCCGAGGACGCCGAGGACGATGTCGTTGAGCTGCGAGGAGGGGCACAGCAGCAGGCGCCCCTGGACGGTGCGGCAGGTGACCTCGACGAGGGCACCGCCTTCTGGGATGAAGCGCAGATGGCGACTCATGCCCATAAGAAGTCGGAAAACGGAAGGCGAATCTTTCACTCGGGGGCGAACTTTCTTCGCGGAGTTGAGGCCGGGGAGAGGGGGCTTTATCCACGGGTAAGGAACGAAGCGAGTCTGCCGTGAGGAGGGATCAGGTGCCCGGTTCGCGAGGCTCCCGTAGCTTTCGGGCCTCCCGGACGAGAGTCGAGGCGTCCCAGTCGGGCAGAAGCGTCCTCCGCTCTTCGGTGTAGTTGCCCGAACCAGGGTCGTACTGGCGGAGGAATCGAACCGCATTGACCCACCCGAGGGCCTCGGTGAGAGCCTGAAATCCGCGGTGCCTCAATTCGCTCTGGCTCGTGATCAGTGTATCCATTCAGAGATCTCCTCGAGGAAGCGTACAGGATCAGCCACTCGCACGTGAAGCTGCGACGACAACCGGGCCGCAAGCTTCAGGAGGGGGAGATCGACCGTTAGGAAGACATCGGCACCGGACAGTTCGGCGGACGCCAGGTGAAAGGCGTCAAAGCTCTTGAACCCCATCGCAAGCAAGGTGTCGACTCGTGCGGACACTTCCGCATCGGAGAAGAGGGGATCCGGTACTTGTGCTAGCCAGAGACCCACCGCGTCTCGACGTGCCTGGACGGGATTGAGGCTGTTCTCAAGCGCCTGAGCGGGGACACGAATGAGCTCGGCGACCTCCGCGGGAAGGGCCAAGATACTGACGACCGCCTCGGTCTGGAGCCGGACAAGGGGCTGCTCCTGAGCATCGAAGGGTCGTTTGAGGCAGCAGAGGTCGAGGTAGATGCGCACGGCCGGAGTTTACCCGAGTCGAGCGATCCGGGCCCGATAGACCTCCTCCGCCAAGCGCTTCCAGCCGGGGAGCGGACTGAGGCGGACCGGTCTCCGTGCTGCTCAGGCCCATAAGAAGTCGGAAAACGGAAGGCGAATCTTTCACTCGCGGGCGAACTTTCTTCGCGGACAGCCCACCTCCACCACAAGCAAGCGGCTTGAGAATCTGTGGAGGAGGACTAGAATCTCCTCTATGAGATTCAACCGGATCACCGTGGCACCGGCTCAGATGGGTGGCGTCCCATGCATCCGGGGGCTGCGCATTCCCGTCTCCACCATCATCGCCATGGTGGCCGATCGCATGACCGAGGACGAGATCCTTCGGGCCTACCCGGATCTGGAGGCGGAAGATATCCGCGAAGCCCTCCTCTTCGCCGCCGAAGCCGTCCGGGAGCGAGAGCTCCCCCTCGTCGCCGCCCGGTGAGGTTCCTCGTCGACAACGCGCTTTCCCCCCTGGTCGCCGAGGGGCTTCGGGGCGCCGATTTCGACGCGGCCCATGTCCGGGATTACGGGCTCAGTGCCGCCGACGACGAAGTAATCTTCGATCGAGCCCAGGCGGAAGACCGAATCGTCGTTTCCGCGGATACCGATTTCGGGACGCTACTTGCCTCCCGGGTTGAGAGCAAGCCTTCCGTCATCCTTTTCCGGCGCGGCACCGAGCGCCAGCCGAACGAGCAGGTCCAATTGCTGATTCTGAACCTGCCTGCCCTCGAAGCAGATCTCCTCCGAGGCTCGATCGTCGTCTTCGACATGCAAAGAATCCGAGTACGCCTCCTCCCGATCGGCCCACGTGGCTGACGGAGAACGCAGCGGCTGGCGGTGTCCACCCGCAGCTGGACAGACCCGATTCGTGACATTGAAGCCCTTGAAGGAGAAGTCATGAGCTTGCCTCTCTATCAGCGTGTAGCCCTCAGGCGAGATCTCCCCGAGCACAATCTCAGGAGGGGAGACGTGGCGACTCTGGTCGACTACGTTCCGCACCCCGAGAGAGGCGAGCCAGGGTGCGTGGTGGAGGTTTTCAACGCTCTCGGAGAATCGATCGCCGTCGTGGCGGTTCCGGAGTCAGACATTGAAGGACTTCGCGCAGATGAGGTCCTCGCCGTCCGTCCTCTTGCAAAGGCTGTCTAGGCCTGATTGGCATGAAGAAGGCATCGACATCCGCTGCTTCTGAGCCGGACCAGGACGATCTCCTTCCGGAGTACCACTTCGACTACCGGAAGGCGAAACCCAACCGCTTCGCTGGGGAGGGCCCACAAGAGGGCGCGGAACGTTTCACTATGTCTCAGTAACGTCCCACTTCCCGCGCCGACGGCTTGTCCTCACTCCCCCGTCTCTCTCTTCCCTCATCACCGTCCTCCCGCCTTTCCCTTACATCGTCAGCGACTTACACGCTCCTCTCCAGGAATGTGGCGGAGATCCGGTGACGGTCTCTGACGTGTTTGTGAGACGCTGCGGAAGCTTATCGAGACACTGCGGAGGGTTCCGGAAGCGCTGAAGTGGCTTGGTTGAGACGCGAGGGAACGATCAAACGCGGCGAGGAGCGGTCAAAATGGCGTCGGAGAGGAGTCAGAGACGCTCCGGAAGGTTCCGGACGAGCTCCGACGGTCTTCGTTTGCCGCTCAACAGGGCCGTGAGACGTTACGGAAGCTTCCGCCGCGTTTCTGTAAGCTTCCGTAGTGTTTCTGTAAGCTTCCGCCGCGTCTCAACAACGTTCCGCCGCTCTCCTCGAGGCTGCCGCCCGGGCTTGGTCAGCTTCCGCGCACCGCCGGTAAGCCTCCGCCGCATTTCCGGAGCTTCCGCCACGTCGCACATCCCTGTCTCCCGGTGTTGCATGGCCTCCGTGGCGCGTCTCGGAGCTTCCGGGGTGCTTCTGAAGCTTTCCGCGGTGCGCTCCGAAGCGTCCGCCGGCCTTCATCTTACTTGCCCGCGAGCCTTCCGGGAAGCTACGCTGGTGCTCGAGGAGTCCCCTGATGAAACGGAGCGAGTACGAGCGGCGGCGCCGCGCGCTGGAGGAGACATTCGAGTCCGAGCTTGCAATGCTCCGGGCCGCGCACGAGGTCCGGATGCGCTCTCTGGAGGAGCTCTGGCGCGCCAACCCCGAGGAGGACGCGCCCTCCCCGGTCCTGGCCGCGCCACCCCTGCCCTCGGCGCCCCAGACACCTCAACCCCCGATCGCCGAAGCCCTCGAAGAGATCCTCCCGCGCCTGCCGGAGGTCTTCGACAAGAACGACGTCATCCGTCTCCTCGGGTGGGATCCCCCGCGCGCCACCCTTTTCCGTGCACTGCAGAATCTCATCTTCGCCGGGCGTCTCACTCTCAAGAGCTACGGCGGAGGCAGGACTTCCAATGTGTACCGCAAGATCGGTTCCGCAGAAGAACCATCCCGCTTCCCTGACGATCCCTGACTACACTATCATCCGTCCCTGACCCGCTACGGCGACCCGCCGGAACGTGACTCGGGGAATCGATGAGCGAAACACTGCGAACGTCCCCTGGCTCTGGGCGACATGTTACCACTGCCACACGGCACCAACGAGGACCGGATCTTGCACAGAATTCGAGATGCCTGGAGGGCTGTCGAGCCATCCGCGCCGGCCGGGCGGGCAGTAACCCCACAGATCTTCCCGCAGTCCTCCGGCGCCCTCCCTTCGGCGCAGTACAGGAAAGGAGGCCGCCTATGCCCGAGACTGCCGAGATGCCTCAAACCGCCACCAACCAGGACCGGGAGACCGGGATGGGGAGCCAAGCCGCTCCGACCGGTGCGGCGGGAGCGCCCCAGACGCAGGTTCCTCCGGTCACCGCACCCCAACAGACCTCGGGAGCCGGCATGACCGGCCGCAGCGGATCGCAGCTGCCGAGCCGCTCCTTCCGGGATCCTTTCACCCTGATGCGCTATCTGTCGGACGAGATGGACCGCCTGTTCGAAGGCTTCGGCCTGGGCGGCCGCTCGTGGCCAGCTCTCGGCCGAGGGTCCGAGCGGCGCGGCGGAGCCGGCATGCCGGCGCTCTGGTCGCCTCAGGTGGAGGTGGCCCGGCGCGGCAATGACTTCGTCGTCTGCGCCGACCTGCCGGGCCTGAGCAAGGAAGACATCAACGTCGAGATCCGGGAGGATCACCTGATCCTCCAAGGCGAGCGCCGGTCCGAGAACGAAACGGAGCGCGAGGGGGTCTTCCGCAGCGAACGGAGCTATGGGCGGTTCTTCCGCACCATCCCGCTTCCCGCGGGGATCGATCCGAGCCAGGCAGACGCCCAGTTCCGGGATGGCGTCCTCGAGATCCGCATGCCGATGCCCCAGCAGCAGGCGGAGGAGCAGGGCCGCCGGATCGAGATCCGCTAGCCGTACCAGGAGGGCCGGGGCCCGGCAGTCCCGGCCCTCTTCTCGTTCCTTCTTGGCTCCCCGCTCAGCCTTTGACCGTCCAGCCCTTCGCGGCCAGCAGAGTTCCGCAGCGGCAGTCGCGCACCGGCCAACCGCATTTGGGGCAGGTCTTTCCTGAGGCGGTGGAGTAGACGAGGCGGCTGGGTTTCGCAGGCATGGCGGAGAAGATAGCCGATGAGTCCCCTTGATTCCTGGTGCTCCTGACGATCGACCGAGCCCTCGCGCCTGATAGGGGACGATCAAGGGCTCGCGGCGGGCCGCGGTATCGTTCTCGTTTTCTTACGACCGGCGCCGTGAAGTGAGATGGCGCCGGTACAGCTCGAGCAGGATCTCCAGGAATTCCCGATCGGAACGCGCGCGGGCGTCATTGAGCCGCAAGGCTCTTTCGATCAGCTCTTCGATCGATTCTTCCAGGCGAGGAGATGCCTTGTCTTTCCGGGCTTCCTGCCGGGCTTCCTGCCGGGCTTTCTTCTTAGCTCTTTCGAAGGCATCGGCGACTCTCCGGAGAAGGTCGTCGACCTCGATGTCCAAAACGCGGCAGATGGAGGCGATGTAGTCCTCGCGGAGCGGTGACTCGCCTTTCTCCAGCCGCCTCAAGGTCCCTGCGTCCATCCCGGCCTCTTTGGCCAGCTTCTCCTGAGATTTCTTGCTTTCCTCTCGGAGCAGAGCCAATGCATCACCGAAGTGAGGCCGGAGGCTCTCGAGGATTTCATCCTTCCGCTTGCGAGTGGTAGCCATCGAGGGCGCATGGTAGTGAGCCCTCTCCAGCGCGTCAACGTACACGGTTCCGGATGTTTTCCCGATCTTCAGGGACTTTTGAAGGGCTCACCGGAAATGTAGCGGGACTGAAGGCCAAAAACGGTTCATTTTTGAAGGGCGCCCGGGGATTTGGCTACGGTCACGCCGCGGGCTTGCTCGAAGGAACCTATTTCCGCCCGGCCGCGATTCCGGACACGCCGCGAGCCATTGTCCTCTCGAAACAGCACGACGCCGCGGAGAGATTTTTCCAGCATGCCGGCGCCGCGGAGTTCCGGTCTCTGCGGGTTTGGGTGCCGTCAGGAGCTCGTGTGCTACCCTACCCTCAGGTCGATTCCCAAAAGGAGAGCGTGATGGACACGAGTCGTACGCGGCACTGTTCGTGGTTGGCCCTGTTCCTCGTCCTGGCGACGGTCTCCTCGGGCTGCGAGATGCCGCAGAGCCACGGCACCTCCGGCACGACGGCGGCGCCGTCCGCGAGCGAGGCGGAGCGCACGCGCAAGATCGAAGCGAAGGCGGCGGAGATCGAGCGCCATGCCCAGGAGATCCAGAACATGACCGGCACCGAGCAGGAGAAGATCGATGCCGTGAACCGGCTGGAGCAGGAGCGCCGGGAGCTGCAGGAGCTTCAGGACTCGGGCCAGAACTGATTCCTCAAACGCCTGCCTGAACAAGGTAAGGTGTCCCGCCTGCCGGACGACGCGCCACAGAAGAGGTGAGCCCCACGGCTTGCGCGGGCTGTGGATGTCGCCTACCCTCGCCGCGCGGGCGCCAACACGGAAGCCGCCTGAGTGAATGGGACCTGGAGCCGCGTTGGCTTCCCGGGAGGAGCTTTTCTTGTGACGACGCAGGAGCTTTTGGCCCAGTGCGGTCAGCTGGGCATCCGGATCTGGACGGAGGGGCCGCGGCTGCGAGTCTATGCGCCCAATGGCGCCCTCTCGCCGGAGCTCCGTCAGCAGTTGGGTGCACGCAGGACGGAGATCCTGGGGTTCCTGACGCAGGCGGATCGCTCTTTGGAAAAGCCGGCGATGCCGCTGCTCGCGCGCGTGCCGCGCGATGGCGCGCTCCCTCTGTCGCTCGCCCAGCAGCGCCTGTGGCTGATCGATCAGCTCCAGCCGGGGACCGCGACCTACAACCTCCCGATGGCGCTGCGCCTGCGCGGCACCCTCGCCTTCCCGGCCCTGGCGGCGACGCTCGGCGAGATCGTGCGGCGCCACGAGGTCCTGCGCACCACGTTGTCCGCGGTCGATGGAGAGCCGCGGCAGGTCGTCGCTCCGCCGAGCCCGGTGAGCCTGCCGGTCCTCGATCTGAGCGGCCTCCCTGCGCCGGAGCGTGCGATGGAGCGCCTGCTGGTCGACGAGGCGCGGCGGCCGTTCGACCTCGCCGCGGGACCGCTGCTGCGGGTCCAGCTCCTGCGCCTCGGAGCCGAGGATCACGTCGCTCTCCTCAACATGCATCACATCGTCAGCGACGGCTGGTCGTTCGGCGTGCTGATCCGCGAGATCGCCGCGCTCTATCCGGCGTTCCTGGCCGGCGGCCCGTCGCCGCTTCCGGAGCTCCCGATCCAATACGCCGATTTCAGTGCCTGGCAGCGCCGGCGGCTCCAGGGCGAGGCCCTGGAAGCAGAGGTGGCATATTGGCGCGAGCGGCTCCTGGGCGCTCCCCCCGTCCTGGAGCTGCCGGCGGACCGGCCCCGGAGCTCGCCGCAGAGCGACCGGGGCGCGCTGCGGATCGTCCGGCTGGCTCCGGATCTGTCGGCGGAAGTGGCGGCGCTCGCGCGACGCGAAGGCGCGACCTTGTTCATGACGCTCCTCGCCGCGTTCCAGACGCTCTTGCAGCGCTCGTCGGGGCAGGACGACGTCAGCGTCGGCGCACCCGTCGCGGGGCGCAACCGGGTCGAGACCGAGCGATTGATCGGATTTTTCGTCAACACTCTCGTCCTGCGGACCGACCTGTCGGGCGATCCGACCTTCCGCGAGCTGCTGGCGCGGGTGCGGACCCTCACGCTGGACGCCTTTCGTCATCAGGACCTGCCGTTCGAAAAGCTCGTCGAGGAGATCCGGCCGGAGCGCAGCCTCAGCCATACGCCGCTCTTCCAGGCGATGCTCACGTTGCAGAATGCTCCGCGCGAGGAGCTCGAGCTGCCCGGTCTGCGGCTCCGGCCTCTCGCCATGGAGCCGGGGACCGCCAAGCTCGATCTGCTGCTGGAGCTGGCGGAGGACCCCTCGGGGATCGCCGGGACGCTCCACTATCGCACCGAGATGTTCGAGGCGGCGACGATGGAGCGTCTGGTGGGGCACTTCCAGCGGCTGCTGGAGGGCGCGGCGGGCGATCCGGCGCGGAGGATCTCGGAGCTGCCGTGGCTCTCCGCCGGAGAGCTCCACCAGGTGCTGTGGGAGTGGAACGACTCGCGCGCCGAGCTTGCGGGCGAGCCCACTCTGCACCGACTGTTCGAAGCCCAGGCCGCGCGGACGCCGCACGCGGTGGCCATCGAAATGGATCAGATAGATCAGATGGATCAGGGCGCGGCGCTCACCTATGCCGAGCTGGAGTCGCGGGCGAGCCGTCTCGCCCGGCACCTGCGGAAGCTGGGGGTGGAGCCGGAGGCGCTGGTCGGGATCTGCGCCGAGCGCTCGATCGAGATGGTGGTGGGGCTGCTCGGGATTCTCAAGGCGGGCGGCGCCTACCTGCCGCTGGATCCCGACCTTCCGCCGGAGCGCCTGGCGTTCGTGCTCGGCGATGCGGGGGTCCGGGCGCTGCTCGTCCAGAGCGGGCTGGCCAGCCGGCTTCCGGATCACGGAGTCCCGACCGTCCTCCTGGATGCGCCCGGAAACATCGAGGAGGCTGGGCTGCCGCCCGTCCCGATCTCCCCGGACGCTTTGGCGTACGTCATCTACACCTCGGGATCGACGGGCAAGCCGAAGGGCGCGATGAACACCCACCGCGCCGTGGTCAACCGCCTGCTCTGGATGCAGTCGGCCTTTGAGCTGTCGGCGGCCGACGCCGTGCTCCAGAAGACGCCGTTCGGTTTCGACGTATCGGTCTGGGAGTTTTTCTGGCCGCTCGCGGTCGGGGCGCGGCTGGTGATGGCGCGGCCCGGGGGGCACCAGGACCCGGAGTACCTGGCGGCGGCGAGCGAGCGCGCGCGGAGCACGACGCTCCATTTCGTCCCGTCGATGCTCTCCACGTTTCTGGAGGTCCGAAGCCTGGAGGGCTGCCGCGGCGTCCGACGAGTCATCGCGAGCGGCGAGGCTCTCCCGGCGGATCTCGCGGCCACGTTCTTCACGCGGCTCCCGGGCGTGGAGCTGCACAACCTGTACGGTCCGA
Organism: Thermoanaerobaculia bacterium; assembly: GCA_035264905.1. GTDB lineage: Bacteria > Acidobacteriota > Thermoanaerobaculia > Multivoradales > UBA5704 > UBA5704. The sequence continues at coordinate 8,863 of DATFPH010000394.1, forward strand.
CCGAGGCGGCGATCGACGTCACGGCGTGGGCCTGCGCGCCCGAGGCGGGACGGCGCGCCGTGCCGATCGGGCGCCCGATCGCCAACCTGCGCATCGCTCTGCTCGACCGGGCGCTCGCGCCGGTTCCGATCGGCGTTGCCGGGGAGCTGTACATCGGAGGCGCCGGCCTGGCGCGCGGCTACGTTCGGCGGCCGGACCTCACGGCCGAGCGGTTCCTCCCCGATCCCCACGAGGGCAGGCCGGGAGCGCGGATGTATCGCACCGGCGACCTGGCCCGCTTCCGGTCCGACGGCGCAATCGAATTTCTCGGACGCATCGATCATCAGGTAAAGATCCGCGGATTCCGGATCGAGCTGGGAGAGATCGAAGCGGCTCTGGGCGCTCATCCGGACGTGCGCGAGGTCGTGGTCCTGGCGCGGCTGGATGCGCCCGGCGACCCGCGGCTGGTCGCCTACGTGGTGCCGCGCGCCTCGATCGGAACCACCGGGCTCGCGGAGTTTCTGGCGGCCACCCTGCCGGCCTACATGGTGCCGTCGAGCTTCGTGCTGCTTCCCGCCCTGCCGTTGAATCCCAATGGCAAGGTGGACCGCCGCGCGCTGCCCGCGCCTTCGGCAATCGACCTGCCGGGGAGAGAGGACTACGCCGCGCCGCGGACGCCCGCCGAGGAGCTGCTCTGCGCGATCTGGGCGGACGTGCTGGACCTGCCGCGGGTGGGCATCCGCGACAACTTCTTCGCTCTCGGCGGGCATTCGTTGTTCGCCGCCCGGGCCGTCTCCCGCATCGATGACACGTTCGGCGTCGAGCTCTCGCTGCGGAGCCTGTTCGAGGCGCCGACGCCCGCGGCAATGGCCGGCATCGTCGAGCAGGCCCAGGGACGCGGCGCGGCTCACCTCCCCCCAATCACACGGTCGACGCGCCGCGGCGCCCCGCAGCCGCTCTCCTTTGCCCAGCTCCGGTTCTGGGCCCGGCGCCATGAGATCGGAGCTTCCAACGTCCCTGTGGGAGCGCGCTTCTCGGGTCTTCTCGACCGGACGGCGTTGGAGCGCGGTCTTCAGGAGATCCTGCGGCGGCACGAGGTGCTCCGCGCGGCGTTCGAGGAGCTCGACGGGGAACCGGTGCAGGTGGTGCGCAACGAGCTGCTCATCCTGCCGGCCGTGGACCTCACCGGACTTCCGACGGACCGGCGGGAGGGCGAGATCCGCCGCCTTGGCGCGCTGCTGGCCGGATACCCGTTCGACCTCGCGCGCGCGCCTCTCGTGAAGGCCGCCCTGCTCCAGCTCTCCAGCCGGGAACACGTCCTCTTCCTGGTGCTGCACCACATCATCACCGACGGCTGGTCGGAAGGGGTCCTCTCGGAGGAGCTAACCGTCCTCTATCAGGCGAGCCTCCGGGGCGAGCCCTCGCCCCTCCCCGAGCTGCCGATCCAGTACGCCGACTTCGCCGCCTGGCAGCGCGAGGTCCTGCGCGGCCCGGTCTTCGACGAGCTCGTGGGCTTCTGGCTGGAGCGGCTGCGCGACGTGCCGGTGCTCGCGATCCCGACCGACCGGCCGCGTCCCGCCGTGCGGAGCACCCGGGGGGGCGTGTGCCGGCGGAGGCTCGACGAATCTCTCCACCGCGCGCTCCTCCAGCTCGCGGGCCGCGAAGGGGCGAGCCTGTTCATGATTCTGCTCGCCGCCTGGAAAACCGTTCTTTTCCAGTGGACCGGCCAGCCCGACGTCGCGCTCACCACCAACGTCGCGAACCGCGGCCGGAGCGAGATCGAGCGGCTGATCGGCGTCTTCACCAACGTCCTGGCGCTGCGCACGGATCTCTCCGGCGACCTCACCTTCCGCGAGCTGCTCCAGCGGGTGCGGACCACGACTCTCGATGCGTTCGCGCACCAGGACCTTCCATTCGTCGAGATCCTGAGCCGCCTGCGGCCCGGGCAGGTGCCGAGCTACAACGAGACGTTTCCCGTGGGCTTCGTGTTGCAGAACTTCCCTGTGCGCCAGCACGCCCTGCCGGATCTCACGCTGGAACCGATCGATCTCTCGTCCGGAGCCGCTCCGCGCGATCTCATCCTGGTCGCCGGCGCGGTGGGAGCCGATCTCGATCTGTCCCTGGTCTATCGCGAGGACATCTTCGAGGAGGCGACGATCGCGGCCCTGCTCGCACGCCTCGAAGCTCTGATCCGGACCGCCGTCCAGACGCCCGAGCTGCCGCTGTCGCGGCTTTCCGAAGGTACCGCGACATGACCGTCACCCAGGAACGCGGGATGATCACGAGCTGCATGAGCCAGACGATCTCCGGGACGCTCGCGGAGATCGCCGGGCTCGCTTCTCCGGTCATCCGCAGCTGCCATCTCGGAAACGCCGCCGCCAACAACTACGGCTGGCTCGCCCTGGCGGGGAACACCTACCTGGGACCGACGGAGCACACGCTCTATGGAGTCGACGACGTCTATCTCCCCTGGGCGGTGCTGCGGGATGGCGGCGTGGTCGAGGCCTGCTACAACCACCGCGGCGAGCTCATCCCGGAGCTCGCCGGCCGGCACGCCGGCGAGCTGAAGCGCCACATTCCAAGGAAGCACTCCTCCTTCTTCTGCTTCGGAATTTTCGGAGAGCACGCGGGCGGAGATCTGATCACGGATCATTACCGCTCGATGGCGGACCTGGCGCGGCAGTACAACGGATCGGAGTGCAGACCGCGTTCCCGTGAAATTCTCGCGCTGCGGCCGCTCGTTGCCGAGATCATCCGCTGCTTTCATCGCAAGCGCCGGCTCGATCTTCTCTTTCACAAATGGGTGCGGTCGACCCGCGGCGGGCAGGTGGTCTCGCTCAAGATCCAGCGGATCGAGACCCTGGCGTCCGGCGACCTCGCGATCTATGGCGCCGATTCGGCTTTGATCTTTCAAGGATCGATCGATGCATTGATCGATTCTCTCTTCGCGGGCCTGGGCGAGGTGAGCCACCGCCTCGTGGACGGCTCGCGGATGGGAGTCCTTGGCTATCCCTGGCTCACCGTCGTGTTCAACATCGTCCTCAACGCCGTCAAGGAGCACGCGGTCGATCCGGCCCAGCGGGTGTTCTGGCACGCCAGCGGCGCGATGAATCATCTCTACGCGAATCAGGACTGGTTCCAGCGAGACTTCGCCCAGGTGGTCGACACGCTCGGGCAGGAAGGATCTCTGCCATCCGGCGCCGAGCTGCGGATGATCCCGACCCTCGCCTGCCAGCTTTTCGCGACCTGCCCCGCCTCGCTGGGCTCTCTCGAAGCGCTGATCGCCTGCTGGCGGGAGGGGCTGCGCGATCTCGATCCGCCGTTCCTGGCGGAGCTCGCGCGGCTCCTCGCGGATTTCAACGCGATCGATCCAAACCGTCTGCCGATCGCCTATCTGGCGGATGCGCGACATCCCTCCTACAACAAATATGGCATCTCACAGCGGAGCCTCCGCTCCGTGCGGCCGCTGTTTCCGGCCGGGCTCTCCGATCTGACATGGGGCGAGGCGGAGCTTCTGGTGAGGACGCTCGCGCGGCTGGCGATCGACCGGCGCGAAGGATAGCGGCGGGGCATGGAAACCTTTCTCCAGGACCTCCGCTTCGCCGGGCGCACGCTGCTGCGCAATCCCGGCTTCGCGCTGGTCGTCCTCCTCGTCCTCTCTCTGGGTATCGCCGCGACCAGCTCGGTGGCGACGGTGGTCGGCTCCGTCCTGCTGCGGGACCTGCCGTACCCCGAGGCGGACCGCCTTCTGATGCTCCGCGGCTTCCGGGTGGCCGATGGCGGGCTCGAAACCTTTTCCAGCTCGGTTCTCGACGCGCAGGACTGGAAAACGCGGAGCACCTCGTTCGAGGACCTCGGCGTCTACAGCTACGCGGTGGCGTTCAACCTGATGACGGACGGGGAGCCGGAGCGGGTCAGCGGCGAGATCGCCGACTCCGCCTACTTCCGCCTGCTGCAGGTTCGGCCGGTGCTCGGCCGCGCCTTCACGCCCCAGGACGACGGCAAGCCCGGCACGCCGCGGGTCGTCCTCCTCGGCCATGCGCTCTGGCAGCGCCGCTTCGGCGGCGACCGCGCGGTCCTCGGCAAAGACCTTCTCGTGGACGGCGAGGGCTTTCAGATCATCGGCGTGCTGCCGCCCCGCTTCCGGGGGCTGACGGACGAGGCCGAGATCTGGCTCCCGCTCACCATGAGCAATCAGCTCCTCGGCGATCCCCGGTTTCTCGAACGGCGCGGCGCGCGCTGGCTGGAGGCGGTGGCGCGCCTGAAGCCGGACCGTTCGATCGAGGCGGCGCAGCGCGAGATGGACACGATCAGCGCCGCGCTGAGCCGGGAGTATCCCGACACCAACGAGAACATGACCGTGCGGCTGGAGACCTTGCGGCAGGGGCTGTTCGGCGACCTCCGCTTTCCGCTGCTGACCCTCCTCGGCGCTTCGGCGTTCGTCCTCCTGATCGCCTGGACCACCGTGGCCAATCTCCTCCTCGCCCGCGCCACGGCGCGGCAGCGGGAGATCGCCGTGCGGATCTCCCTGGGCGCCACCCTGCCGCGCCTGCTGCGCCAGCTCCTGACCGAAAAACTCCTGCTGGCCGGAATCAGCTGCGCTCTCGGGCTGCTGCTCGCCCAGTGGAGCACCGGCCTGCTGGTGTCCGCGAGCGCGGTGCGCTTCCAGAGCTTCGTTAAGATCGGCCTCGATCCGCGCGTGGTGCTCACGATCCTCGCGCTGTCGATGCTCTGCGCGCTCGGATTCGGCCTGGCGCCGGCGTGGCTGGGCGTCCGGGGAACGATCACATTGCGCGAGGGGAGCAGCTCGCGGGGAGTCGCCCGCCAGCGCTTTCAGAGCGCGCTCGTGGTCGTCGAGGTTGCCCTCGCGTGTTTCCTTCTCATTGGAGCCGGCCTGCTGATCCAGGGTTTTCAGCGCTTCCGCCAGACGGAGCTGGGCTTCGATCCGCGCAACCTGCTGACGGTCCGCGTGGATCTCAAGGGAAAGCGTTACTCCGATCCCGGGATCATGATCCAGATGGCCAGGCAGTACCGCGATCGGCTCCAGGGGTTGTCCGGCGTCAAGTCGGTGTCGATCGAGGCGCCGGAGATGCCGACGGACACCTGGTCGGCCAACTCGTTCATCGTCGAGGACCTGCTCACCCGGACCAAGGACGGCGTCGCCTATCTGGTGTTCCATCACGTGACGCCCGGCTTCTTCGCGCATCTCGGCATCCCCCTGATCGAAGGCCGGGACTTCACCGAAGCCGATACGGAGACGACGCCGCGCGCGATCCTCGTCAGCCGCGCCATGGCACGGAAGTACTGGCCGGCCGAGAGCCCGTTGGGCAAACGGATGAAGTTCGGGCGGCGCGACCCCAACGCGCCCTGGTTCACGGTCATCGGCGTCGTCGGCGACCTCGACCATGCGGCGATGCAGGAGTCGGAGTGGCCGGGCCCCGACGTCTATTTCTCCGTCTTTCAATTCCCTCCGGTGCTCACGCCGCAGCTCGCCTTTTTGATCCGCACCGAGGGCGTGCCACCGCTCTCTCTGGTCTCCGCGGTCGAAAGCGAGCTCCGCGCGGTCACTCCGGATCTGGTGCCGTATGACGCGGACACCATGGAGCACCGGCTGGAGCTGTTCGCCGCCAAGGGCCGCTTCCTCGTCCTTCTCATGAGCCTGTACGCCGGGATCGCCCTGATCCTCGCGATGGTGGGGCTCTATGGAGTGCTCTCCTACTCGGTCGCACAGCGCACCCGCGAAGTAGGAATCCGGGTGGCGCTCGGCGCGCAGAAGCGGGACGTGCTCCTGCTGGTCGCCGGCAAGGCCGCGGTGCTGGCCGGGATCGGCCTCGCCCTCGGGCTCGCCGCGGCGCTCGGGTTGAACCGGCTCTTCCAAAGCCTGCTGTATGGGATCAGCCCGACCGACCTCACGACCTACCTCGGCATCGCCCAGCTCCTCTTTCTCGTCGCCCTCGCCGCCGCCTGGGTCCCGGCGCGGCGCGCGATGAAGATCCAGCCGACGACCGTGTTGCGGACGGAGTAGCGGCTCGCTTCGCCGTGACGCATTTCGAGATCGCGCTTGCCTCCCTCTCCCCATCTCGTGGTAGACTATCGCGCATCGTCGTAACCGAACCTGGCACGGGAGAGTCATGGAATTCCACGAGCTGATCGCGTATCTGGATAAGCGCTTCGCGGAAAACGCGCAGCAGATCGACGAGCGCTTTGCGGCGAATGCGCAGCAGATCGAACGGCAGATTGACGAGCGCTTCGCGGCGAATGCGCAGCAGATCGACGAGCGCTTCGCGGCGAATGCGCGGCAGATGGAGCAGTTCCGGGAAGAGACGAATGCCCGCTTCGATCATCTGGAAGAGAGCGTCCGGCACTCCCAGATCCAAGTCGAGGGTTTGCGCGGCGACACCCGCCTGCTCGCCGAAAAGGTCGGCACGTTGGACGACAAGATCGAAGGGGTGCGGTCGGAGCTCAAAGCGGAGATCGGCGACGTGAAGGACCTCCTCGTTCGTTCCTACCGAGACCACGACAGCCGCATCCGGGCCTTGGAGAGTCGCGTCAAAAAGCGTGCTCCGGGCAAAGGCCGCCCACAATTGGGGTAAAGTCGGCCGTCGGGCGAGCTCGCCCGCACAGGCCATGATCCGCACTGTCGACGCCACCCGATATGTGACACCTCTCCGCGAAGGCGGCTCGCTTCCCGCCATCGTGGAGGCGAGCGACGACGGCACGTATGTCCTCAAGTTCCGGGGCGCCGGGCAGGGGCCGCTGGCGCTGGTGGCCGAGCTGATCTCCGGCGAGATCGGGCGGGCGCTCGGGCTCAACGTCCCCGAGCTGGTCCTGATGGAGGTCGACGTGGCGCTCGGCCGCAACGAGCCGGACCCGGAAATCCGCGACCTGCTCAAGGCGAGCGTGGGGCTCAACCTGGCGCTCGACTATTTGCCGGGCTCCGTCATGTTCGACGCCGCCGCGGATCACGAGGTCGAGGCGGACCTCGCATCGTGCGCGGTCTGGTTCGACGCGTTCGTCACCAACGTCGACCGGACCGCGCGGAACCCCAATCTCTTGTGCTGGCACAAAGCGCTCTACTTCATCGATCACGGCGCGGCCCTCTACTTCCAACACGCCTGGCAGAACATCGAGGCCATGGCCCGCTCGCGCTTTCCCGCGGTTCGCGACCACGTGCTCCTGCCGTGGGCGAGCCGCATCGAGGAGGCGGACCGCCTCCTGCGCCCGCGGCTCAACGCGGAGCTGTTCGCGCGCATCCTGGAGCAGATCCCCGACGATTGGCTGTCCGCCGAGCCCGGGGTCTCCACCCCGGCCGACCGGCGCGCGGGATACATGACGTTCTTGACGCAGAGGCTCGAAGCGGCGCCTTTGTTCATCGAGGAGGCGATGCGTGCCCGCGCTCAGCTCGTTTGACTACGCCATCCTCCGGGTGGTGCCGCGCGTCGAGCGCGAGGAGTTTTTGAACGCCGGCGTGATCCTCTTCTGCCTGGAGCGCGACTTCCTTCAGGCGCGCGTCGAGCTCAACGAGGCGCGGCTCCGCGCGCTCTGGCCCGAGGCGGACCTCGAGCTGATCCGCCAGCACTTGGAGGCGATCCCCAGGATCTGCGCCGGAAGCCCGGATGCGGGCCCCATCGCCAGGCTCTCGCTGCGCGAGCGCTTTCATTGGCTCGTCTCACCGCGCAGCACGATGATTCAGGTTTCTCCCGTGCACTCCGGCCTCTGTGAGGAGCCGGAGCGCGCGCTGGACGAGCTGTTCCGCCGGATGGTGCTGGTTCCCTGAGAGAGGAGATTGCCGATGTCTGCAACCTATCGCGCAAAACGCCGGCTGGCCGGAGTTGGCCTCTTCCTTCTGGTCGTCCTCGCTCTCGCCTTGGTGGCGATCCCCATATGGCTGATCCGGCCGTTCTCGCCCCAGACGCCGGAAGGGCTCGCCGTGGCCTACGCCCTGCGCCGCTGGGCGCTCCTGGCCACCATCCTCACGGCCGGGGTCGCGCTCCTTCTCGCCGCCGTGTTGTGGCGGAACGCGCGTTGGTGGAGCCGGGCGGCGATCGTCCTGGCGTTCGTGCCATTGCTCGCGGCTGCCTGGCAGACCCGCCAGAACATCTTCGAAAAGATGTTCGCTCCCTTGACCGACACCCGGTCCGGCTCCGCAGCCGACGCCAGTTGGGTCGAGGACGAGGATCCCGTGCTCGCCATAGCCCTGAACGGAGATGCCGCGGCCTACCCGGTCCGCCAGGTCGCCTATCACCACATCGTCCAGGACGTGGTCGGCGGCGTGCCGGTGGCTGTCACCTACTGAACGCTCTGTCACACCGGTCTGGTGTGGAGAGCGGAGATCGATGGGCGGAAGCTGAGCTTCCACCTCACGGGGATCAACAATCAGAATTTTCTGATGCAGGATGAGCAGACAGGGTCCTGGTGGCAGCAGGTGACCGGCGAGGCCGTCTTCGGACCTCTCGCGGGCAGGAGCCTGGATCTCGTCTTCCACGATGAGGTCTCCTTCGGGCTCTGGAAGAAGGAGCATCCCGGAGGCCGGGTGCTGCGCCCGGACGACAGCGTACCCTGGCGGGAGTTCTCGAAAGATTGGGAGGCCGAGACGGCGAAGCTGCCGGTGGTGACTCCGCGCGCTCCCGGCGATCCCCTCGCGCCTCGCGAGCTGATCGCCGGAGTGCGCGTGGGCGGCGCGGCGAAGGCGTATCCGCTGCGCCTGCTGCGGCGGCAGAGCCCGGTCCTCGACACCCTGGCGGGGACGCCTCTGCTGCTGGTCGTCGCGGACGATGGCCGGTCGGTCCGGGGGTTCGAGCGCTCCGTGGACGGGCGGGAGTTGCAGCTCTTCGCCCGTCCGGGGGGCCCGCCTCTGCGCCTGGTGGATGCCGAGACCGGCAGCGAGTGGACGTTCGCCGGTGAGGCGGTGAGCGGTCCTCTCGCCGGAAAAAAGATGCCCCGGGTCTACGTGCTGCTCGAGTACTGGTTCGATTGGAAGGCGTATCATCCGGAGACGGTGATCTACAGAGCCGGCCTTGCAGCTCAACCGTGAGACCGAGAAACCCGCGACCGGACCCAGCGGCCGGGAGCCGTGACCGCGCGCCCGATGCGGTGGCTCCAGCTCACCTCCACCTCGGCGATCACCGCTCGGAGCTGGGCCACGTCCCACTCGAGACGGGAGACCCGCTCGCGGAGAGCCGCCGCTTCGGTCGTCGCGGCCTCGAGCGCCTGGCGGGCGAGCTCGGTCTGCTCGCCGTTCTGCCGCCGCTCCTCGTCCAGACGGGCCTCGGCGACCGGCTTGTACACGGCTTCGCCCGCCGCGTCCTCCGGCGGAAGGATCAGCTCGACCCCGAACCCCCCGACGGTCAGATCCGTCACGTCGAGCGCGAGCTTGCCGCGGATTTTGTCGAGATACCGCGGCAGCTGGGACAAACACCGGTCCGGCACCGCCGAAAGCTGGAGATAGGAAAGGCCGCTCCGCCGGATCGCTTCGAGGTAATCGATCAGACGCGCCCGGTTCAGACAGATCTCCCGGTCCAGATACTCCGTGAGCTCCAGGACCTCCAGCGGGTGGCCGGCCGGCAGCTTGCCGCTCACGAGGAGCTTCTCGCGCAGCGCGGCCGGCTCTCCCCAGAGATGCTCCCAGGGCTCGGTAGGGAGATGCGAGCCTCCCGACGAGTAGTAGAACGGAGCCGAAAAGATCGCCACCCGTCCCCGGCCGGGCTCCACGGCCTGCGCGCAGGCGGCGAAGGCGCCCGGAAGGTCGGCCACGTGCTCGAAGACGTTGTTCGAGAGGACCAGATCGAAGCGCCGGCCCAGGCGGGACGCCTGCGTAAGGTCCAGGGACTGGAGCGAAGCGCGGTCCGCATCCACGCCGTACCGCGAAGCCGCCGCGAAGAGCGCTCCCGGATCGGGCTCCAGAACGTCGATCCCCACGACCTCGCGGGCGCCATGGCGGAGCGCCCAGAGCACGTCCGTCCCGGCTCCGGAGCCCAGCACCAGGACCGTCTTGCCCGCGGGATCGGCGAGCGGCGTCAAAAAATAATCTGCGTGCTGCTGTCCTTCGAGAATGAACTGGAGGCGCTGGGCTTCGCTGTCGCGTCTCATTCGGGATCGATCTCCTCGCGGATCATATCGTGTCGAGCCCGCGGTAGAATCCGCCGGCCCGAAGAGGTGCAAAGGAGCCCCCGGATGAAAGACCTTCGACCCTCGTTCTCTCTTGCGGCGGCCGCCCTGGCCTTCGCGATATCGTGCGGCGCCCTGGAAGGCGACCTCTCCGCTCCGGGGACCGCGATGTACCGCGGCGGCCCGGCCCATCCGGGCGTCTATGCGGCGAGCGGCGCGCCGGAGCTCGGCGGCGTGCGCTGGCTGGTGCGGACGCAGGGCCCGGTCCGCTCGACGCCCGCGGTCTCCGGCGGCCGGATCTACTTCGGCAGCTCGGACGGCAACGTCTATGCCGTGGACCTGGACGGACGCCTCCTCTGGACGGCCAACACCGGGGCCGCGGTGTCCTCCTCTCCGGCCGTCGCCGGCGACCGCCTCTTCGTCCAGAACCGCAAGGGTCTCGTGCTCGCCCTGTCCACCGCGGACGGCAAGGTCCTCTGGCGCGCGCAGACCGGCGACGACGTCCCGCTCGATTGGGGCTACGAGAGCGGGGACATGTACATCTCGTCCCCGGCGGTGGTCGAGGGCACGGTGCTCATCGGCAGCGGCGACGGTTTTCTCTATGCCCTCGACGCGGAGAGCGGACGCGGCAAATGGCGGGCCGAGACCGGAGGCCGCGTCCGCTCCTCGCCGGCGGTGAGCGGCGGCATGGTGTTCGCCGGCAGCCTGGACGGCAGCGTGTACGCCGCCGACCTCGCGACCGGTGCGCTCAAATGGCGCTTCGACACCCAGGGGCATGGGCTGAGCTCCGCCCGCTTCAGCTACGACCGCAAGTCCATCCAGTCGTCGCCCGCCGTGGCGGACGGCGTGGTCTACATCGGGGCGCGCGACGGCTCGCTCTACGCGATCGAAGCCGCGACCGGCAAGCAGAAATGGCGGGCCGACCACGGCGGCTCCTGGGTCATCACCGCGCCCGCGGTCTGGGACGGCAAGGTCTTCGCCGGCAGCTCGGACGCCCGGTTCGTCCAGGCGGTCGACGCGAAGAGCGGCCGCGAGCTGTGGCGCGTGCCCATGCCGGCGAGCGTCTGGTCGTCGCCCTCGATCGCCGGCTCGACGCTCTACGTCGGCGACACGGGCGGCAGCGTTCATGCCCTTGACGCGCGGACCGGCAAGACGCTCTGGAGGTTCGAGACCGGCCGCGGGGTCTTCGGCGCGCCGGTGCCTCTCGATGGCGCGGTGCTCGTCACGAGCAGCGATGGCAATCTGTACGCCATCGGCGCCGGCCAGGGCGGTCCCGTGCGGCGCGCCGTCTTCTGGGACGAGAGGTTGGAGAAGGAGTCCTGGGTCGGACCCCACAAGAGGATCAAAGAGTACCTGGCCGCCTTCGGCCACGAGGTCGTGGACGCGCCCGCCCTCGTGTCTCTCCTCGAGAAGTCGATCACCGACCAGAGCGCCGGGCGCACCGTGGTGACGTTCGCAATGGACGTGGTGCCGCCGAAGCTCCTCCAGCCGAAGCCCGCCCAGGGGCTGTTGCGGCGCTTCCTGGACGCGGGCGGCAAGGTGGTCTGGCTCGGCATGCCGCCCCTCATCTGGCCGCGCGATCCGCGGACCGGCGGGCCGCGCTCCTACACCGAGGTCAACCGGAAAGGTGCCGGAGAGCTCCTCGGCGTGGACTTCACCGCCGCGAATTTCGATCCCTTCGGGACGAAGCCCACGCCCGCGGGCCGGGTCTGGGGCCTCAAGGACTGGTGGATGTCCATGTGGTCCGTCGCGCCCGCCGAAGGGCTCGACGTCCTGGCCTCCGACGAGAACGGCCAAGCGGCGGCCTGGGTCAAAAACTACGGCGGAGCACCGGGCACCGGCTTCGTGATGCTCGGCTACGGGACCGGGGAGATCGACCCGGTGGCCGTGCAGGCGGTGGCCGATTACCGGCCGGGACGGTGACCGCAGTCTCTTGACGCCGGGTGCACCAGCTGATCTCAGACCTGGAGCTGCGCGGCCTCGGCGCGCTCGTGCTCATAGAGGTAGAGCCGGCCGCCGTCTTCTTCCGTGTAGCCCGCCGGGACGAAGCTCTTTTCCAGCAGCGCGTCCAGCACGACCATGACGGCCACGTCGAAGGGGATCGTCTGGCCGCGCAGCGTGAGGCGCTGGGGGACCCACAGCTCGAAGCCGGACGGAGGCCCAGCGTCCTCCGACCGCGCCAGCGCCTCGATCCGCCGCAGCAGATCCTCGACGGTTCCTCTCGACGGGCGCCCATCCTGTCCGATCATGACTCTCCTCCCCAGAAAAGGGTCGAGACCTCGTCTGATGGTCTGGAGCCCCTATGTTACACGGAGTGGGGCCGCGCGGCTCGACTCTTTTCGTCTATCCTGACGGCTGTGGATACGCCGATCGAGGTTCGGATCACCCTCACCAAGCAAGACATCGCCCGCGCCCGCCTCTTCGTCTACTTCCGGAGCGGCTTCGGCGTGGCGATCACCGCGGCGGGCATCCTCTTCTCGGTGGTGAACCTCTTTCTGGCCGTGCAGCCCGAGGTCGAGACGACATCGCGGATACCTCCCTGGTTCCCGGCGTTCGTGGCCCTGCTGGTCGTCCCCTGCGCGGTGGCGTTCGCCGGGATCAACGGGCAGGCCATCCGGGCGTTGCTCGTGCCGCTGCGCTACGAGTTCTCCGACGAGGGTTTCCTCTTCGAATCTCCCACCCTGACGGCAAGTCTCGGCTGGAATCAGGTGGCGCGGGCCTACGAATCCCGCCAGGCGTTCGTGCTGACGACCCCCGGCGCCCTGCAGGTGATCCCCAAGCGCTTCCTCACGTCGATCGACGAGAAGAGCCTCGCGGCGCTCTTCCGCACGGCTCTCGGGCCTCGCGCGCGTCTGCGGTGAGCCAAACGCGAGGGCCGTCCTGTGTGACAGAGTAGCGCCCAGGAGGTGCCTCGCATGGTCCCCGACCTGTCCACCGCCGCACTGCTGCGTGCTCTGCCGCGAGTCGCCGCTCCTCTCCTCGCTCTGACGCTCTCCGCCTGCTCGGTTACGCCGCCGCCGCTCGCAACGGAGGCCGCGGAGCCCGTGGCGCAGTGGGACCACGAGTGGGCGCGGGGCGCGGTCTTCTATCAGGTCTTCGTCCGCAGCTTCCAGGATTCGAACGGCGACGGGATCGGCGACCTCCGGGGGCTCACCTCCCGGCTCGACGAGCTGAACGACGGCAATCCGGCGACGGACAACGACCTCGGCGTCGACGCGCTCTGGCTGATGCCGGTCTTCAGCTCGCCCAGCTACCACGGCTACGACACGGTGGACTACGAGACGATCGAGCCCGATTACGGCACCAACGAGGACTTCCAGCGGCTGCTCGACGAGGCGCACCGGCGAGGCATCCGGGTCATCGTGGATTTCGTGATGAACCACACGAGCTCCCAGCACCCGTGGTTTGTCGAATCGGCGGCCTCGCCGCGCTCCCCCTACCGCGACTGGTACGTCTGGCGGGCGGACGATCCGGGGTGGACCCAGCCCTGGGGCGGCGCGAACCACAGCTGGCACGAGAAGAACGGGGCCTATTACTACGGCGTCTTCTGGGGCGGCATGCCCGACCTCAACTTCAGCACCCCCGCGGTGCGCGGCGAGATGAAGCGGCTCGCCGCCGTCTGGCTGCAACGCGGCGTGGACGGCTTCCGCCTCGACGCGACCCGCCACCTGTTCGCCAACGGCCCGGGCGACCTGCAGAACGACCAGCCGGAGTCCCACGTGTTTCTCAAGGAATTCGCCGGGCACGTGCGCAGCGTCTCCCCTAGAGCCGTGCTGGTCGGCGAGAACTGGACGGAGACGCCGATCATCGCCCGCTACTACGACGATCTGCCGATGAACTTCAACTTCCCCCTGGCCTCGGCGATCGTCGAGGGGGTGAAGTCCGGCGAGGCTGCCGGCATCGCAGCGAAGCTGGAGGAGATCGCCGAGCTCTATCCCCCCGGGGTGATCGACGCTCCGTTCCTCACCAACCACGACCAGACCCGCCTCGCCACGGTGCTGGAGGGAGACCCGGCGAAGCTGCGCAGCGCCGCGGCGGTTCTCCTCACCTTGCCCGGCGCCCCCTTCCTTTATTACGGGGAGGAGATCGGGCTGGAGAACGGCCGGGGCGGAGGCGACGAATTCAAGCGCACGCCCATGCCGTGGGACGGCACCGCGGGCGGCGGGTTCACCACCGGCAAGCCCTGGTTCGACTTCGCGCCGGGGAAGGAGACGGACAACGTGGCGGATCAGCGGCGCGATCCCGCCTCTCTCCTCTCCTGGTACCGCCGGCTGATCCGGGCACGCAAGGGCTCGGAGGCGCTGCGCACCGGCTCGCTGACCCTCCTCGCCCCCTCGAACAAGAGCGCCCCCGTGCTGGCGTTCGTCCGCGAGAGCGGCGGGGAACGGGTGCTGGTCGCGCACAACCTGTCGGCGAGCGAGGCGGAGGCAGGGCCGTTCGACCTGCCGGGCGGCACGGCGGAGGCGCTTCTGGGCACGGGAGCGCCGGTCCGCGGCGAGGGAGGGTGGCGGGTACGCCTGCCGGCTGGGGCGAGCGGGGTGTGGCGGATGCGGTAGAGTGTGGGCCTCCATGTTCCGAGTGGCCCTCCAGCTCTTCCGTTTCCGCGGCCTCCTGGCGACCCTCACCGCCCGGGAGCTCAAGGCCCGGTATCGCGGGTCGGTGCTGGGCTTCCTGTGGTCGCTGGCCAACCCGCTCCTGCTGCTGGGGGTCTACAGCTTCGTATTTGGCGTGCTGTTTCAGCCGGCGCGCGGAGCTTTCGAAAGGCCGTACGCCCTGTTCGTGGTCAGCGGCCTCTTCCCCTGGGTGTGGCTGTCCACCTCGACGCTCGAAGGATCGATGTCGCTGATTGCCAACTCGGGGCTGATCCGCAAGGCGGTCTTTCCGGCCGAGATCCTCCCCCTGGTCGTGGTCCTCTCGAATCTCGTCCACCTGCTGCTTGCCCTGCCGGTGGTGCTGGTCGCCACGGTTGCCGACCGGCTGCTCAATACCGGGGGAGGAGGCAGCACGATGATGTCGGTGCTGTTCCTTCCGCTCGTGCTGCTGCTCCAGCTCCCGCTGGTGGCCGGCCTCGCCCTGGGCGCCTCGGCGCTGACCGTCCACTTCAAGGATGTTCGCGATCTCCTGGCGAACCTGTTCACGCTGCTGTTCTTTCTGACGCCCATCCTCTACCGGCTGGACTCTTTCAGCGGGGGGTTCGCTCTCCTGGGCTGGGCGGTGCGCCTGAATCCGTTCACGCCGTTCACCTTGGCCTACCAGGACGTGCTGTACCACGGCATGATCCCTTCGCCGCTGCTCTGGGCCCAGATGGCGATCGTGAGCCTCCTCTTCTGGTGGCTCGGCGCCGCTCTCTTCGACCGGCTGCGCGAGACCCTGGCGGAGGCCGCATGAGCGACGTCATTCCAAGTGAAGCGGCGATCCGCGTCGAGCAACTCTCCAAGCTCTACCGGCGGACCATGCCGGGGGACCGGCTGCGCACGCTCAAGAGCGTCCTCGTCGAGGGGAACCTGACCGGCAACCTGCGGCGCGAGGACGCGATCGTGGCCCTGGAAGGGATCGACTTCGAGGTCCGGCGTGGCGAGGCGTTCGGCGTCATCGGCGGCAACGGGTCGGGCAAGTCGACTCTCCTCAAGCTGATCGCCGGAATGCTCCGGCCCACCACCGGCCGGATCACGGTGAGCGGCCGGGTGGCCGCGCTGATCGAGCTCGGCGCCGGCTTCCACCCGGAGATCTCCGGCCGCGAGAACGTCTTCATCAACGGCGCGGTGCTCGGCCTCCCCCGCCGCGAGATCGAGCGCCGGTACGACGAGATCGTGGAGTTCTCCGGCCTCGGCGACTTCATGGAGGAGCCGGTCAAGAACTACTCCTCCGGCATGTACGTCCGCCTCGGCTTCGCCGTGGCCATCCACACCGACCCGGACGTCCTCCTGGTCGACGAGGTGCTGGCCGTGGGAGACGAGGCGTTCTCGCACCGCTGCGTGCGGCGGATCGAGGAATTCCTCGCCGCAGGGAAGACGATCCTCCTGGTGAGCCACTCCCTCGACCTGGTCGGCGGCGTGTGCGACCGCGTGCTCTGGGTACAGGACGGCCGGCAGAAGCTCGTCGCGGAGCCGCGGCGGGCGATCGACGCCTACCGCCAGTCCGTGGCCGAGCAGGAGGGGCGGGGGCACCAGGCCGCCAAGATCAACCGCGAGGCGGAGATCGCCGCGCACACTGGGGACACTGCAAATGCCGCCGAAACCTTGCGCTGGGGATCGCGGGAGGCGGAGATCACCGGCGTCCGCCTGCTCGGTCCGGACGGCGCCGAGCGCTACCATCTGGAGACGGGCGCGCCGGTGATCTTCGAGATCCGCGCGCGCGCCGTGCAGCCGCTGACCGACTTCGTCTTCGGCGTCGGCATCTCCACGCCTCGCGGCGCCGAGGTCTGGGGGACGAACACGGACCTGGAGGGCTATACACCGGAGAGCTTCACAGGGGAGACGCTGGTGCGCCTCGCCTGTCCGGCGCTGCGCCTGGCTCCCGGCGAGTACGTGGCGGACGTGGCGGTCCATGCCCGCGACGGCGCGCCCTACGACTATCAAAAGAAAGCGCTCTCGTTCACCGTGACCTCCCGCACCGGCGGTGTGGGCCTGTACTTCCCCGAGCACCACTGGGAGTTCGAGGGCGGGGTCCGCTGGGGGGCGGACGAGTCGTGAGCTCCGCGCGCCTCCAGGAGCTGGCGCGCCGGCTCGCGGGGCTGGCGGTCTCGGCGGTCGATCCCGAGCGGCTGGTGCGCGATGAGCTGACGCGGCGTGGTCCGGCGCTGCGCTGCGACGCGGTGCTGGCTCTCGGCAAGGCGGCGGCCGCGATGGCGCGCGGCGCGCGGGCGCTGCCGCCGATCCCGCTCCGTCCGCGCCGCCTGCTCGTCCGCCCGCACGCGAGCCCGGTGCTCCTCGAGCTGGGATGGGAGCAGCTCACCGGCGGCCATCCGCTGCCAGACCGCCAGAGCACCGCCGCCGGAGCGCGCCTGGAGCGCTGGCTCGCCGATGCCCAGGAGGGGCAGACGCTCCTCGCGCTGATCTCCGGCGGCGCCTCGGCCTGCGTCGAGCTGCCCGCCCCGGGCCTCGCCCTGGACGATCTGACCGCCACGCAGCGCGCGCTCCTCGGCTCGGGGCTGCCGATCGGCCGGATCAACGCGGTCCGCAAGCACCTGTCGGCCCTCAAAGGGGGCGGCGCGCTGCGGCAGACCCGCGGCCGCGTCCTCGCCTTCCTGCTCTCCGACGTGCCGGACGACGATCCGTCGGCGATCGGCTCGGGGCCGTTCGTCGCCGATCCCACGACCTACGCCGACGCCCTCGCCGCCGTCCAGCCGCTGACCGGAATCCCCGAGCGGGTCGTGCGGCACCTGGAAGCCGGAGCCCGCGGGGAGATCCCCGAGACGGTGAAGCCCGGTGATCCGGACCTCGCGCGGGTGGAGACGACGGTCCTCGGCGGCGGTCACACGGCGCGCGCCGCGGTGGCGGCCGAGCTGCGGCGCCAGGGCTTCTCGGTCGAGGAAGGGGAGCTGGCCGGCGACGCCGCGCGAGCCGCTTTCGGCCTGGTGGTCCGCGGTCGCGCCCTGGCCGGCGAGAGTGTGGCCCTGGTGATGAGCGGCGAGACCACGGTCACCCTCGCGGGTCCGGCCGGCCGGGGGGGCCGCAATACGGAGCTCGCGCTGGCGGCGGCCCGCGAGCTGGCCGGCGGCACGCCCGGCGTCGAGGAGGTGGTCCTCGCCCTGGCGACCGACGGGGAGGACGGCTCCTCGCGCAGCGCCGGAGGGGTGGTGGATGGCACGGTGTGGGAGGCGCTCCAGCGCGCCGGCGTCGATCCGGACAAGGCGCTGGAGCACCACGACTCGGCCACGGCGCTCCGCTCCGCGCCCGGCGCGCTCCTCGAGACCGGCGTGACCAGCACCAACGTGGGCGACCTGGCCTTGTATCTGCGCCGGCCCGCCGGAGCCCCTGGTTTGGGATAGCATCGACGGCAACGACCGACCCCAAGGAGACCCGCGATGAACGAGCCCGTGCAGGGTGTCGACGTTAAAATCAGCGACGAAGAGCTGAAAGGGCGCTACAGCAACCTCCTGCGGGTGACCCACACGCGCGAGGAGTTCATCCTGGATTTCATCAACCTGGCGCCGCCGCAGGGGATCGTCACCGCCCGCGTGGTCAGCGGCCCCGGCCACGTGAAGCGGATCATCCAGGCTTTGCAGACCAACCTGGCCCAATACGAGAAGACCTACGGAGCCCTGCAGGAGCTGGAGGCTCCGGCGCCTGGCGGCGTGCACTGAGATGCCCGACCGCGCACGTTCGGGACAGCGGCTGGCCGTGGCTGTTCTGTCTCTGATCCCGTGGCTCGCCCTGGCGTGCCGCCCCGGGACCGTGCGCGCGACGCCCGCCGGCGCGGCGAGCCTGACGGAGGGCCCCACGCGCTGGCTCATGCTGCCGGAGGAGATCCACGTGGCGGAGCGGCTGCGCTCCACCCGCGAGGCCGTGGAGTTCGTCGAGGACTTCTGGCGGCGGCGCGATCCCGATCCGGACGAGCCCGGCAATTCCTTCGCCAAGACGTTTTATGAGCGGGTGGAGGCGGCGGACCGGCTCTACGCCGATGGCAGCCAGCGCGGGAGCATGACCGACCGGGGCCGCGCCCTGATCCTTCTGGGGCCGCCGCCCGTCCTGCGCTACAACCAGAAGCGGGTGCCCGCGTGGGAGCCCGGCAGGCCGGGCAGCCGTCCGGCCATCCGCTCCCGCCCTCTGATCCTGGAAATCTGGGCGTATCCGGTCCAGGACCTTCCTCCCGCCCTGACGCAACGGATCGCCGAGCGCGAGCCCGAGACCCGCGAGATCGCCCTCTCGTTCGCGGTCGAGCCGCGCCGCACCTACCTGGTCGAGGGGCACCGATACCTGGAGTACGCGGTGCAGACCGGCGTTCGGGAGTAGGCCTCACCCCTTCACGGACGTCGTCAACCCTACGTCCTGCGCACCCGCCTTCTCGATCAGCCGGTCCCAGATGGGGGCCGGGATGTCGACCACGTCGAGGTCGGGCTCGTCCACCAGCGGGAAATCCTGGAGCTCCGGATCGTCCAGGATCTCGTCGAGCCGGATCGGACGCGGCAGGCGTCCCACCAGCTCCACGTCCACCACCCACTGGGTGGGATCGTTCCCCTCCGGGTCCGGATAGGCGTCGGACCGCACCTGCACGATCCCGACGATGGCCGGCTCACCCCCCTTGTGGCAGATGAGGGCCATGTCCCCCTCGTCGATGTCGCGCAGGTTCTTGAGCGCCTCGTAGTCCGTCACGCCGTTCCAGACGGTGGAGCTGTCGCGCTCCAGATCGTCCCAGCTGTATTGATCGGGCTCGGTCTGCAGCAGCCAATAGTTGACTTCGGGCTCGTAGGGCTTCACTCGTGTCATTGCCGGATCCTCCCCAATCCTCGGTTGGACCTCTTGCGATCGGTGTGCCACCATAGGCGCGGCATGAAAGGAGACCTGATGCAGTCCAAGATTCTCGCCCTCGGTGTGGCGGCGCTGCTCGGTGCCGGAGCCGGGGCTTCGATGGCCGCCGAGACGGCCCGGAAGGGAACGGATTTGAAGATCGCGCCCGACGTCGCCAAGCGCCTCGCCCAGTTCGCGCCCACGCCGCTCGACGCGGACACCTCCTCGCTCACGGCCAAGGACCGCCAGGTGCTCGACAAGCTGGTCGAGGCCGCGAAGCTGATGAACGAGATCTTCCTGCGCCAGGCGTGGGCCGGCAACGTCGAGCTGCGGCAGCAGATCAAGGGCTGGACGGCCGGGGACCAGGGAGCGGCGCGGCAGTACTTCAATCTCATGGTCGGCCCGTTCGACCGGCAGGACGCCCGCAAGCCGTTCATCGGCGATTTCCAGCACCCCGCCGGCGCGGGCTTCTACCCGGAGGACCTGACCCAGCAGGAATTCGAGGCCTGGGTCGCCGCTCATCCGGCCGACCGCGCGCGCCTGACCTCCGACTTCACGGTCATCCGCCGCCAGGGCAAGGACCTCGTGGCCGTCCCGTACTCGCAGGAGTACCGCGACCTCCTCGAGCCCGCCGCCCGGCTGCTCCGCGAGGCCGCGGCCCTGACCGGCAACGCCTCGCTCAAGAAGTTCCTCGAGCTGCGCGCCGACGCCTTCCTGAGCAACGACTACTACGCCAGCGACCTCGCCTGGATGGATCTGGAGTCGCCGGTCGAGGTGACGATCGGCCCCTATGAGACCTATGAGGACGAGCTGCTGGGCTACAAGGCCTCGTTCATGGCCTTCGTGACCGTCAACCTGCCCAAGGAGTCGGCCGTCCTCGCCCTCTACAAGGAGCTCCTCCCCTGGCTGGAGCGCAACCTGCCGATCCCGGACGAGCACAAGAACCTGAGCCGCGGCGCCGAGAGCCCGATCCGCGTGGTCGACACGGTCTACTCCGCCGGAGACACCCGGGCCGGCGTGCAGACGGTCGCCTTCAACCTGCCGAACGACGAGCGGGTGCGCCAGGCCAAGGGGTCGAAGAAGGTCCTGCTGCGCAATACCATGCGCGCCAAGTACGACCAGATCCTGGTGCCGATCTCGCAGAAGGTGCTGGTCCCCGAGCAGGTGAAGGACGTCTCGTTCGACACCTTCTACAAGGAGGTGCTCCACCACGAGCTGTCGCACGGCCTGGGCCCGGGCCAGATCAAGAAGAACGGCAAGGACACCGAGGTGAAGCTGGAGCTCAAGGATCTCAACTCCACGCTCGAAGAGGCCAAGGCGGACGTGATGGGGATCTACAACATCCTGGCGCTGATCGAGAAGGGGGACATGCCGAAGGAGCTGCGCCGGACCCTGGAGCCGACCTACGTGGCCGGCCTGTTCCGCTCCGCCCGCTTCGGCGTGGACGAGGCGCACGGCCAGGGCGTGGTCGCCCAGTTCAACTACCTGACCGAGAAGGGCGCCCTGGTGGTCGACAGCAACGCCCGCTACCGCAGCGTGCCCGAAAAGTTCCCGGGCGCCATCCGCGACCTGCTGCACGACATGCTGATGCTCCAGGCGACGGGAGACTACGAGGGGACGAAGCGGTTCCTGGAGAAGTACGGCCAGGCGACCCCGAGCCTGCGCGAGGCGATCAGCCACCTGACCGAGCTGCCGGTGGATATCCGGCCGCTGTACGCGGCGGAGAAGTAGGCGCCCCCGCCCGCCCTCTCAGAAAGGTCTTTGCTTTTCTCCCCTCTCCCGCCTTGCGGGGGAGGGGCCGGGGGTGAGGGCTACCGCACCCCCAGCAGCTCCACCTCGAAGATCAGCGTCGCGTTCCCCGGGATCACCCCGCCCGCACCGCGCGCTCCATAGCCGAGGTCGGCGGGGATGGTCAGCTTGCGCTTGCCGCCGATCTTCATGCCGGCGACCCCTTCGTCCCAGCCGCGGATGACCTGGCCGGCGCCCAGCTTGAAGCTGAACGGATCGCGGCGGTCGTGGCTCGAATCGAACTTGGTGCCGTTCTCCAGCCAGCCGGTGTAGTGGACGGAGACGGTCTGGCCGGAGCGCGCCGCGGCGCCCTGCCCTTCCTGGAGGTCGACGTATCTCAGGCCGGATCCGGTGGTGACTTCGTTCTGTGCGGGATCAGACATCGGGAGACCTCCTCGGAAAACAGACGCTCCGGTCAGCGGACCGAGATCAGCTCGACCTCGTAGATCAGGATGGCGTTGGGCGGGATGCGCTCGCCTCCGCCCTCCTTGCCGAAGCCGAGCTCGGGTGGGATGGTCAGGCGGCGCTTCCCGCCGACCTTCATCCCGACCAGCCCTTCATCGAGACCCTTGATCACGTCGCCGGCGCCGAGGCGCAGGGTGAGCGGCTGCGCGCAGTCCTGGGTCGAGTCGAACTTGGTGCCGTCCTCCAGCCAGCCGGTGTAGTGGACGGCCAGGACCTTGCCGTCGCGGGCCTCGTCCCCCGTCCCCGGCTTCAGGTCCACATAGCGCACCCCGGAGGGGAGGACGACCTCGGGCCCCTGCGGCTTCGCCGGCTCGGGATCGGTGACGGCGTCGGAAACTCCGGCGGCCATCGAGAAGACCCAGAACGCCCAGAGCAGGCAACGGACCAGCGGGTTGGGGCGCATGGCGGACGATTGTACGCCCTCAAGCCGTCCGGCGCACCACCCGCCCTCCCTTGACCACCGCGGCGACCGGGTTGATCCCATAGTGGTAGACCAGGTGGAGGACGTTCGGCGCGTCGAGCAGCACGAGGTCGGCCCGCTTGCCGATCTCGACCGTGCCGATCTCTCCCCCCAGCCCGAGCGAGCACGCCGCGTTCAGGGTGGCCGCCGTCAGGCTCTCCTCGATCGACAGGCCGAGTTGGAGCACCGCCAGGAGGACGACCATGGGCATGGATTCGGTGTGGGATGACCCGGGGTTGCAGTCCGTGGCCAGGGCGACGGGCACCCCGGCCGCGATGAGCCGGCGCGCCGGGGCGTACTGCTTCTTCATCAGGAAGAAGCTGGTGCCGGGGAGAAGGACCGCGGTGACGCCGGAGCCGGCCAGGGCCTCGACGCCCGCGTCGGAGACCGCCATCAGGTGGTCGGCCGAGAAAGCCCCGAGGGAGGCGGCGAGCTCGGCGCCCCCGGAGTCGGCGAACTCGTCGGCATGGAGGCGCGGCGCCAGGCCGTAGCGCGCGCCGGCCTCCAGCACCCTCCGCGACTCCTCGGCGCTGAACACCCCGCGTTCGCAGAACACGTCGCAGAAGCGGGCGAGCCCCTGCTCGGCGGTGGCCGGAACGATCTCCTCACAGATCAGATCGACGTAGCGCCCGCGGTCCTGCCGGTGCTCGGCGGGGACCTCGTGGGCGGCGAGGAGCGTCGGCACCAGGTCGACCGGGTGGCTCTCGGAGGCGCGCCGGATGGCCCGGAGCTGCTTCAGCTCGTCCTCCAGGGAGAGGCCGTAGCCGCTCTTCGCCTCGACCGTGGTGGTCCCCCATTCGAGCATGCGGTCCATCCGCCGGCGGGCGAGGGCGGCGAGCTCCTCCTCCCCGGCTTGGCGCGTGGAGCGCACGGTCGACAGGATGCCGCCGCCGGCCGCGGCGATCTCCTGATAGGTCGTGCCGGCGAGCCGGGCCACGAACTCCTCCTCGCGGGTCCCCGCCCAGGGGAGATGGGTGTGCGGATCGACGAAGCCCGGGATCAGGGTGCCGCCGCGGCCGTCGAGCCGCTCGGCGCCGGAAAGCTCGCCGAGCTGGCGGATGCGCTCCTCGGGCGAGCCGACGAAGGCGATCCGGCCGGCCTCGTCGCAGACGACCTCGACGCCGCGCAGGCGCCGCACCCGTCCCTGCTCGGCACCGCGCCGCGGCGTCGAGCCCTCGGGAGTGGCGACCTCGGAGAGGTTGTGGATCAGGAGCATGCGGGGGAGTTTACGGCAACCCCACCCGCGCCCGTCCGAGCTCGCGCACCTCGGTCCGCAGCCAGGCCTCGATCTCGGCCCAGTCGAGCGGCACCGCTAGGCGAGGCATGGGCTCGGCCTCGGCTTCGGAGAGGTCGGCGAGCCCCTTCAAGGCCTGCAGGGAGAAATCGCGCACGTGGCCGAACTTGTCGTCCGCCCGCTCCAGGAGCTCGGCCAGCGGGATGCGCCGGCAGAGCAGGAAGAGATCGACGAAGTCGCGCCGCGTCCCCCGGCTGATGATGGCGCCCAGCTTCATCAGCCCCAGGTCCACGGCCGAGGCCACCGCGAAACCGGAGATCTCCTCGAACGGCTCCGCGAGCGGATAGGGATAGTAGAAGAAGCGGACCCCCACACCGGCCTGCCGCACATAGAGATAGCCGTCGCGCGCGGTTTCGACTTCCGTCTCAGATTCAACCTGGAGGTCCAGCAGGAGGTCGCGCCGGTCCGGCGGGGTCAGCCGGTTCGTGTTCCCCATGAGGTCGAGGTCGCGCACCGGCCGGTGGCCGACGTAGAGGGCGAGCGCGGCTGAGCCGGCCAGGTAGAAGTCCTCCCCCCAGGGGCGCTCCGCGTAGCGGCCGAGCAGCTCCTGGGCGCGGGGGGACAGCGTTTCGAGGTGCGAGGCGGTCAGAGAGGCCACAAGGCGCTCCCGAGATGATCTTGCGGACGCGGGGGACCCGCCGCGCGCCCGAGGACGACCTCCCAGAACGCGCGGCTGCGGCGGGAGAGCTGCCGGCCGCCGTGCCGCTCCAGCCAGGCGGCCAGCCGCTCCTCGGGCACCGCGGCCGTCAACCAGGCGAGGTCCCGCGCATCGCCGTCCTCGAACAGCCGGCCGATCACGTGCGGGCTGGACGGATCGAGCCCGCTCCCGTCGTGTCCGGGAAACAGGCGCAACGCATGCGCGGGAACCCTTTCCCGTTCCCCCTCTCCCGGGCAGGTGTGACTGCGTGTGGGAGAGGGGGTTAGGGGGTGAGGGTCCACTAGGCCTCGCGCCGCTTGCGCGGCAGAGTGAGCACGGGCGCCGTGCTGCGCTCGTCCTCCATCTCCGCCTCCAGGATGCGCTGGAACAGGTCGAGGGCGTTCTTGAAGTTGAGCTGCATCTCGCGGCGCTGCGCCCGCAGCTCGCCGATCTTCCCCTCGATGCGGGTCGACTGCTCGATGGCCTGCTGGACGATCTTGTCGGCGGCCATCTCCGCCTCCCGGACCATCAGCTCGGACTCGTGCTTGGCGTTGGCCAGGATCTCGTCCGACACCTTCTGCGCCCGCAGCAGGGTCTGCTGGAGCTGATGCTCGCGCTGCACCGATTCCTCCAGGCGCTGCCGGTAGTACCGGTTCTCCCGCTCCAGCCTCTCGACGTGAGAGAGCCGCGCCGTCATCTCTTCCGCCACCTGGGTCAGAAAACTTTCCACTTCCGTCGGATCGAGCCCCCTCATGCGCTGACTGAAACGCATCTTCTGGATCTCGAGAGGGGTGAGCGCCATAGTCGTACCTCCTGGGAACGTCAGCCGTCGTTCGGTCTCTCGTCGCGAGAAATGGATAGATATCTTAGCATGGATGATCTATCCCCGCGCGGCCCGCGCGCCAAAGAGCGCGGTCCCGACGCGCACGTGCGTGGCCCCCTCTTCGATGGCGGCTTCGTAGTCGTGGCTCATTCCCATGGACAGGCGGGCCGGGAAGCCGGCCCACTCGGGGCGGACGGCGAGCTCCTGGCTCAGCTCGCGGAGACGGACGAACCAGCGCCGCGACGCCTCCGGATTGTCTCCCAAGGAGGCGGCAAAAGGCGGGACCGCCATGAGCCCCACGATGCGCAGCCCGGTGGTCCCGTTGAAACGGGCGAGCGGCCGGACCGCCTCGGCGAGCCCCGCGGGCGCGAAGCCGTGCTTGCTCTCCTCGGCGCCCACGTTGATCTCCAGGAAACCGTCGACCTGGAGACCCCGGGCGGTGGCTTCCTGGTCGACCGCCTCGGCGATCTTCGGACGGTCGATGGAATGGATGGTCCGGAAGAGGTTCAGAGCGGCGCGGACCTTGTTGGACTGGAGGGGGCCGATGAGGTGCCACTCGGGGCCTTCCGGGGGCGGCGGCAGATGCGCCAGCTCCTGGCTCTTGCCGAGAGCTTCCTGGACCCGGTTCTCGCCCAGAACCAGGATGCCGGCCCGCCAGGCGGCTTCGACCAGGGCGGCGGGATGCGTCTTGGTGACGCCGACGAGCGTCACCTCCTCGGGCCGGCGGCCGGCTCGCGCCGCG
The DNA here is from genome assembly GCA_035264905.1 of Thermoanaerobaculia bacterium. GTDB lineage: Bacteria > Acidobacteriota > Thermoanaerobaculia > Multivoradales > UBA5704 > UBA5704. The sequence continues at coordinate 34,607 of DATFPH010000394.1, forward strand.
GCCGCGGCGATCCTCTCCCGCACCTCCGCGAGGCGCGCCGGCAGCTCCGCCAGGTCGATCATGGCGCCGGCCTACTCCTCCGGGGGAGGCTCCGGCTCCAGGTAGAGGATCCGCTTGCAGCTGTCGCACTGCACCAGGTTCTCGGAGTTGCGGATCTCCACCACGGATTGCGGGCGCACCCGGTAGTTGCAGGCGCTGCACGACCACTCCTTCTGGGTACGGCCGGGGCCGCCGGGCCGCTCGATCGGGCGGACCGGGGCGCGGGCGCCCGAGGGGTTGCGGTCGAGGATGCGCTCGAAGATCGAGACGACCTGGCGGGGGAGCCCCTTGCGCAGGCCGGCGATCCGCTCCTCGAGCTCCGCGATCTGGCGGGCCACGCCGGGCTTCTCGGCCTCCCAGCGGCCCAGCTCGGCGGAATAGCGCCCGTCGAGCTCGCGAAAGGCTTCGCGCTTCTCGGCCAGCTCCTTCTCGGCCTTCTCGTGCCGCTCCAGAGCGGAAAAGGCTTGGGCTTCGGAGGTGGAGATCTGGGTCTTGACCGTGTCGATCTCCTGCAGGAGGGCGCCGTACTCGCGCTGGTTGGTGACCCGGTTGATCTGCTGCTGGTATTTTTTGAGCTTTTCCTGGGAGTCCTGGGTGACCGTCTCGGCGGCCCGGCGTTCTTTGGCGGCGGCTTCGGCGGCCTCTTGCAGCGCGTCGATCTCGGCCTTGCGTCCGGCGTGCTCCTCGTGGAGCTCGCGCATCCAGTCCGGGACGCTGTTCAGCCGCTGCTCGGCTCCTTTCAGTTGGGTGATCGCGCTCTGTAGGTCGATGATGGTGTCGAGGTGACGATTCATGGGTGCGGTTCTGATCTCCTCTCCGGCTCGGCGCAGACAGCAAAACGGAACATAATAGATCTCCGCCCCAGGCGTTTCCGTGATGGGTCCACCTGGATTCGAACCAGGGACCGTCCGGTTATGAGCCGGATGCTCTCACCGCTGAGCTATGGACCCGGGAAAAACCGCCCGTCGAGGCGGGCCTGCCAGTATATCACCGCCGCTTCCGCCACCGGCTGTGGTGCCGCTTCTCCGGATTTCTCCACTCGGACGACTCGCCTTCGGGCGACTGCTCGTCGGGGACGGAGCGGTGCCACGCCGCGGCGAGCCGCCGCGCCATCTCCGCGGTCTTCCGCGGGTCTTCCACCCGCGCCACCCGCGCGATACCGCCGCCGGGCAGCCACCGCTCGAGGCTCCAGCGCTGCCCCCCGGCGCCGCCGTCTCCCGCGAACGGCGGAATCCGGTCGAAGGCCTGGGCCAGACGGGCGAACAGGGCGGACGGCGGCGCCGCGCGCCACAGGGCGGCCTGGCGCGCCTGGAAGTAGCCCGGCTCCGGCGCCGCGAAGCGCGACTCCTGGAGGAGCTGCAGATCGCCGGCCGGATCGGTCTCCACCAGGGAGAACCGGTTGGTCCCGTTCGTCAGGTAGAGCTCGGAGACCGCCTCCGCCGGAGCGTCGCGGCACAGGCTGGGGGCCGCGGCCGGCACGGGCGCGCCTCCCACCGCCTCGACCAGCGTCGCCCAGAGCCGCGCGGTCGCCACCCGCTGCACCGCCGGAGGACGCAGGCGGAGAGGGGAGCCGTGCGGCAACTTGATGGGCAACTTGATAATCAGGGGGACCTCCAGGCCGGCCCGCCCGAGATTGCCGCCGTGGAGGATCTGGCCGTGCTCGCCGATCTCCTCGCCATGGATCGAGGTCACCACGAGCAGCGTGCGGCTCCACTGGCCGCTGGCGCGCAGCGCGGTCAGAAGCTGGCCCAGCCGCTCGTCGGCCCAGGCGGCGTTCAACCGGTACATCGCGAGGAAGCGGCGGCGCAGCCCCGGAGAGAGCGGCACCTCCGGGTCGAAGAACGGCTCGAGCTGCGTCTCCTGGAGGCGGCGCGGCAGCTCCGGAGCCCCCGGCCCGAGCCGCGAGATGTACTGGTCGTACCGGACGTACGGCATCCCCGGCTCCGGCAGATGGACCCAGACGAAGTGCCGGCCCGAGCCCAGGTTCGCCAGCCGGTCCAGGGCACGGCGGCCGCGGCCCAGCTTGGTGAAGGCGTCGAAGCCCTGCGAAAAGCCATAGCTTTCCTGCGCCCAGGGGTCGCCCGGATATCCGGCCGTGGTGTAGCCGCGCTCCCGCAGGGCTTCGGCGAGGGTTTGCAGATCCTGGGAGAGGACCGGCCGCCCTTCGTGGATCGCCTGGTGCTGCCAGGGGCGGAGGCCGGTGAGCAGGGTGCCCAGAGACGGGACGCTGCCGCTCGACGGCGCGATGCCCCGCCCGACCCAGTCGGCCTGGCGCGCCACCTCGTCGAGATGCGGCATGAGGCCCTGCGGACCACCGAGCGCGCCCACGGCGTCGGCCCGCAGCGCCTCGAAGGTGATCAGGACGATGGGGCCGTCGTGGAGGGGAGGGCGGGCGCAGCCGGACAGGAAAAGGACGGCAAGGACGGCAAGCACAGGAGACCCTGCCCCCCTCTCCCGGGGGAGGGGGGGGCGATGGGAGAGGGGTTGGGGGTGAGGGGCCCTCACGCCGGCGGTTGCGGATAGAGCTGCCGGTAGCTGTCCGAGAGCAGCACGATCCGCTTCACGTAGGTCCTGGACTCTTCGAGAGACAGGCTTTCGAGGAAGCGGTCGATGTCGGACGTGCCCCACTCTTTCCACCAGCGCTTGATGCGGTACGGCCCGCCGTTGTAACCGGCGAGCGCCAGCTCCTGGTTGCCGTCGAACATGTCCAGGACCTGGCTGAAGTAGGTGGTGCCGAGCCGGATGTTGAACTCCGGATCGGACAGCTTCTCGTGCGAATAGGCCAGGCCGAAGCGGCCGGCGAGCTCGCGGGCGGTGGCCGGCATGAGCTGCATCAGGCCGCGGGCACCCGCCCAGCTCTGGGCCTGCGTGTCGAACGCGCTCTCCTGGCGCACGATCCCGTACACCAGGTTGGTCGGCAGGCCGTTGCGCGTCGCCCAGGAGCGGATCGTGTCCTGGTATTCGAGCGGGTAGTACAGCCGGCGCGCCTCCTCCGGAAGGTGCGCCTGATGGGGGGTTCCGAGAGCCGGGAAGGCATCGCGGATCACCAGGATGCTCTTCCGGCGCTCTCCCTTGCGGGCGAGGATCAGGGCTTCGAGCGCGTGCATCGAGCGCGGCTCCGCATCGTCGCGCACCAGCTCCATCTCGGCCTGGGCGAGATCCTCGAGACCGAGGTCGGTCAGCAGGCGCGCCCGGGCGAGCTGCGGCTCCACCGGCCAGGGCTCGGGCGCGGTCTCCTCGGACTGCGCCGGAACTTTCCCGCCGAGCCGGGCGACGGCGTTCTTGCTGTAGAGATCCTTGGTGTCCGAGGAGGCCACCTCGCGATAGATCTGCTGCGCCCGCTCGGTCTCGCCGAGCGCATCGAAGGCGCGCGCGGTCCAGTAGCGCCCGCGCCGGCCGTCGGAGACCTCCGGGTAGAGAGAGAACAGCTCCGTCCAGTAGCCGACCGCCCCGGTGTAGTTCCCCTTGCCGTACTCCCGCCAGCCGAGGCCCCAGAGATGGGCCGCGCCAGTCGTGTCGGACGGATCGATCTGCCGCAAAAGGCGCAGCGTCTGGATCGACTCCTCGAAACGGTCGTCCTCCACCTGGTCGGTCCACAGGGACCGCAAGGCCTTGCCGGTCAGCTCGGGGCTGCCTCCCGTCTGGGCGCCGAGCTGGGCGACCTTCTGGAGGTGCTGATGGGAGAGCTGGCGCATCCGCTGCCGGTCGGCGGCGGTGCTGGTGCGTCCACGCTGCGCCGTGGCCAGGTCGGCGGCGGCCTGGGCGCGCTCCCATTCGAGCTGCGCGCCGAGACGCGGGTCCGCCGCGGTGCGCCCGGCGAGCAGCTCCAGGGCATCGGCCGCCCGCTTGGCGCGGGTGAGGACGCGCGCCTTGAGCAGGTACCACTCCAGGTCGCGCGCCGCCAGGGGCACGGCGTCGAGCGAGGAGGTGGCGCTCGGGTCGAGCTTCAGGTCGAGCAGGACGTTGGCCCGGCGCTTGAGCTGCTCCGGCGAGAGGACGGTCGACCAGTCGAGGGTGCCGGACGCCGGGCGGAACAGGTCGATGACCTGGAGCTCGGCGGCGACCGACGGAGCCTCGGTGAGGAGGTGGCGGGCGGCCTCGCGGCGGATCTCCACGTTGCCGGTGCGGTTGCCGATCTCCCAGGCGAGCCGTTCGAGGCGGACCCCTTCCTCCCCGGCGATGTGATCGCGCCGCGCGCGGTCGATCAGCTCCAGAGCCCGGCTCAGGTCATTGCGCCCCCAGGCCAGCGTGGCGGCCTTGACGAGGGCGCGCGACCGGAGCACGGAGGCGGGATGGTCGCCGATCAGACGGGCGAGCGACGCCTGCGACAGCAGGACGTGCCCCTGGGCCTCAGCGGCGTCGCTCAGCAGATAGAGGCGCCAGTCCTCCAGGAGGCCGTCCGGATCGGACGCCTGGAACAGGCGCTCCTCGGCGAGCTTCTCCTGCTCGCAAGCGTGCGCGTAGAAGCCGGTCAGGAGCTTGGCGAACGCCGCATCCCGGTCTTTGGCGGCGGTCAGCGGGCCGAGCGCCCGGAAGGCGCCGGCGCAGTCGCGGCCGCGGATCGCGGCGGCCGCCTCGGCGTAGGTCAGAGCGGCGCGGTCGGACGTTCCAGGGATCGCGGCGAATCCGCCGGGACGATTGGGCGGTCGCGAGACAGCGCCCAGCAGGAGTGGGACGAGGAGAAAAGCCAGGGGGACGAAACGCTTGCTACGACTTCTCAACTTCTCTCGATACTCCAAAAAGCTCCGAGGGGCGCCCCCGGAGCTGCGACGACGAAGAGCGACGGTCAGATGGCGTCAAATGGCATAGGGCATTATGTCATATTCCCAACGCTTTGGCATCCCCGGCGGCCAGAATCCGTACCAGCTCCTGGTAGAAGTAGTCGGTCGACTTGAGGATGCGAGGCTCCACGCGCTCTTCATACATCTGGCGGGAGCGGTCGATGTCCTCTTTGAGCCGCTCGTAGACGTCGCGCTTCCGGCGGCCCTCTTCGACCTGTTCTTCATTGTAAAGCTTGATCTCGCTGACGAGGAGGCGCGCCAGGCGGCGGGCTTCTTCGTGGAGCGCCTCTTCGCTCGGCGACACGGCCACGCGGCTGGCGGAAAACGCCCAACCCGGCCCGTCGACGCCGCTCGGCGGCCGGACTTCCGGAGTGGCTCCGCCGCCGCCGCCGCCGTTGGCCGCGCCGGCCGCAGACGCCGGCTCGACGACCGGCACGGGGCGCAGAGGCGGCGGCGCGGAGGTCTCCACAGGCACCGGGATCTCGCGCGTGGCCGACGCTGCCGCGAACGGCGTCCGCGGCAGCAGGACGGTCTGGTCCGCGCTGGCGGCCGCGGCGACCGCCGGAGCCGGCGGCTCGGAGGCGGCCGGCGCGGCAGACAGGGACCCGGACTGATACGCCTGGACCGGGATGGGCTGGAAGACGGTGGCCGCGGGAGATGCCGCCGGAGCCGGCTCAGGCTCGAGCTGCTCCTCCTCGGCCTCCAGCTCGACCTCGATTTCCGGCTTGGGCGGCTCGGGCGCCGTGGCGACGCCCCAGGGCTCCGGCTCCGGCATCGGCACGGCCACCGGATAGCTCCGGTCCGGCTCCGGCTCGGACTCCGCGGAGACCGGCTCCGGCTCGGACATCACCGGAACGGGCGCGGTCTCCTGGACGGGCTGGACGGGCTGGACGGGCTGATCGGGGGCGGACGGTGCCGGAGCCGTCTCCACCGCGCTGCTGGACGGCGCGCCGGTGAGCGCCAGGGTCGGCGTGAACGGCCGCTCCCGGAACGGCAGCAGCTCGATCGCCATGGCCGCGGTGTAGCAAAGAACCTGGATCGCCTCGGCGGCCAGCTCGTCGCTGAGCCGGTCGGCGTAGAGGCCGGCGGCGACGCGGTCGCGCAGGACGAGAGGGATGAGGACCCCGTCGTGCGGCAGCGGCGCCTCGATGCGGCTGCACAGCTCGGCGCACTCGGCAGCGCTCAGGTAGACCGCGGACTGCCCTTCGCCGATCCGTCCCCAGCCGCTGCCGGCGGAGGGCGCAAAGGCGAGATCGCGGATGGCGGGCTCGGCGTCGCCGAAGCCTTGACCGCCCCAGCCGCGCAGCTCGGAGCCGCGCAGCAGGAGGACCACGGCGCGCGACGCGAAGCGGCTCGTCTCGCGGAGCAACGCCACGAGGATCTCGGCCTGGGAGCGGGCCCGGTCGATGCCGGCCAGCGCGTCGCGGACCTCGGTGAACGCGGCGCGCCGCGCTCCGGCGGCGCGCTCGGACGCCACCTCCTCGGTCTTCTCCGCCACTTGCCGCGCCGTCGCACGGGCGAGCTCCTCGGCTTCGGCGCCGAGATCTTCGGGGATGAAAGCGCTCGGCAGCTCGGGGCTGATCTCGTCCAGGCGCCGCAGGATCTCGTCGTGTCCGGCACGGAGGCGTTGCGCCACCTCCTGCCGGAGATCGGAGATCGTGCGCTCGACCGTGGCACTGATTTCCCGATTGATTTGCTGGATCTTTTCCGAAAGGGGCATCCTAGCTCTCCGCGGCCAATCCTTTAGACAAGGCTCCTCTGAAGGCAGCTCATTATTCTGGAAGCGTTCCAGGCCTGTCAAGGAGCAAGGGGACGAGAAATCCCGCCGGGACAAGCACTTGGGTTCCACTTCTGGCGGGGAGCGCGCCGGCTGTGGTAGGTTCGCCCGCCATGCGGGCCAAGCTCGGACCGGTCGCTCTCTGCTGTTGCCTCCTCGGGCTCGCCTCTCTCACCGCCTGCGGCGGCCCGGCCGAGGACGACCGCGAGGCCGAGACCCACTCCGTCGCCGCCGACGCCGAATGGGCCTGGCTGCAGCGGGCCAGGCAGGAGCTCGACGCCAAACGCCGGGAGCTCGCCCGCGTCGCCCGCGCTCATGGACCCGGCGCCGACCCCCTCGCCCGCGACGTCCGCGCCCGCACCGACGAATTCCGCCGCCGCCTCCTCGGCTTCGTCAACGCCAACCCGCCCCTGGCCGGCGAGAAGCCGTCGGGCCGCGCCCTCGAGGCGATCCGCCTGAAGAGCGACGAGGACATCCTGGTCGCCCGCGAGCACATCAACGAGGGGGGCGACTACCGCATGGCGATCGACATCTATGAGGCCGCCCTCGCCGTCGATCCGGACAACGCCCGCCTGAAGCAGGAGCTGGAAGCCGCCCAGGCGCACCGCTACATGACGCAGGAGCGCTTCGCCCAGGCGCAGGAGGGAATGACCCCCGAGCAGATCCGCGCCCTCCTCGGACCGCCGAACGTCAACGACATCCGCGAGTACCCGGAGCGCGGCGTGACCGGCTGGTTCTACGCCAAGGACGGCAAGGGTGGAGCCGCCGCGGTCTGGTTTGAGAAGAAGGGCCAGGGACAAGCCGTCTACGAGCTCGACTTCGACGCGCTCCCCCCGCCGCAGTGAGACCGCGGTGAGCCCGGCCTTCTTGACTTTTCGGCCCGTCTGCGTCAAATTGGATGGTCCCGGCCCCTGTTCGGGGCACATCCTGCATGAGAGAGAGGTGAGTTTAGAATGCCCGTTGTGCACGTGCGCGAAGAAGAGAGCTTCGAGAACGCGCTCCGTCGCTTCAAGCGCAAAGTCGAGAAGTCCGGAATCCTGACGGAGCTCCGGAAGCGGCAGCACTATGAGAAGCCCTCGGTCAAGCGCAAGCGCAAAGCCGTGCAGGCTCGCAAAAAGATCATGCGCAAGCTCCAGGAGGAGAGGCGCCAGGGTCTGGCGTAAGCTCCCCCCGCGCTCGCGCGGATTCGCAGAAGGATCAACGGGAGGCGGCCCTCGATCTGCGCCTCCCGTTACGTTTTACTTGACCTTCTTCCCCGGAATCTCCCGCCCGCCCTGGAACAGCGTGAGCTCGGTTGCCTTGCCGTCGGCGCCGCGCTGGAACTCGATCTGCGCGTCCACGACCTTCAGGAAGAACCGGGTCTCCGACTCGGGGAAGATCTCCAGCTTCGGCTGGCCCGTCGGCTGCCCCATCAGGTGATCCCCCTCGCGGGTCACCGTGATCTGGAAACCCGGCCCCAACTCGTAGACTCCGGCGTAGGCGTCGAACAGCGCCGGGTCCACCTGCGCCGCCTGGCGCTCGGCCGGGAACGGCTCGTCCGTCTTGACTGCCGAGGAGTCGGGGCCGAAGCGGACCACTAAATCCATGCCGGTGACCTTTCCCTGGGCGTCCCGCTGGAAGTGGAGCCGGTTGTCCGATTCCGGATAGTAGAAGTCGTCGCGGGAGGCGGCCACGATCTCCTGCTTCTCTCCGCCGTTGCGGCGGGCGAAGAGCTTGTTCCCTTCGCGGAGGATGCTCCGGGTGAGCTCCTTGTCGAACCGGTAGACCCCCACGTACTCATCGAGCGTGGCCGGAGCTTGTCGTAGCCCGACACCCGGCCCGGGATGACCTCATTCTGGTGCCCGTAATAGGACCGCTTCATCCCCAGTGGAGCGAAGATCTCCTGCTCGATGAAATCCTCGTAGCTCTTCCCCGAAACCTTCTCGATGACGGCGCCCAGCAGGATGTACGCCGAGTTGTTATAGGACCACTTCTCGCCCGGATTGAACTCCAGGGGCTTGTCCTTGAAGATGTCGATGAGCTGCTGGACGGTCAGGTCCTCGCGCACCCGCGGCAGCCACTCGGGGAGCCCGGTGTAGCTGGGGATGCCCGAGACGTGGGTCAGCAGGTGGTCGATGGTGATCTTCTGCCCCTGGGTCGGATAGTCGGGCAGGTACTTGGTGACGTCGTCCTCGATCGACAGCTTGCCGCGCTCCTGGAGCATCAGGACGGCCGTCGCGGTGAACTGCTTGGTGATCGAGCCGAGCTCGAAGACCATGTCCGGCTGGATCGGCACGCCGAGCTCCAGGTTGGCCATGCCATACCCCTTGCGGAGCATGACCTGGCCGCCCTTCATCACGAGGACGGCGGCGCCGGGCTCGCCGGCCGGATAGGACTGGGTGAAGAGCTGGTCCGCGTACCGGGCGAGCTCGTCGTTGGAGACGGCCGCCCGGGCCGCCGGAGCGGCCAGAACGGCGAGAGAGAGGACGAGAGAGAGCTGAAAGAACCGCGCGCCGGGCGAGAGGGCGCGCGCGCAATGGATGAGAGGTCATGCAGCGCTCCTTATGATCATCAGACGAGGAGTGACTTCCTCCTCCCCCTAGGACGGCGGATCCCCTCAAAAAGTTCCGCCCGGCGCCGCCAGTCTCCAGAAAGCCGCCACCGTCAGCTCCGCGATGCGATGGAGCTCGTCCACCGTCAGGTACTCATCCGTCCCATGACCGCGGTAGTGGTCCATCTCCAGGGCCGGGCCGAAATCGACCCCTCCCGGAAAGAGGCGGGCCTGGGTGCCGCCGCCGATCGCGATCGGCTTGCCGGGCGCGCCGGTCACCTCCTCCCAGACGCCGAGGAGGCTCGCCACCAGCTTCCCCTCGGGCGGTGCCCAGTGAGGCTCGCTCATCAGCTTCGACTCGACCTCGATCGCGGCGCCGGTGCGCTGCCGGAAGGCGGCGGCCTTCTCGGCCACGCGGCGCTGGATCTCCTCGTTCGAGATCCCCCGCGGCACCCGCAGGTTGATCTCCGCCAGCGGCACCCCCTCCTGCTCGCGCAGGAAAGAGAGGTTGACCGTGAGGTCGCCGATCCCCTCGTCGTGCGTGGCAACTCCCAGGGAGCGGCCGTTCGTCTCGGTGCTGACGGTGGACGCGACGAACGAGACGAGGGCTCCGCGGGCGTCCATGCGCAGGTTCAAGGTGGAGAGGAACGCCGCCAGGTCGGCGAGGGCGTTGTGCCCGCTCTTCGGCTCCGAGGAGTGGCCGCCCTTCCCCTCGGCGGCCACGCGGAAGCGGTCCCCCGGCTCGTGCGTGACGGTCAGGCGGGCCGGCGGATGCGCCGCAGACCACTCCGCGGCCCGGCGCTTCAGGTCCGTCAGCGCCCCCTCGGGGTAGCGCGAGGTCTCCAGCACCGCCTCCCCCCGCTCGGGAATGATCGACATGCCGCTGCCGCCGGACATCTCGACGATCCACCACTCGGCCTTCTTCGGCTTGTCGGCGCCCTTGCCGCGCAGCGTCAGCACGCCGAAGCCCTTTTGCGCGTGGACGACCGGATAGGCCGCGTCGATGCCGAAGGTCATGTCCGGCTTGGGCGCGCGCTCCAGGTAGTAGGGGATCTCGGCCCAGCTCGACTCCTCGCCGTTGGCGACCAGGAGGCGCACCGTCATGCTGAGAGGCCAGCCGGTGTCGCGCAGGGCCGCCAGGGAGTAGAGGGAGGCGACGATCGGCCCCTTGTCGTCCTCGGTGCCGCGCCCGATGATGCGGCCGTCCACGATCTTCGCCTCCCAGGGCGGCGACGCCCACTGCTGCCCCTGCACGCCCTGGACGTCGCCATGGGTGAGAACCGCGAGGATCGGCGCAGGGGCACCCGAGAGGGTGATCTCCTCGACCCGGCCGTCGTAGCTCTTGAAGGCGAGGCCGAGCTCCTCGGCCTTGCGCTGGAGCCACTCCCGCTGGCGGAGGAACTCCGGCAAACCCCAGTTCTCCTTCCCCTCTTCCTCGAACGTGCGGAAGCCGACCATCTGCTGGAGATCCGCGACGATCCGCCCGCCGTAACGGGCTACGGTGTAGCGGCGGAGGAGGCAGGAGGCGAGGGCCGCATCCTTCGCGGGAACAGCGCGTTCGGGAGCGAGCGCCTCGACCTGCGCTGCCGTGGCCTCGTCTCCCGCCTGGCGGAGAGAGCCTGCCACCGCCGCGCGGAAGGCTTCGAACGAGGCCGGAGCCGCCGGTACCTGGAGATCGTTACAGCGAGGAGCGGCCGCGGCGAGAGTTGGCAACAGAAGAAGGATCGAGGAGAGCAGGAGGGCAGTCTTGGTCATGAGCGGAGGTCTCCTGAAAGAACGGCTAGTTCTATCACGAGGGTGGGGCTATCCTTGGCCTTGCATGCCGGCACCGAAGCGCCCGCGCCAACTCTCCGACTACGCTGCCCGGACCCTTGAGGCCTTGGCCGCGGAAGGGCTCGGCCACCAGATTTCTCTGGGGAGAGCCCTCGGGCTCCTCAAGGTTGCCGGCAAGACGGTCTTCAGCTTCCAGATCGCTTCTCGGTCGGCGCAATTGGCGGCTCCTGAACAGCTTCCCTGGGCCGACGTTTCTCTGGACAGCCTCACAGACCTCATCGCCAGCAAGATGGCTGCCTTGGTCGAGAGAGGGGCTCCCCGGGACTTCCGAGACATCTACACTCTCTGTGACAGTGGGCTGACGTCGGCCCGCGACTGTTGGAGTCTTTGGGAAGAACGCCAGCGAAAAGCCGGGAGTGACGCAGACCGGCACCGCGCCCGGCTGGCGGTACAGACACACCTCGCCCGGATCGCGAGACACCGTCCCCTGGAGGCGATCTCGGAAGCCGCTCAGCGTGACGAAGCAGCTCGCGTACGAACCTGGTTCGCGGAGGTCCTTCTCGATGCCACCCTTCCAGATTGACGGCTCTCTCTACCCTGACACCAAGATCCCCGAGGATCTTCCCACCCTGGCCGACCGGGTCGACTTTCTCGTACGCCTCTGCGGAGCCTGGGATTTCGGGATCCTGCCGGATTGGGAGACCGTCGAGGAGGTCCGCCGGCCCGAATGGCAGGAGGCTGTGGACGAGACGAACCTCCTGACGTCCCCGGTCTACCATCTTCTGCGCTCCTGGCACCACCTGCCCGACCTTCCTTATCTGGGGCAGCGACTCGCGTACATTGACGAGGATCCCGAGCTTCAGCACGTCTGAAGGCACTTTGTCACCCACGGTGGCGGGGCAGAAGGAGCGAGCAATCGGTTTCGTGGTGCTCAAGCCGGACTAACCGAAAACCTCTCGCGGGCATTCACGTACAATCCATTAAAACCGTGAGGCCTCCAATGCGCCATATCCCCGGAACCGCCGCCCTCCCTCTCCTTCTCGCCCTGCTCGCCGCTCCCGCCTGGCCGGAGCCGATCCGCATCAGCGGACGGATCGAGCCGGCTGGCGCTCCCGGCGCCCGCGTCGAGCTCCATTCCTATCTTGAAGCCGGCGAGGCGCTCGCCACCGACCGGCCGGCGGCGGACGGCTCGTTCGCGCTCACCGCGCCCGACAGCGGCTTCTACCGGGTGCTCATCCGGGCCGACGGGGTCCCGGACCTGGAGCATCCGCTCGTGCCTCTCGTCGACGAGGTGGAGCTGCCGCCGGTCCGGCTTAAGGAGACGCCCGGGCGGATCGAGCGGTTCCCGGGGTGGGGACGGGTGCAGGCGCGGACGCCCTCCGCGCCGCCGGCCACTCTGCGGACCGGCCGTGTGCTCGATGCGGTCTCACGGCAGCCGGTGGCCGGCGCCCTGGTCTGGCAGCAATTTGGCGCGATCTTCTCCTGGACCCGGAGCGGTGCCGACGGGAGCTTCCGGATTCCGGCCGAGGCCGGACGGCCGATTGCCGCCGCAGCCCCGGGATACGCGCGGGCGGTCCGGCCCGAGGTGCCGCCCGACGCTCCGGTCTCTCTCGCGCTCAAACCCGCCGTCGTCCTGACCGGCCGCGTGGCGGACTCCGAGGGGCGGCCGGTGGCAGGAGCGGCGGTGCGGGTCGTGCCGACTGATCCATATCCCTACTACCGTGGTCTCCGCGATCTGGTGAGCGGCTTCACACGGGAGGACGGGACGTTCCGGCTGCGCGGCGTGCCGGCCCGCTCCATGCTGCAGGTCGGGGCTGAGGCCGAGGGCTTCGCTCCGGCCGAGCAGGTGGCGAGCACCGGGGAGCCCGGCCGGAATCCGGCTCCGCTCCGCATCGCCCTGGGGCCGGGCTCGTCCCTGACCGGACGCCTCGTCGATCTGGACGGCCAGCCCATCGCCGGAGCGGAGATCCTTCTGCGGGACATCGCCGCCCTGGATGCGGGCCTGGCCGCCAACCCTGAGGAACATCGCGCCGTCTCCGATCCCACGGGACGGTTCCGCTTCGAGCACCTGGCCGGCGGCGTCCGCCACCTGCGCGCCGGTCTCCCCGGCGCCGCGCCGTCCGCCCTGCCGGAGGTCGAGATCCCGGACCGGCCGGGCGCCCTCGATCTCGGAGACCTGCGGCTCCGGCCGGCTCCCCGGGAGGAAGAATGGACGGCCACGGGGGTCAACGCCGGCTCGTCATCACCGTCGGACTGGGCGTCCGCTCCCGAGCCGCCGCCCGCTCCGGGTCTGGCGGTCTCTGGCCGGGTCACTGATCCGCAGGGCGCCCCTGTGACGGGAGCGGACCTCCTGCTCCACTCGTTCGCCGCGGGACGGATCCTGCGCGGCTCCAGCGCCGCGGACGGCTCCTTCTTCTTCCCACAGGTGCCCGACGGTTCGTACCGGCTCGTCGCCCGGGCGTCGGGGTTCGCCGACACGCCGGCCGCGGAGGTGCGGTTGGCTGGCGCGCCGGTCACCGGCCTGGCCCTGCGCCTGGAGCCGGGCGGGACGGTCACCGGCCGGATCCTGGGGCTCGCCGAGCACGAGCTCCCCCGCGTCCAGGTCACCGCCTGGCGCGACGGGATGGAGACCCTCCTCCCGCTCCGCGCTCTCGCCGGCACCGACGGGCGGTATCGGATCAGCGGCCTTCCCATCGGGGAGTGGCGGATCACCGCGCGGCGGACGGCGGCGTTCCTGGTGGAGAGGACCGTCCAACTGAAAGCTCCGGGAGAGGAGGTCACCCTGGACTTGAGCTTCCCCGAGGGCGTGGCTGTCTCCGGCCGCGTCCTGCTGGATGGCGAGCCCCTGGCCGGGGCCATGGTCGCTCTCGGCAACGCCCGCACCGACGGCCGCCAGGCGCGCCAGACGTCGACCCGCGCCGACGGGAGCTTCGCGATCTCCGCGGTGGAGCCGGGGAGCTACCATCTCCTGGTGCTCGCGGGCGGCGTGAAGCACGTCCAGCCGGTGGAGGTCCCGCAAAAGGGGGAGCTGCTCATCGAGATCGCCGGCGGCTCCTCCCGGTGAGCCTGCCGACAGTCCGCGCCCTCCTCGCCGATGCGCGCGCCCGCCTGGCGGCCACCCCGTTCGAGGCGCCGCCGCGCGAGGCGGTCCTCCTGCTGGGCCGGGTCCTCGGCCTCACGGAAGCCCAGATCCTCGCCCGCGACGGCGAGGAGGTCTCCGCGGCGGCGGCCGGGCGGTTCCGTGCTCTGCTCGAACGCCGCCTGACCGGCGAGCCCGTCGCCTACCTTTTTGAAGAACGGGAGTTTTACGGCCGCACGTTCCACGTCGACGGCCGCGTCCTCATCCCCCGTCCCGAGACCGAGCACGTCGTCGAGGCGGCGCTCGCCGAGCCGCTGCCGCCCCGGCCATGGATTCTCGACGTAGGCACCGGCTCGGGCATCCTGGCCGTGACCCTGGCCCTGGAGGTCCCCGGCTCCCGGGCCGTGGCCACCGACCTGTCGCCCGAAGCCCTGGTGGTGGCGGCCGGCAATGCGCAGCGGCTCGGCGCGGCCGGCCGGCTCTTGCCGGTCCGGACCGACCTGGCGGCCGGGCTCGACCTTGCCCGTTTCGACCTGGTGGTCAGCAATCCGCCATACATCGATCCAGCCGACGCGCCGACTCTCTCCCTCGAGGTTTGCAATTTCGAGCCGCACCTGGCACTCTTCGCGCCCGGCACCGGGGACTCGATCCTCGCGCGCCTCTTCGACTTGTGCGCCGGGCTGCGGGCCGGCGTTAGACTCATCGTCGAGATCGGCGACGGACAGCTCGCGATCGCACAGCGGCACGCCGAGGCATCGGCCTTGCTTCTGGAGGAGGCACGGCCCGATTACTCCGGGATTCCCCGCGTGTTGATCCTCCGGCGCCGTTGAGCCTCACGATAGATCCTCTTCTAGATAAGGTAGGGGGAATGGACAAGTTCCACATCGTCGGACCGACGCGGCTCGCGGGCCGCGTGCAAGCGAGCGGCGCGAAGAACGCGGCGCTCCCAGCGCTCGCCGCAACCCTGCTCACGGAGGAGACCACGACCCTCCACCGGGTGCCCCGGGTGCGCGACATCCGGACGCTCTGCCGGCTGCTCGAGCACCTCGGGATGGAGCACAAGGTGGAAGCGGATGGCTCCCTGGTGCTCCAGCGCGTGCAGCCGATCGAAGCGTCGGCCGACAACGCGCCGTACGATCTGGTCAAGACCATGCGCGCCAGCGTTCTGGTCCTCGGCCCGCTGCTCGCCCGCTATGGCCGTGCCCGCGTCTCCCTTCCCGGAGGCTGCGCGATCGGCGTCCGCCCGATCGACCAGCACCTCAGGGGGCTGGAGGCTCTCGGCGCCAGCGTCCGCCTGAGCCACGGGTACGTGGAGGCCACCGCCAACCGCCTCGTGGGCGCGCGCTTCCGGTTCGACATGCCGACGGTCACCGGCACCGAAAACGTCCTCATGGCGGCTGCGCTCGCCCAGGGCACCACGGTGCTCGAAAACTCTGCCCGCGAACCCGAGGTGGTCGACCTGGCCGACCTCCTGAACGCGATGGGCGCGCGCATCTCCGGGGCCGGCGAGGAGACGATCGTCGTCGAGGGCGTCCGCGAGCTCGGCGGCGCCCACCACTCGATCATCGCCGACCGCATCGAGGGCGGGACCTATCTGATCGGCGCCGCCATGACCCGGGGGGACGTGCTGCTGGAGGGAGCGAATCCCGCCGATCTGGCGCCGCTGCTGGACAAACTGGCGGAGGTGGGCGCCTCGGTCGAGACGGGTCCCGAGGGTATCCGCGTCCGCGCCGATGGAGATCTGAAGGCCGCCGATCTGGAGACGGCGCCACACCCTGGCTTCCCGACCGATCTCCAGGCGCAGTACATGGCGCTGATGACCCAGGCGCACGGCGTTGCCGCGATCCGCGAAACCATCTTCGAAAACCGTTTCCAGCATGCGCCGGAGCTGATGCGAATGGGTGCCGACATCCGCATGGACGGCGGGAGCGCCCGCATTCACGGGCCGACGCCGCTGACCGGCGCCGGGGTCATGGCCACGGACCTGCGGGCCTCGGCGTGCCTCGTCCTGGCCGGCGTTGCCGCCGAAGGGGAGACGGTGGTGGACCGCATCTATCACCTGGAACGTGGCTATGAGCACATGGAACTGAAATTGCAGAGTTTAGGGGCACGAGTGGCCCGCTGGGTAGTTCCCGCAGCCTGAGGTTTCCCACCTCCTCAGAGCCGTGCCGGTCCCGGCCGCCCTCGCGCCGGGATGCTCACCACACTCACCCTCGCCCTCGCGGTCACTGTCGCCGATCCGCGGCCCGCTCTGGTGGAGCTGCAGCTCTCCGGCCAGGTGCAGGAGGCGCTCGCCCAGGTGAGCCGCGAGTTGTCGGAGCATCCGGACACCGCGCGCCGCTGGGGGCTGGACTATCTGCGCGGGCACCTGCTCGACCTCCTGGGCGAGCCGGCCCTGGCGACCGAGGCCTTCGGCGCGGCGATCAGCTCCACCCCCTCTCTCGCCCTCCACGCCCGCTATCGCATGGCCCTGGATCAGGAGCGGATGCGCCACCCCGAGGTGGCGGCGGGCCTGGTCGCCTCGGTCGTTGATGCCCAGCCCCCGCCCCCCCTGTTGAGCCATGCGGTGCGGCTGCTCGCCCGCACGCTCGACCACGGCGGCGACTGCCGCCTGCTCCGCGGCCTCGAGCCGGATCGCTTCCCGACCCTGGAGCGCCGCGTGCTGCTTCTGGCCGAGGGCGACTGCGCGCTGCGCGGCGGCCTGCGCGAGCTCGCCCGCAATCTGTACGTGCGGCTCCTGCAAGAGAATCAGGAGGACGACCTGGGCCGGATCGCCGCCGAGCGCCTCTCGGTCCTGGTCTCAGATGGAGAGCGCGGGCGCATGCCCATGCTCCTCGGCATCGCCTTCCAGCGCCACCGGGATTTCGAGCGGGCCCTGCGCCACCTGCGGCTGGCTCTCGGCGGGCGGGGCAGCCTCTCCGAAAAAGAGGCCCTGGAAGCTCACTACGCCCAGGCGCGCGCCCACTTCTGGCAGGAGCGCTACGGGCCGGCGGCCCTCCTCTTCGGCGAGATCGCCGAGACCGCCGGCAGCCCGGCGGAGCGGGCGCGGGCTCTCCATCAGCAGGGGCGCTCCTATGAGCTTCTCGCGCAGTGGGGCCTCGCCTCGAAGAGCTTCCGTCTCGCCTATCTCTCCGATCCGCGGGGGGAGTGGGCCGCCCCGTCGCTTCTCTCCGCGTTGCGCCTGGATTGGCGCAGCGGCCGGGAGGCGGACGCCGCGGCTCTCTACGAGCTCCTCATCGGCCGGCGCGAGTGGCGGGATTCGGCGTTGCGGGCGGCGCTCTTCCTCGCCTCGTCCGACATCGTCCGCGGCCGCCGCGACCGCGTCCGGGGCTGGCTCAACCAAGCCGTTCCCGAAACGCCCGAGGACCGCATCGAGCTCGCCTATTGGCGCGGCCGGCTCGCCGAGCTCGACCGGGATGGCTCCGCGGCCGTGTCCGCCTATCTCGACGCGATCCGCCTCGACCTCTGGCACCCGCTCTCGCAGTCTGCTCTTCAGCGCCTTGCCGCGCCTCCCTTGGCGCGGGCCGCCGAAACCGCGGGCCGGCGCCTCGCGGTGATGAGCGATCCGGGATCGCTCTATGGCGCCTGGCTCCTCCTGGGGAGCTCCAAGCCGACGGGGCTCGCCGCGCGGCGCAGGCTCCGCCAGGTCCTGCTGGCGGACCGGACCACGAAGCCGTTCCTGCGGCTGTACCAGGTCCCGGCGGAAAGCTGGCCGATCTGGAAGAAGAACCTGACCCGTCCCGAGGAGACGCTCCTGGCCCTGGGCCTCTGGTTCGAAGGCTCGACGGCGGTGCGCACGCACTTCCCGGCGACCGAGCCGGCGCTCGCCTACACCGGGAGCCTGCTCCTCGCGCGCCATGGCGAATACGAGCGCTCGATCCTCCAGGCCGAAGCCCTGCGCCTGCGCCTCCCCCAACGCCTCCCGCTGGAGATGCTGTCGCGGAGCTTCCGCCAGCTGCTCTATCCGCTCCCCTACCAGAGCGCCATCCTGGCCCAGGGGCGGCTGCGCGGCGTCGATCCGGACCTGCTCGCCGCGGTGATCCGGGAGGAGAGCCGCTTCGACCGCAACGCCCTCTCGCCGGCGGCCGCCCGCGGCCTGGCGCAGCTCACGCTGCCGACGGCGCTGCGCGTGGCGGCCCAGATCGACGTGGGTAAGATCGCCCCGGAGGACCTCTACCGCCCGGAGGTGTCGGCGGCCCTCGGCGCCGCCTACCTGGGCACCCTGCTCAAGGAGTTTCAGGGGACTGATTTTCTGGCGGTGGCCGCCTACAACGCGGGTGAGCCCCAGGCACGGCTCTGGCGGAGCTACTCCTACAGCCCGGAGATGGAGGAGTACTTCTCGAAGATCGGCTTCCGCGAGACGCGCAGCTACGTGCGCCGCGTGCTCACCAGCCGCGCGCAGTATTCTGAGCTCTACTAGGCTGAGCTGTACTAGAATTCCGTGCCGGACGCCCTGGCGCGTTCCCTAAAACCATGATGATCACCATTGAAGCCATGCCGATCACCATCGCCACCTGGAACGTCAACGGCATCCGCGCCCGGAGCGAGCAGTTCCTCGCCTGGCTGGCGCAGGACCGCCCGTCGATCGTCTGCACGCAGGAGATCAAGGCCTCCCCCTCCCAGCTCTCCGAAGAGATCTGCTCGCTGGAGGGGTACTGGTGCTACTGGCATGGCGCCGGGGGGTACTCGGGCGTGGGGCTCAACCTCCGCCGCGACCTCTTCCCGGAAGAGCCGGTCTTCCGTCATCCCGATTTCGATCACGAGACGCGGATCGTCACCGCCGAGATGGGCGACCTGCTGGTCGCCTCCGTCTACGTGCCGAACGGCGGCAAGGACTTCGCGGCCAAGCTGACCTTCCTGGAAAAGATGCGGGACTGGGCCGGCGAGGTCCAACGGCAGGGAAAGCGCCTGCTGCTCTGCGGCGACCTCAACGTGACGCGCACCGACCAGGACGTCCATCCGAAGGAGCGCAAGCCGGGAATCATCGGCCAGCGGCGGGAAGAGCGGGAGCTCTTCGCCGAGTTGCTGGCGCAAGGCGACCTGGTGGACGTGGCCCGCGCGCTCGATCCCGACAACGACGGCCTCTTCACCTGGTGGGCTCCGTGGCGGAACATGCGCCAGCGCAACATCGGCTGGCGGATCGACTACATCCTGGCCAGCACCCCCCTGGCCCACCGCGCCACCGCCTCGCGGGTGCTCGTCGACGTGGGCACCAGCGACCACGCGCCGGTGGTGGCGGAGATCGCGGGGGACTCCAAGGACCAAAGCCGCAGACCTTGGAGTCCTTGAAGTCCTTGTTGTCCTTGAGCTCCTACTCCCCCACCTTCAGCGGCTCCCACTGCGGAAGCAACTGGAACTTCGTCGCCTGGACCTTGGCCCGGAAGGCGGCCACGTCCTCGGCGAAGAAGCGGTTGAGATCGTCGATGGTCTTCCGCGCATCCTTCTCGACCCGGTCGAGCGAGGCGAGTTGGGCCGGGGTCGGCGCATCCCAGGAGGAGCCGAGGGAGCGTGCCGCGGTGCCGATCCGCTGCTCCAGATCGGTGTCTTCCGTGAGCCCGCTCACGTCCTCCGTCTGCCAGAAGCGCCTCTCGAGATCGCCGAGCTTGCGCTGCAGGTCGCGGGCCGCGTCGAGCACGGCCTTGCGCGCCGGATCGTCCGCCGCGCCGCCCTGCTTCTTCGCCGTCTCCTGATCGCGGCGGAGCTGCGCCGTGATCGCTTCGACGTCGCCGCGCGTGCGCCGGAGGCGCTCCACGCCATCCGCCACCACGTCCAGGAGCTTGTTGGCCCGCCGGATCGCGGCCACGTTCGCCTCGCGCTGCTCGCGGGGCACCTGGAACCGCGGATCGCCGAGCACCTGCACTTTCCCCTCCGCCGTTTGGCCTCCGTAGCTCACCCGGACTGTGTAGGTGCCGGGCAGGACCGCGGGACCGCGGGTGCTCCGGAATTCGGAGAAACCCTCGTCCTCGGTCTTGCGCGGGATGCGCTTCGGCGGATTCGACCGCAGGTCCCAGGCGGCGCGGTTGATCCCCAGCTTGGCCGGCGCATCGAACGTGCGGATCACCGCGCCGGACTCGTCGAGGACTTCGATCTTGGCCTGCGGTCCCTTCTTCCGGTCCCCCTCCTCCGCGGCCGGCTCGTCCGGCGGCGGCGTCCCTTCCAGCGGCTTGCCTCCCTGGGGCTGGCCCACCACAGGCGTCTTCTCCTTTGCCGGAGCGCCCGCCTTCTCCCGGGCCTCCTTCTCCTTGCGCTCCCGCTCCTTGTCCACGTCCGGATGCGGCAGGCCCGGCGCGTTCAGCGAGAAGGTGATCAGCGCGCCATAGGGCCGGCTTTCCCCGCGGAACTCGCCGTTGCCGGGGAACCGCTCGCCGGCTCCCTGGGCTACCCGGTACTGCTGCGCCTCAGGAATCGGAAAGAGGTGGAGCGGCTTCTTCTGCAGGTCCTCCGAGAGCTCCCGCAGCGGGCGGATGTCGTCGATCACGAAGAACGCCCGCCCGTGCGTGGCGAGCACCAGGTCCTCTTCCCGCGGGTGGATCACCATGTCCATCACCGAGACGGTGGGCACCCCCTGCGTCCACTGCATCCACTCCTTGCCGCCGTCGAGCGACACCCAGAGGCCGAATTCGGTGCCGAGGAACAACAGGTTGGGGGCCTTGGGGTCCTGAACGACTTTCAGGGCATAGCCCCGCAGGTTTTTGGTCGCCAGGCTCGTCCAGGTGCGGCCGTAGTCGGTCGTCTTGTAGACGTAGGGAGTGAAGTCGGAGCGCCGGTGGTTGTCGAACACCGCGAAGGCGGTCCCGGCGTCGTGCGGCGAGGGCTCGACGTGGGCGACCCAGGTGTTCTCCGGCACGCAGCGCACGTTCTTTTCGACGCTCGTCCAATTCTTGCCGCCGTCGCGCGTGACGTGCAGCCGGCCGTCGTCGGTGCCGGCCCAGAGCACGCCGCGCTCCACCGGGCTCGGCGCCAGGGCGATGACGGTGGTGAAGTTCTCGGCGCCGGAGACGTCCAGCGTGATCCCGCCGGTCTGCTTGCTCTGCCACTCGCGCTTGTTGGTGGTCAGGTCGGGGCTGATGACGGTCCAGGAGTCGCCGCGGTCGGTCGACTTGTGGACGTGCTGGCTGCCGAAATAGAGGGTGTCCGGCTCGAAGGGGTCCATCGCCAGGCCGGCGTTCCAGTTGAAGCGCAGCTCCTCCCCTTCGGGCGGGGCCGGACGGACGTCCTTGCGCTCGCCGGTCCGCAGGTCCCAGCGGATCAGGAACCCCTCCTGGCTCATGGCGTAGCCGCGCATCGGGTCGCGCGGATCGGGCGCCGTGTCGAAGCCGTCCCCGAAGCCGACCTCGCTCCAGTGATGATTGCGGATGCCGCCCGACTCCCAGGCGGTGTTCGGGCCCTTCCACGAGCCGTTGTCCTGCATGCCGCCGTAGACGTTGTACGGCCGGTCCATGTCGATCCGCACGTGGTAGAGCTGGCCCACCGGCAAGTTCCCCACGAAGCGCCAGTTGGCGCCGCGATCGCCGCTGATGAAGAGGCCGCCGTCGTTCCCCTCGATCATCCGGCGCGGCTCGTTCGGATCGATCCACATCGCGTGGTGGTCCGGGTGGACGGAGCGGAACCCGGCGAGGGTCGAGAAGCTCTTGCCGCCGTCGGTCGAGATGTCCAGCGAGGACGCCAGGCGATAGATCCGGTTCGGGTCCGCGGGGTCGATCCGCAGGTCCGCATAGTAGAAGGGGCGCGGGGAAACGCTGGCGTCCGTATTCACCGCCTTCCAGGTCGCGCCGCCGTCGGTGGAGCGCAGGAGGGCGCTCTTCTCCGCCTCGACGAGGGCGTAGACGATCTGGGAGTCGGAGCGGGACACGGCGACGCCGATCCGTCCCAGATTCCCCTTGGGGAGACCGTCCGATTCGGTGAACCGCCGCCAGGTGTCGCCGCCGTCGTAGGTGACGAACAGGCCGGAGCCCGGACCGCCGGAGCGGAAGGACCAGGGCCAGCGCCGGTAGTCCCACATCGCGGCGAAGAGCTTGTTCGGGTTTCCCGGGTCGACTGTCAGATCCGCCGCGCCGGTCCGCTCGTCGACGTAGAGCACCCGCCGCCAGGTCTTGCCGCCGTCCTCCGTCTTATAAACGCCGCGCTCGGGGTTCTCGCCCCAGACCTGGCCCATCGCCGCCACCCAGGCCACGCGCGGGTCGGTGGGGTGGAGGATGATGCGGCTGACCCGCTCCGTCTTCTCCAGCCCGAGGCGCTGCCAGGTGCGCCCGCCGTCGAGAGTCTTGAAGACGCCCTCGCCGATCGAGACGCTGTTGCGCGGGTTGGCTTCGCCGCTGCCCACCCAGACCACGTCGGGGTTGTTGGGATCGATCGCCAGGGCGCCGATCGACGCCACCGGCTGGTCGTCGAAGACCGGCTCCCAGGTGAGGCCGCCGTTGACCGATTTCCAGACGCCGCCGCTGGCCGAGCCGACCCAGACCAGGTCCGGGTCCTTCGCCCATCCCTCGACGACCGCGATGCGCCCGCTCATGGCCGCAGGGCCGATGGCCCGGGCCTTCATTCCGGCCAGGAGCGACGGATCGACGTCCGCGGCCGCCGCAGTCACTGAGACACCGGCGAGCAGCGTCAGTCCGAGGACCCGCGCGCGGGCTGTCGCGGAAACGAAACAGGATCTTACCTTCATGTAAAACCTCCACGAGTAGACCAGACGGCGGGAAGCCTAACGGCCCCGACGCTGTCGGGGCAACTTCCGGCCGCCGCCGGCGTATCAATATCGGCTATCCTGGCAAGCAGGGACCATCGTTTCATGGGAACAAAGCATTGACGAGGAGGCAAGCATGATCCGCAAGAGCCTGGCCGGCCTGTTCGTGGCTGGCCTTGTTTGCACCGCGGCCTGGGCCCAGACCACGGACGAGCTGATCGAGAAGAACATCCAGGCGAAGGGCGGCCGGGAGAAGATCAAGGCGATCAAGACCCTGCGCCTGACCGGCAAGATGAGCATGGGACAGGGGATGGAGGCGCCGGTCACGATGGAGCTGGCCCGGCCCAACAAGATGCGCATGGAGTTCACCGTCCAGGGCATGACCGGCGTCCAGACCTACGACGGCAAGGAGGGTTGGACCCTGATGCCCTTCATGGGCAAGACCGAGCCTGAAGCCATGGCCGGCAAGCAGCTCGAGGTGATTCAGGAGCAGGCCGACTTCGACGGGCTGCTGATGGACTACAAAGACAAGGGGCACAAGGTCGAGCTCGTCGGCAAGGAGGATCTGGAAGGCTCTCCGGCCTACAAGCTCAAGGTGACCAAGAAGAACGGCGACATCGGATACTACTGGCTCGACGCCGACAGCTTCCTCGAGGTCAAAGCATCGGGCAAGGCCAACGTCAACGGCCAGGAGATCCAGGGCGAGACCTACTTCGGCGATTACAAGGAGACCGGCGGCGTGCTGTTCGCCCACTCCGTCGAGAACAAGGCCGTCGGCACCCCGGGGAGCATGACGATCACGATCGACAAGATCGAGGTCAACCCCGATCTGCCGGCCGAGCGCTTCGGCAAGCCGCAGGCGGCGAAGAAAGCGCAATGAAGGGCATCCCGCGGATGTTTTTCGGCCTGCTGACCGCCGGCCTGGCGCTCGCGATGAGCGCGCCAATCACAGCGCCGGCCGCCGCGCAGGTCGAGATCGACTCGTACACCTTCGGCGGGCTCGAAGCCCGCCCCATCGGCCCCGCGGTCATGAGCGGCCGCATCTCCGCGATCGACGGCGTGGCCGACGACCCGCTCACCCTCTATGTCGGCGCGGCCGGCGGCGGCCTCTGGAAGTCCAGGGACGGAGGGACCACGTTCAAATCGGTCTTCGATGACCAGGCCCAGTCGATCGGCGCCATCCGGGTCGATCCCCGCAACCCCCAGAACCTCTGGGTCGGCACCGGCGAGTCCTGGACGCGCAACAGCGTGTCGATCGGCGACGGCGTCTACCGGAGCACCGACGGCGGCGAGAGCTGGACCCACCTCGGCCTCGAAAAGACCGAGCGCATCGCCCGCATCCAGGTGAGCTCCGCGAATTCCGACACGGCCTGGGTCTGCGCCACCGGCCCGCTCTGGAGCTCCGGCGAGGACCGCGGCGTCTACAAGACGGCCGACGGCGGCAAGACCTGGAAGCGCGTCCTCTCCGTCGACGCCGACACCGGCTGCTCCGACCTGGCGATCGATCCGCAGGAGCCGCGCATCCTCTATGCCGGCTTCTGGACCTTCCGCCGCGGCCCGCACTACTTCCGCTCCGGCGGCAAGGGGAGCAGCCTGTGGAAGAGCACGGACGGCGGCGAGACCTGGCGCAAGATCGAGAAGGGCCTGCCGGCGGAGGAGAAGGGGCGCATCGCCGTGGCCGTCGCGCCGTCCCGGCCCAGCGTCGTCTACGCTCTGGTGGAATCCGACGACACCGCCCTCTACCGCTCGGAAGATCTCGGCGAGAGCTGGGAGAGGGTCAACAGCTCGTTCAACGTCCAGGTGCGCCCGTTCTACTTCGCCACCCTGACGGTCGACCCCACGGACCACAACCGGATCTACAAGCCGGGCCTGACCCTGACGATGAGCGAGGACGGCGGCCGCACCTTCAACAGCTCCCTCATCCCCAGCTTCAGCGGCCCGCACGGCGACCACCACGCCCTGTGGATCAACCCGAAGAACCCGTACGAGATGATCCTGGGCACCGACGGCGGCGCCTACATCTCGCAGGACCGCAGCATCAGCTGGCGGCACGTCAAATCGTTGCCGGTCTCGCAGCTCTACCACGTCAGCTATGACATGGAGTACCCCTACAACGTCTACGGCGGGCTCCAGGACAACGGCTCCTGGCAGGGACCGTCGCGCGGGAGCTCCGGCGTCACGAACAGCGACTGGCGCAACATCGGCACCGGCGACGGGTTCTATGCCTTCCGCGATCCGACGGATCCGGACGTGGTCTACGCGGAGTTCCAGGGCGGTGAGATCTCGCGTCTGCGGCTCTCCACCGGGGAGAACCGCGAGATCCAGCCGCTGCCCGGCGCCGGCGAGCCGGCGTACCGTTTCAACTGGAACACGCCGGTCCATATCAGCCCGAACGATCCGGGCACGCTCTACCTCGGCTCGCAGTTCCTCTTCCGCACGCGGGACAAGGGCGAGTCGTGGGAGAAGATCTCTCCTGACCTCTCGACCAACGACCCCGAGCTGCAACAGCAGCTCAAATCGGGCGGTCTCACGGTCGACAACTCGAGCGCCGAGAACCACACGACCATCTTTTCGATCAGCGAGTCGCCCAAGAACCGGGACGTGATCTGGGCCGGCACCGACGACGGCAACGTGCAGGTGACGCGCGACGGCGGCAAGAGCTGGACGAACGTGGCGGCCCACCTGCCCGGCGTGCCGCGCGGCACCTGGGTATCCAGCGTCGAAGCCAGCGCCCATGACGAGGCCACGGCCTTCGCGACGCTCGACGGCCACACCCGCGGCGACATGAAGACCTGGGTCTTCAAGACGGCCGACTTCGGCACGACCTGGACGCCGCTCGCGACCGAGGGGCTGGAGGGGTACGCCCATGTCATCCGCCAGGACCCGAAGAGCCGCGACCTGCTCTTCCTGGGCACCGAGCTCGGCCTGTTCATCTCGGTGGACGGCGGTGCGCACTGGGCCCGCTTCACCGGCAACTTCCCCGAAAAGGTGGCGGTGCGCGACCTCGCCATCCACCCCCGCGACCAGGACCTGATCATCGCCACCCACGGCCGCGGCATCTACATCCTGGAGGACCTCACCGCGCTGCGCAGCCTCACCCGCGAGGTGATGGAGCAGGAGGTGGCGTTCCTCCCCTCGAAGCAGGCGGTGATGATCATCCCCACGTCGATCCAGGACTTCCCGGGCGACGACGAGTTCGTCGGCACGAACCCGCAAGAGGCAGCCTCCATCACGTACTGGCTCAAGAAGCGGCACATGTTCGGCGACCTCAAGGTGGAGGTCTACGACGATCAGGGCGCGCTCGTCGCCTCCCTGCCCGGCGGCAAGCGCAAGGGGATCAACCGCGTCGTCTGGCCCATGCGCACGAATCCGCCGAAGATGCCTGGCGGCAACTCGGTGATCACGTCACAGGGGGCCTTCTACGGACCCCGCGCGCGCGCCGGGACCTACAAGGTCAAGCTGATCAAGGGGGATCAGACCCTCGAAAGCCAGGTGGAGCTGGTGCCCGACCCGCGGGCGACCCACACGGCCGAGGACCGGGCGCTGCAGCATGAGACGGTGACCACCCTCTATGACATGCTCGAACGGCTCACCTGGGTCGACGACTCGGCGGTGGCCGTCCGCGACGGTCTGCGGCAGCGCGCCGCCGGCCTGCCCAAAGGCGAAAAGCTGCGCGGGCAGATCGAAAAGCTGGCGACCGACCTCGACCGCTTCCACGCCACCCTGGTGGCGACCGGCGAGGGCGGTTTCCTCTCGGGAGAGGAGCAGCTCCGCGAGAAGCTGGGAGGCCTCTACGGCGGCGTCAACGGCTACGACGGCCGTCCGACGAAGTCGCAGCTCGACCAGGTGAAAGTGCTGGGCGGAGAGCTCGACCAGGCCGTCGCGCGCCTCGAAGGGATCGGCAAGGGAGAGCTGGCCGCGATCAACAAGGCCCTGACCGCGCGCAAGCTCGACCCGGTACCGCTGAAGACGTTCGAGGAGTGGAAGAAGAAGTAGAGCTGAACCATGAGCTACCAAGTCATTCCCACATGATCTCGCAGATGAAGAGAGAGCTCAATGAAGAGTCGAGGAGTTCATTCACCCACTCAGCGCCCGGTTTGTCTTCCAGGAGAGCCTGGCGAAGCTCCTTTAGGCATCGGTCGCGCCGGGAGTAAAGCTGCTTTTGCGGAAGCTTCAGCGCGTGAGAGATAGCGGCGATGGTGAGGTCGTCCTGGAAATGGAGCTTGAGGAGGAGGCGATCCTCGTCCGGCAAAGTCCGCAGGAGAGCGAAAAGCCTCTCGCGGAAGCAGACCGCGCGCCGGGCACCCTCGCCTTCTCTCACCCGCTCCTCGACATTTCCGTCGACGGCGATACGCAGGAGCTCCTCTTCGCCGACGATCCTGCGTTCTCTCCTCTCGGGGAGAGTGTCAGCGATCCGCTCCAGCTCCTCTCGGGAAAGGGAGGAGCCGAGCTCGGTCCGTACCCAGTCGATCGCCTCGCTCCAGGGGAGATGGTCGCGGAAGCGGAGTCGCTCAAGAAGCACGCCCTCTCGACCCTGGCGGCGGGCCGCCGCAGACGGTCTCCATTTGCCCCAGACGTGCATGCGGTAGTCGCGCATGAGGTTGACCAGGGCGACGGTCAGATAGGTGGAGAAGGAGCTGCGGCCCTCCCAGCTCCCGAGGATTCGGTAGTCGTTCTCGACGAGCCTGAACAGGGCCCAGGAGCGGAACTCCTCGGCCTCGTTTTCGGGTAGACCGCTGCTCCGGCTCAGATGGTCGAGTCTCTTCTGGACGAGACCGAAGTGCTCTTCGAGGAGCGCTCGCCCGCGCGAGGGGGGCGTGACCCGGTGCGGGACGGGACGGGGAAGTGACCGGCTTTCAGGGTCGGCGGTGCGGCCGCGTTGTCGAGGAGAGACCTTGAGCTCGGAGCTCATCTCATACCTCCGGGAGAAGGACCGCGGTGAGAGGTCCGCGGGTCTGAACTAGCTTCGTCCGGATAGGCTCCGGCCGTCCTCAAGAAAAGATTTGGGAAACTTCAGGAACCAGAAGCGTATTAGAATGAAAGAGGTGCGGGGGCTCCTCTCCAGAGCCCGGCCCGGCATGAGCCAATCTCAAGAACCAGCTACCCCCACTCCGGAGTTGACCAGGTTCCGCCTTGGAGAGTGGGAGGTCCGGAGGAACGAAGGGATCCTCTCCGCGGGTGGGCGCACAGTCCGCCTGGAACCCCGAGTCATGGACGTGCTCGTCCATCTGGCGGCCAACCCTGGGAGGGTGGTCTCCAAGGAAGAGTTGCTGGAAGCCGTGTGGTTCGGGATGTTCGTGGAGGAGGGAGCCCTGTCGCAGGCGATCCACAGTCTCCGGAAGGCTCTCCGGGATGATGCTCGGCAGCCGCGCTATATCCAGACGATCCCGAAACGGGGTTACCGTCTGGTCGCGTCGGTCGAGTTCGGGCGCGAGCAAACGGCTGAAGTGCCGCCGGACCCCTCCGAAGCCCTGCTCACCCAGGTTCCAGGCCCTCGGCTTCGTCCGCGCACCTGGGCATGGCTCCTGGTGGCGATCACCGGTCTGGCGATCGTCCTAGGCCTCGTGCTGCTCGACCGTGGACGTGTCCGGGAAGCGCGCAACGTGCCCGTCGCACCGCCAGCAGCCGGCCCCGGGATCGATCTGGCGACGCGAGGGATACGGATCGTCGTCCTCCCGTTCGAAGATCTCGGCCGCTCCGGAGATCCTTTCTTCGCGCTGGGGCTCACTCAGGAATTGACCAAGGATCTGGGCTCGCTGCCCTCCCTGGAGGTGATCTATCGCACGATCTCCCTGCAGAAGGAGGCAAAGTCGCTGCACGAGATCGCGAGCAAGTTGGGGGTGGACTATGTGCTGACGGGGACGGTGCAGTGGGCGCAGTCGAAAGGTCGGCCGCGTGTGCGCATCTGGCCTCAGCTCGTCCGGGTGGATGGCGTCCAAGTCTGGGCCGATTCCTTCGCGAGCGAGGTGAGGGACGTCTTCGAGGTTCAGGCCGAGATCTCCCGCCGGGTGATCGCCTCCCTGGGGATCAACCTGTTGCCGGAGCAGGACCGGGTTCTGCGGAAGCCGTCGACGAAGAACCTGGACGCCCTCCGGGCCTATATGCGCGGGCTCAGCCTCAAGGACCAGCCCTTCTACTCCGAAGAGAATCTGCGGAAAGCCGCACTGACGTTCGAGCGGGCGGTGGAGCTCGACCCGGGATTCGCCGCGGCCTGGGCCGAACTCTCGCTGGCACATTCCTACCTGGCCTACAACACCGATTCCACTCGTGATCGGGTCCGGCGGGCGCGCGAGTCTCTCGAACGGGCGATGGCACTCGATCCGGATCTTCCCGAGGTGAGGCTCGCGCGGGCCTATTACGCCTACCGCTGCCGGGAGGACTTCGACGGCGCTCTCGCTCAGCTCCAGGCCGCCGCCCGGCTCTTTCCCAACGATGCCGAGGTCTTCAAGGCGCTCGGCCTCCTGCTGCGGCGCAAGGGCCGGCTCGGCGAAGCAATCGCGGCGCTTAAGCACGCTGAATGGCTGGACCCGAAAACCGGCGAGCTGGTCTGGATCCTGCCGGAGACCCACAGAGCCCTGCGGAATTTCGAGGCCGCGGACCGCGGCTTTGCCCAGGCCATTTCGCAGGCCCCGGACGAGCCGTTCTTCTGGGAACAATGGGCCCTCAACAGGCTCGCCTGGACGGGCGATCCGCGACAGGCCCGCAGCCTACTCGACGAGTCCGGTCTCTCCGGCGATCCGATGATAGAGGCGGCCGCCTTCCGGCTCGATCTCGATGAAGGCGAGGACGAGCGCGCCCTGGCCCGGCTTTCTCCAGACTGGGTCCGGCGACTGGTGCCGGAGACGCAGGCCAGGATCGCAATGCTGGCGGCCCTGGCCCGCGAGCGCCTGGGCGATCGCGCGGGGGCCCTCACTGCCGCCGAGGCGAACCGGGCCGACCTGGTGAAGAAGATCGAGAAGTATCAGCAGCGAGGATTCCTTCACGCCTGTTTGGCCGTCGCGCTCGCCCAACTCGGACGATCGCAGGAGGCTCTCGCACAGATCCAGCAGGCAGCTCGCGTGGGCCAGTCCGACGCGTTCTCGGGCCCCCGGATCGGTGAGATCCAAGCCCTCGTGGATCTGATCCTGGGGCGTCGCCGCGAGGCGATCGACCGGCTAGCCCGGCTGCTCGCGACCCCCTATCGGGGCTCGCTCACCACCACAGACCTGCGGCTCGATCCCGTCTGGAAGCCCCTGCATGGAGACCCTGCCTTCGAGAACCTGCTCCGTTAGTGGCATCCCGGTGGCATAATGGATCAAACAGCCTCAGACTCATGGGAGAGCTTATGGCCACCTTCAGTAACGGCAGGTTCCAAGCCGCGGAGCTCACGTTCCAGGTCACTGGGACGGAGTTCGTCGTGAACTGTGGAGCGACGGATCGTGTCCTCATTTGTGGGCAAAGAACAGCTCAAACGCTCGTGCAGACGTTGGACGCCGGGAATCGCGAGGCCTTGAGAAACCAACTGCAGGCGGCTTTGACGGCACTCGGCCCAGGTTGAACCCATAGGCCTTGGCACGTAACAGAGGGCGAGCCATCAACCGCCGCATTGGTAGGGAAGGGGACCGTTTTGGTACACCTGGGCGATGAGGTCCACCCAAAGGAGCTGAAGGAGCTCCTGGGTCGCGCCGGGGCCCTCTGCCACGAAGGACTCCCCCTCGACCAGGTCGTAGGCGCGCCGGGTCGTGAAGACAGGAGGATTCGAGAGATCCGACTGGCGCTGCCGCCAGCTCTCGACCGAAACCGGCCGCTCGAAGAGAGCAGGATCGAGGACCAGCAGCTCCTCGCCGACCCGGACGACGGGCGCGACGTGGTAGCTCCATTCCACCCGGCAATCGGGGCTGTTGTCGGTCGGGACGATCAGTTGTCCTTGGTTCCAGATCTTGGCCACCACGTCCTGCTGCGGATCGCCGTCGAAGTGGCGCTCGATGAGCCGGCACATCTCATGGGCCCTGGCCCAGCAACCGTTCAAGGGGTATTGGAACGGGATGTGCGGCTGGCGCCGCAGCCTGGAAAAGAAAGCCGCGGCCTCGCTTGCGGTCACGGAAGGTAACTGATCGAGATCGACCGGGAACCTCTCCGTCGGCGGAAGAGCTGGCGGCGCCTGAGGCTCCTCTTCAGCTCCCAGGATGACGTTGGTTCCGGGATCGATGGCCAGCTTGTACCAGCGTCCTACGGTCAGGGGAACGTCCGGGCTCCTCCGGTGCCTCGCATGGCTCTCGGAGATCCGGACCTGGCCGTCCTCGACCGCGAGGACCTGGCGCACTTTGGCGAGACCGACCGCTACAAGGCTCTCCTCCTCCTTCGCCACGAAAAGCAGGCTGTTCCTCTGTCGGGCCAGGCTCTCCATCTGCCTCCGGAAGCCCTGGCGGGCCGAGCGATCGAAGAAGCCCTCGCCGTCGGGATCGGGGATCTGAGCGCCTGAATGGACGAATTCGACGTTCACCATGGGTGAGATCTCCCAACTTGGATTGTGTGCCGGAATTATAGCGTGAGATCTTGTGGTTCACTGCTCCTTGCGGCGGAGGCCGCGGAGGGGTCCTTCATCAAGGACGGATTCGTCTCTGTGCTTTCCACCTCAGGGCTCTCTGACGGCCATCCCTCACCTCCCGAGGTCGTTTGCGGAAGCGAGCGGTTCCCTCGGGGCTCCAGGCGGCACAATCCGAGTTTCGAGATACTCCCCCAGCGCCTCGGCCAGAGCCTCCCCGTCCGGCTGCCCGGGCGGGATCGGGCCGAGGCGCCGGCGCAGCGCCCGAAGCTCCCGCCGCGGCGCGACTCCCTTTCCGGCCC
>DATFPH010000395.1:0-2782 GCA_035264905.1 Thermoanaerobaculia bacterium
AAACGTGCCACGAGGGTTCGCAGGGGTTTCCCCCTCTCCCGGTCGGTGGGGGGGCGATGGGAGAGGGGGCCAGGGGGTGAGGTCTACGGAGCTGGCTCCACCGCTCAGTCCTGGAGTGACGCTCTACAAGGCCCTGCCCTCGGCCAAACCTCGGCCATCCCTCGGCCCGAGGGCGGGGGATGGAGGCGATCCTGGGGTCTGCTTGAAAGGGGCTGACCCCATGAGCCCCATGCCTCTGACCCGCGCCGACTTCCTCCGCTATACCTCGATCGCGGCCGGCCTGACCGCGGTCGCTCTCACCCAGGGCGGCTCGGTGGAAGCCGCCGCTTCCACGCCGGATCTTTCTGACGACCTCCTCGATTCGCAGCGCTTCCGCCGGGCGGTGGAGCAGGGGGATCTCGCGCTCGTCACGATCTACCTGGAGCGTGGAGCGCGACCCGGCCCTCGCCTCCAGCCGCGACGAGCAGGGGAGGAGCGTCTTCATCCTCGCCAGCCTGGCGGGGCACACCGAGATCGCTGAAGCCTTGCGGTCGCGGCTAGGCAGCCTGGATCTGGTGGAGGCCGTCCTCGCCGGAGACGCCAAGCGCGTGGCCGAGCTTCTCGAGCAGCATCCGCGGCTGGTCAACGAGATCCACCCTGCCGACGGCTCGGCCGTGCACATGGCGGTCCGCCGCGGCCGGACCGATCTCCTGTTTGCCATGCTGCGCTCGACCTCTACCCGAAGGTGCTGCACGCCAACGCCTCCTGGGACGAGCTGGCCGTGGAGGCCGGCGCCCACGTGGGATTCAAGGACGGCGTCCGCTTCCTCCTGGACCGCGGCGCGCCGGCCTCGCTCCCCACGGCGGCTATGATGGGCATGACCGGGCACGTGAAGAAGCTGCTTGCCGAGGACCCGGGCCGCATCTGGGAGTGCGGCGCGCACAACATGCCGCCGATCTGGTTCCCGGCGATCGGCGGAGGGGAGGCGGACCACTTGGAAATCGCCTGCCTCCTGCTCGACGCCGGAGCGGATCCGAACGCCCACAAGCGCGGCCAGACGGCGCTCCACTGGGCGGCCCGCGGCGGTCAGATGGAGATGGCGGAGCTCCTCATCGCGCGGGGGTGAGCTTGGGAGCGGACGCCGTGCTGCTCTTCGCAGGGCCGGATCCGGCCCATGTCTATCGCCGGCCGGCGGTCCTCGGAGCCCTTCTCCTCGGCGTCTGTCTGGCGTTCGCCATCTGGGCGGGATCGCGGAACCGGACCCAACGGACCGCGGAGAAAGTCTATGCTCAGAAAGCACCTCCTCCTGGCGTCTGCCATGCCGGCCGATCAACCGGGAGGGGATTCGACAGGGGAACCAGATGAAGAGGATCGACTTCGCGCTCTCCAGGTTGTTCGCAGTCGCCTTCTGCGGCCTTGCCCTGGCGATCGGGACCTCGTGCCAGAGGGTGGCCCTTCCGGAGGCTCCCGTGACCGGCCAGAACCCCCAGAAGCAGACCGTCGCGGACATCCGCAATACCGGCACGGCCATGTTCAGCTGGCTTACCGACCAGGTCGGAGCCGCCGCCGCGGGGCAGTCGCAGGTTCCCCCGCCCGTCGACCTCGCCGACTATGCGTCGATCTCCCACGCCGATCTCACCACGATCCTGGTTCCGAGCTACATGCAAGAGGTCCCGGAGCTCGATGGCTGGAATTCTCCATACGAGTACTATCTCAACGTGGACAACCATTTGGCGCCGAAGGTCATGAGCATCCGCAGCCCGGGGCGGGACAGGGTGTTCTCAGGCACCGTCTATACGGTGGGGCCATTCGATCCCGAGAGCCTCGACGAAGACCTCGTCTGGGCTGACGGCTTCTTTGTGCGGTGGCCGCAGAAGAAGTGAGGGCAGAGAGAGGTTCACAGCCTATGCTCTTCATGGTCATTGAACGATTCGCGAACAACGATAGAATCTATCAACCACACAGGAGGACTCCCATGCCGCTGATCGTTCGCGCGTTTCCCGTGCTCCAAGGCAAGGAAGAGGACATCCGGAAGCTCGCCGCTGCAATGGCCGGTCCGCGCCGCGAGGAGGCGCGAGAGTTCTACAGGATCTTCGGTGTCGTCCGCGAGAGCTGGCATTACCAGGAGACGCCGCAGGGTCCGCTGGTGATCGGCGTCACCGAGCTGAACGAGGATCCCAGCGTCAAGGCCCAGGAGTACGCCGGGTCCAACCGCCCCTTCGACCGTTGGTTCAAGGACCAGGTCCGTAACCTGACAGGCATCGACCCCGACATCCAACCCCTGGGCCCGCCGAGCGAGGTGATCTTCGACACGCAGGACGAGGCCGCCAGGGATTGAAATCTCACAACCGTCCCCCCGGCCTCCGGCCGGCCTGGAGCGCCGCCACCTGCTCGGGTGTGAAGGGCGGTCCGAGCAGAGCCCGGTCCTCCTGGAACCCGCGGAACAGGTCCGCGATGAAGTGCATCCGGTCGGGAAGATCGGCCCAGTCCTCGGTGCCGGAGCCGCGCAGGCTGTCCGGCGTCGGATCGACGCGGGCGAGCAGCTCCCGGAGATCGGGATGCGAGACCGTCCGCAGCGAGAGCGGGAAGCTCCGGGCGAGATCCTGGCCCAGGCGGAGCACCCGGCCTCCCGGAAATTCGAGGCGCATCAGAAGCTCGGTGGCGATGCGGCGGAGGAGCCGGCGGAACTCGTCGAACAGCCGGTCCAGCGCCCGGTCGAGAGGGCTCATCCGGCGCACGGCGCGGGGGAGCCGCAGACGCAGGCGCAGCAGCACGCCGGCCCGGGGGAAGAGCGCGTCCAGCA
>DATFPH010000396.1:0-12527 GCA_035264905.1 Thermoanaerobaculia bacterium
CGCCGCCTGAAGCTCCCGCAGCCAGGTGAGCAGATCCGTCGCGTCCGGCACCTCCATGCGCACCGGCAAGGTGTTGATGAACAGCCCGACCATCGACTCGAAACCGGCCAGCTCGGTCGGCCGGCCCGAGGCCGTGGCGCCGAAGAGGACGTCCGGCTCGCCGGCGGTCCGGCTCAGCAGCAGGGCCCAGGCGCCCTGGAGGAACGTGTTGAGCGTCAGCCGGTGGGTCCGCGCCAGGCTCTGCAACGCGGCGGTCAGCTCGGGCGACAGAGGGAGCAGGTGGTCCGCGGAGACTTTCTCGACCGGGCTTCCGGCCGGCGCCAGAGGGAGCGGCGTGGGGGCGCGCAGCCCGGCGAGCGTCCGGCGCCAGAAGGCTTCCGCCTGCGCCGGGTCCTGGGCTTTGAGCCAGGCGATGTAGTCCCGGTAGGGGCGGACTCGGGCGAGGGGGAGGCGCTCTCCCTGGGTCAGCGCGCGATAGACGGTGAACACCCGGCGCAGGAGGAGCGCCACCGACCAGCCGTCGAGGAGCAGGTGGTGATAGCTCCAGACGAAGCGCCAGCTCTTCTCGCCCAACCGGACCAGAGCCAGCCGCAGCAACGGCGTCTCGGTGAGCTCGAAGCCCCTGCGGCGGTCCTCCTCCAGATGCGCGGCGAAGCGCCGCTCCTGTTGCGCCGCGTCGAGATCCCGCCAGTCCTGCGACTCCAGGGGGGCTCCGACGCGGCGGCAGACCACCTGCACGGGATCGGCCGTCTCCTCCCAGACGAAGGCCGTGCGCAGGATCGAATGACGGTCCACCACCTCCTGCCAGGTGCGTGCGAATGCCTCGGTGTCGAGCGCCCCCTCGATCGCGAAGACGAGCTGCCGGAAGTACTCCCCGGCCTCCGGCGCGTACAGGGTATGGAAGAGGATGCCCTGCTGGAGAGGCGAGAGCGGGTAGACGTCCTCGATGTTGTCCTGCCGCATGGGACGTCAGCTCTTGGGCCGCGCCTGGCCGACCCGGCCGGCGATCCGTTCCAGTTGCGATTGGTCGAGGCCGGCGAGCGGAAAGTCCGAGGGGGTGAACCCTCCCGCCTCGCTCGACCGGCAGTGCTCGACGAGGACCCGTAACGCGTCGATCCAGGAGCGCGCCAGGCGCTCGATCGTGGCGCGCTCGTGGAGCGCCTCGCTGTACCGCCAGGACATCTGCAACCGGCCGCCGAGCACGCCGCCGACCAGCTCGATGGGACAGCGGCGCGCCGCCCGCGCGTCCTTGGCGGGGCCGGCCGGCTCCGCGGCCGGAGCGAAGGGCGAGCCTTCCGCCAGCGCCTGGTCGAGCTGGCCGAGATAGTTGAAGGAGACCTCGGGCGGATGCTCTCCGCGCAGGTCGGAGGCGCCGGCCAGATAGAGCAGCAGGCCATGGCCGATCCCGTGGTGCGGAATCCGCCGGAGCTGCTCCTTGACGGCGCGGATCGCGTCCCCGGGCTCCCAGGCGTCCCCCAGGTCCAGGAGCACCGGGAAATGGGTGGTGAACCAGCCGACGGTCCGCGACAGGTCGACCTCCGGGAAGAGGTCTTCGCGGCCGTGCCCCTCCAGGTCCACGAGGAGCCGGGGGCTGCCGGTCCAGGGCTCGAAGGCCTGGACCAGGGCGGTCAGCAGCAGGTCGTTGATCTGGGTCCGGTAGGCCGCCGGCGCCTCTTGCAGAAGCGCCTGCGTCTCCGCGGCGTCGAGCTCGACGGAGACCGAGCGCTCCGCGGCCACGTCGTTGCGGCCGCCGGGGTGGTCCACCGGCAGGGGCTCGCCGGCCGCGGCCAGGCTCCGCCAGAGGCCGGCCTCCTCCAGGAGCGCGCCGGAGCGCGCATGCTCCGCCAGGCGCTCGGCCCACTCCGCGAACGAGGTCGTCGCCGGAGGCAGACCGTCGCTCTGGAGATCCTCCAGCAGGATGCGCCAGGAGACTCCGTCCACCACCAGGTGATGGGCCACCAGGAGGAGGCGTCCCTCCTCGCCGGGGCCGAGGTCGAAGAGCGCGGCGCAGAGGAGCGGTCCCCGCGCCAGATCGAGCCCGCGCTGGACGTCGGCCGCCGCCGCTTCGAGCGCCCGCGTCCGCACGTCCGCGGGCAGCGCGCTCAGATCGATCTCGACGAGCGGCGGCTCCCCCGGCGCGCCGTAGCTCTGCACCCAGCCGTCGGGCGTCCTCTCGAAGCGCAGACAGAGGGCGTCGTGATGCTCCAGCAGGAGGCCCACGGCGTGCCGCAGCGGACCCGCGGCGAGGCGCTCCCGCAGGCGCAGGAAGACCGACTGGTTCCAGTGGTCCGGACGCGGGAAGCCCTGCTCCAGGAACCAGGCCTGGATCGGGGTGAGCGGCATCGGCCCGGACGGCCGCGGACGCCCGGAGCCGCCCGGGCTGCCGGCGGTCGTCCCGGCGATTGCGGCGATCGCGGCCAGCTCGGCCACGGTCTGGTTCTCGAAGAACTGCTTCGGGGTGAGCCGCAGACCGCGCCGGGCCGCCCGCGCAATGACCTGGATGACCAGGATCGAGTCGCCGCCCAGCTCGAAGAAGTTGTCCTGGACTCCGACCTGCTGGAGCCCCAGCACCTGGCACCAGATCCCGGCCAGGATCTCCTCGGCCTCGTTCCTCGGGGCCAGGGCGGGCCCCTCCGCCCGCGTCCGCTCCGGCTCCGGCAGGGCCGCCCGGTCCACCTTGCCGTTCGCCGTCAGCGGCAGCGCGCGCAGCGCGACCAGGGCGGACGGGATCATGTAGTCAGGCAGCCGGCGCGCCAGGAAGCCGCGCAGCTCGGACGGTTGGACCGCGGCGCCGTCGCGCGGGACGACATAGCCCGCCAGACGGCGGTCCCCGGGCCGGTCCTCGCGCACCGTGACCACCGCCTGGCGGACCGCGGGGTGCTGCGCCAGAGCGGTCTCGATCTCGCCCAGCTCGATGCGGAAGCCCCGCACCTTGACCTGATGGTCGATCCGCCCCAGGAACTCCAGGTTGCCGTCCGGGAGCAGGCGGACCCGGTCGCCGGTCCGGTAGAGGCGTGCCCCGGGCTCGCCGCTCCAGGGGTCGGGGAGGAAGCGCTCGGCGGTGGCCGCGGGCTGATCCAGGTAGCCGCGCGCGAGACCCGCGCCGCCCAGCAGCAGCTCGCCGGGCGCGCCGAGCGGCGCCGGGCGCAACGCGCGGTCGGCCACCACGGCCCGCTGGTTCGGCAGCGGGCGGCCGAGCGGGAGCGCCGCCAGCTCTCCCTCGTACCGGCTCTGCCCGGACCCATAGGTGGTGCTGCCCACCGTGGCTTCGGTGGGGCCGTAGTGGTTGAGCAGCCAGCCCTCCGCCGCGCCGGCCCGCAGGCGCTCGGCGAGGTCGCGGCGCGTGGCCTCGCCGCCGAGCACCAGACGCCGGCGCGGCAGGACGTCCGCGCCGTCCCCGGCGGCGAGGAGAGCCTCCAGATGCGACGGGACGATCTTCAGGCAGTCGACCGGACGGCTCCGGAACGACTCGGCGAGCGCCACCGGGTCGCTCGCCCTTTCCTGCGGGACGAGGTGCAGGCAGCCGCCGGTGCACAGCGCCGGGAAGAGGGCCGTGTTGCCGAGGTCCGCGGCGAACGTCGAGACCATGGCGAAGGCGGAGCCGGCAGGCAGGCCGAGCCGCTCCACGATGCCCAGCACGTAGTTGACCAGGCTGCCGTGCTGGATCGCGACCCCCTTGGGGCGGCCGGTCGAGCCCGAGGTGAACAGGACGTACACGAGGTTCCCGCTCACCGCCGCCGGGGACACTCTCTGCGCCGGGCAGCGGGCGATCGCGCCGGCCTCCGCATCGAGCCGGACGAGGCGCGCCGGCAGCGGGGGCAGGTCGCGGCTCATCCGCTCCCGGGTCAGAACCACCTCGGCCCCCGCGTCCTCCAGCATGCCGCGCAGGCGCTCCGGCGGGAAGGCCGGGTCGAGAGGCACGTAGGCCCCTCCCGCCTTGAGCACGCCGAGGAGGGCCACGATCAGCTCCGGCGAGCGGTCGAGGAAGATCGCCACCCGCGACTCCGGCCGCACGCCCAGGGAGCGCAGGTACTGCGCGAGGCGGCTCGCCGCCTCGTCGAGCGCGGCGAAGCTCAGCGAGCGCCCCTCGCAGACCACCGCCGGAGCGTCGGGGGTGCGTGCCGCCTGGCTCTCGAAGATCTCGTGGAGCGTGGCGCCCGCCGTGAAGCCGGCCGCCGTGTCGTTGAGCTCCACGAGCATCTGGTGCCGCTCGGCCTCGCCGAGGGCCGTGAAGCCGTCCAGCCGCGACGCGGGCGCGGCGAGCGCCTCACGCGCCAGAGCCGCGAGCCGCGACGCCCAGACCAGGGCCTCGCGCCGGGCGTGCCCCGCGGGGCTATACCAGAGCTCCGCACCCAGCTCGCCGCCGCGGGAGACGGCGGAGAGCTTGAGCCGAAAGGGCTCGGAGCAGGCCTCGATCGCCAAGGGCCGGAAAGACAGCCCGGCGGCCCCTGTCTCCCCGGGGATCTCGATCCATTCGAAGACCGCCGGGAAGGCGGCCTGCTCCGGCTCCCACGCCGCGGATTCCTCCCACTCGCGCGCCTGCTCCTCGGCCCGCCGGACCTCGGTCAGAAGGTCCCGCAGGCTCCAGCCGGGGCTCGACGGGACGCGCAGCGGCAGGCACCGCGCGAAGAGACCGATCGCGGGCTGCAGGTCGTCGAGCTTGCGGCCATCGAACATCGCGCCGGTCAGCGGATCGGAGCGCCCCTCCAGCCGCTCCAGAAGCAGGAGCCAGAGGCCGAGCAGCAGCGTGGAGAGCGGCACGCCGAGCCCCTCGGCCAGCCCGCCGAGCTCGCTCTGGGAAGGCAGGTCGACCGGGACGGAGGCCGGCGCGAAGCGCTCGTCCGCCGCGGCGGGCTCCTTCCTCGCCGGCAGCTCCTGCCGCGCCCAGAAGGCCTTGCCCTCCCCCTGCTCCTCGGCGAGCAGCTCGTTGAGCCACTCGGAGACGTCCGCGTACTGCAACGGCTCCTCCCCATCCTCGCCCGACTGATCCCCTAGGGACCGCGCGACCGCGTCGAGCAGATTGCCGAGGGTGCGCGCGTCCGCAGAGAGCGCGGGCAGGCGCAGCAGCAGCAGGTGCCGGCCGCCGTCGAGACGGGCCAGGGCGAGGTCGAGCGGGGCTCCCGACTCCAGGTCGAACGGCCTCTCGCGCTCGCCCGCGAGCCACCGCCGCAGCTCGTCGCGGCCGATGCCGGCCGGCGCCTCGATCTCGCGCCACCCGGCGGCTCCCCGCGGCAGCACCGCCTGGGCGGGGACCTTGATGCCGGGCTTGCGGCGGAAGGCGGTGCGCAGGATCTCGTGGCCGTCGACCACCCGCTGCACCGCCCGGCGCAGCGCTCCGGCGTCGAGGTCCCCCTCGATCAGCACGGCGGCCTGGGCCGCGAACGCGGACTGGTTTCCGGCCTGATTCCCCATGAGGAGCCAGAGGCGCCGCTGCTGCGGTGACAGGCGGATCTGCTGGATCGGTGCGTCGCTCATCTCAACTCCTCGGCGGCGCGCCGGCCGCGGATGCTTCTCAGCTTGCCGAGAGCGGACTCCTCGCGCTCCCGCCGCGCCCGCTCCTGGCTCTCGCGCTCGTCCGGAGCGAGCGTCTCGATCTCGCTCAGGCGGACGTCCGGCTGCGTGGCCGCGCTCTCCAGCAGATGGACGAAGCGGGCCGCCGTCCGCACGACGGTCTCCGGCCGGAAGAGGTCCGTGCTGTAGTGCCAGACCCCGCCCAGCCCCTCCGGCCGCTCGGCCATGAAGAGCGCGAGGTCGAACTTGGACATGCCGAAGTCGAGCTCGACCGGGCGCAGCTCGACCCCCGCGAAGCGCAGGGGCGGCAGGGGCACGTTCTGCATCACGAACAGGACCTGGAAGAGGGGCGTCTGGCGGAGCGTCCGCCGCGGGCGCAGCTCCTTGACCAGCCGGTCGAACGGCAGGTCCTGGTTGGCGAAGGCGCCGAGCGCCACCTCGCGCACCCGTTGCAGCAGCTCGCGGAACGTCGGGTTGCCGGAGAGATCGGTGCGCAACACCAGGTTGTTGACGAAGAATCCGAGGATCCCGTCGAGCTCGATCCGGTTGCGGCCCACGAGATCGGTGCCCACCACCACGTCCTCCCCGGCGCCGGAGCGGGAGAGGAGGAGGACGAAGCCGGCGAGGAGGGTCATGAACAGGGTCGTCCCCTCCTCGCGCCCGAGCCGCTGGACCGTCCGCGACAGCTCGGGAGAGAGGGTGAACGGATGGAAGGCGCCGCGGAAGGTCTGGGCTTCGGGGCGCGGGAAATCGGCCGCCAGGCTCAGGGTCTCGGGAGCCCCGGAGAGCTTCTCCTTCCAGTAGGCGAGCTGGGAGTCCAGCGCTCCCGCCTCCAGCCGGCGCCGCTGCCAGTGGGCGAAGTCGGCGTACTGCACCGGCAGGATGGGGAGCCGCGCGGCCCGGTTCTCCCTCTCATTCCGGCCCGCCTCGTAGAGGGCCACCAGCTCGCGGATCAGGACCGCCATGGACCAGGCGTCGGAGATGACGTGATGCAGGACGAAGAGCGCCAGGTGGTCGCCTTCCTCCAGCTTCAGCAGCGCGGCCCGGGCGAGCGGTCCGGCCGCGAGATCGAACGGACGCCGCGCCGCGTCCGCCGCGATCCGCCGCGCCTCGGGCTCGGCCGCGCCGGCCGGCAGCCCGCTCAGGTCGACGAAGGCGAGCCGCAGGTCCGGCGCGGGCGCGATTTCCTGCACCGGCGTACCCTCCCGAGCTGGAAACCGGGTGCGCAGCGATTCGTGGCGCGCCGCGAGCGCCTGGAGAGCCCCCGCGAGCGCCGCGGGATCGAGGTCGCCGAGCAGGCGGACGGCGCGCGGGATGTTGAACGCGAAGCTCTCCGGATCGAGCTGGTGCACGAACCAGAGCCGCTCCTGGGCGTAGGAGAGCGGCAGGTCGCCCTCCCGGCCCACCGGCACGATCGGCGGCTCGCCCAGCCCCTCTCCGGCCCGGAGGTCCCGCGCGCCCCGCGCCGCCGCCGCCGCGAGGTCCGCAATCGTCTGGTGCCGGAAGAGCTGCCAGGGCTGGAGCTCCAGCCCCGCCTTGCGGGCGCGCGCGATCACCTGGATGGCCAGGATCGAGTCGCCTCCCAGGGCGAAGAAGTTTTCCGAGACCCCGATCCGGTCGAGTCCCAGGACCTCCTGCCAGATCGCGGCGAGCCGCGCCTCCATCTCCGTGCCCGGGACAACGTACGCGGCGCGCTCTCCGGAGCCGAACTCCGGAGCCGGCAACGCGCGCCGATCGAGCTTGCCGTTGGGCGTCAGCGGCAGCGCATCCAGGAGGACGAACGCCGAGGGCACCATGGGCTCGGGCAGCCGCTCGATCAGAGCCTCGCGCAGCTCCCGCGGGCCGAGCGCTCCGGAAGCCACCACGTAGGCGACGATCCGCGGCTTCTCCGGCTCGTCCTCGCGCAGCATCGCGGCCGCGGCGCGCACCTGCGGGAGGGCGGCGAGAGCGGCCTCGATCTCGCCCAGCTCGATGCGGAACCCGCGCAGCTTGACCTGGCCGTCGGCGCGGCCGGCGAACTCAAGGCGGCCGTCCGGGGCGCGCCGCACCAGGTCTCCGCTCCGATAGAGACGCGCTCCGGGCTCCGCCGCGAAGGGATCGGGCACGAAGCGCTCGGCAGTCAGCTCCGGCCGGCCCAGATAGCCCCGGGAGACGGACGCTCCGCCGAGGAACAGCTCGCCGGCGGCTCCCACGGCGACCGGCCCGCCGTTCGGACCCAGGACGTGGGCCTGCACGTTCGCCAGGGGGAGCCCAAGGGGCGGCCGCCCCGGCCGCTCCGGTCGTTCCAGCCATGGAGCGGGCGCGAGCGGCTGGGTCGTCACGCCCACCGTGGTCTCCGTCGGCCCGTAGTGGTTGAGCACCCGGCAGGAAGGCGCCAGGCGCGCCACGCGATCGACGAGGTCCCATGAGCACGCCTCGCCTCCCAGCACGAGCAGCTCGCGCGGCACCACCTGCTCCGCCCGCTCCGCCTGCAAAAGGGCCGCGAAGTGGGTCGGGACGATCTTCAGACAG
Source organism: Thermoanaerobaculia bacterium (assembly GCA_035264905.1). Lineage (GTDB taxonomy): Bacteria > Acidobacteriota > Thermoanaerobaculia > Multivoradales > UBA5704 > UBA5704. The sequence goes on from DATFPH010000396.1 coordinate 8,023, forward strand.
TCGATGCGGTGCCGGCCGGCGTACTCCGCATACGCCTCCGGATCGGCGGCCCGCGCGGCGGAGATCACGTGCAGGGTCCCGCCGGTCGAGAGAGCCGGATAGAGGACGGTGTTGCCCAGGTCCGCCGCGAGCGTCGACACCAGGGCGTAGGAGGCCCCCCCGACACCCAGGTCGCCGAGCCCCAGGCGGCCGGCGACCGCGTCCACGTACTGCGCGAGCTGGCGGTGCTCGACGACCACTCCCTTCGGACGGCCGGTCGAGCCCGAGGTGAAGAGCACGTAGGCGGCGCTCTCCGGCAGGGCCCACAGAGACGGATTGTCGTCCGACTCGCCGGGATCTTCATCGAGGAGCACGAGCCGGCCGCCCTGCGCGGGGAGCTTGCCGGCCAGCTCGGCCTGGGCGAGCAGCACGGGAGCCCGCAGCGGCTCCAGCAGCGCGGCGAGGCGAGGCGCCGGGGCGGCGGGATCGAGAGGAAGGTAAGCCCCGCCGGCTTTCAGCACCGCGAGCAGCCCGGTGATCGCCTCGATCGACCGCTCGGCGAGCAGCGGAACGATCACCTCCGTCCCCACCCCGAGACGCCGCAGGCGGTGCGCCAGCCGGTTCGCCCGGCGGTTCAGCTCGTCGTACGTAATCTCCCGCTCCTCGAACCGGAGGGCGGGGCGCTCGGGCCGCAGCCGGGCCCAGCGCTCGAAACGCGCGTGCACCGGCTCGGCCGCCGCGGCGCTCGCTGTGTCGTTGAGCTCCCGCAGGAGCCAGTGCCGCTCCGCCGCGCCGACGTCGTCCAGATCGCCCACCGCGGCGTCGGGCCGGGCCGCGGCCTCGCCGAGGAGCGCGACGAGCCGCGCGGCGAGGCAGGCCGCCGCGGGGCCGGGAACGGACCGGGGGTCGTACACCAGGTCGAGAGCCAGGGCGCCGCCGTCCAGGACGCAGACCAGCGCGAGCCGCCAACGGTCGATGCGCGCCCAGCCATCCCGCAACGAAAAGGCCACCCCACAGGCCTGCACGGCGGGCGGAACCTCGACGACCTCGAAGCCGACGTCCATCCCCTCGATCCCGCGCGGCGACACCCCCTCCTCGCCGCGGACCAGCAGCTCCTGCATCCCCAGGGCCTTGCTCCGCGCCTGCCGCACCCTGCGCAGCACGTCGGAGAAGCGGAAGCCCGGCTCCCAGCGGGCGTGCACCGGCACCGCCCGGGCAAAGAGCCCCAGCGCGGCGCCGAGCTCTTCGAACGTGCGGCCGTCGCAGACCACGCCGACGACGACGTCCGGCTGGCCGGTCAGCCGCCCGAGCAGGAGCTGCCAGCAGGCCAGGAGCACGTCCGGTTCCGGTGCCAGGCCCGGCTCAAGGCGCACCCGCAGGCGCTCCGGCTCGGGCGCAATTTCCCCCACTGACATGGCGAACGGGAGCCGCAACGGCAGCATGGCCGAGAGGTCCAGCTCGCGCCAGTGCTGCCGCCCGGCGGCATTGTCGGGATCTTCGAGGGCCTCGTGCTGCCACTCCGAAAACTGGACGAACTGGACCGGCTCCTCGCCGGGATCGGTCCCCGCGTATGCAGCGGCGATCTCCGCCGCCAGGTTGGCGAGGCTGCGCACGTCGGCGCAGAGAGCGGGAAGCGTGAGCACGAGAGCATGGCGCGCCGTGCCCAGGCGGACCAGAGCGGCCCGCAGCAACGAGCCGCCCGGCGCGTCCAGCGAGAGACGGCCGCGCTCCTCCGGCAGCAGCGCAGACAGAGCCTCGTCGGCCCCCTCGACCTCGGTCCAGACCGGCTCTGCCGCCTCCGCCACCCTCTGGAGCGGCACCTTCACGCCGAAGGGCCGGCGGAAGGTGGTGCGCAGGATCTCGAACCGCGCCACGGCCGAGGCCACGGCACGGCGGAGAGCCTCTCGCTCCAGCTCGCCTTCCAGCAGGAGGACGGCCTGCGCGGCGTCGACGGAGCCCTCGCCCTGCAACGACCAGAGATGGCGCTGCTGCGGCGAGAGGCGGAATCCCTGCACGGCGGCTTCTCCCATATGAATCCGGCGGGCTCCGCTCAGGCCTCCACCGCCACCGGAGCCACCGGTGCGGGCAGGTCTTCCTTCTTCACCATCCGGCCCATGGCCACCGCGATCTTGCGCGGCCCGCGGTACGGATTGCGCGCGTGCGCCACCAGCATGTTGTCGAGCGCGAGGAGGTCCCCCTCTTGCCAGCGGAACGCGACGCTCTCCTGCCAATAGGTGTCGAGAATCCGCGCGACCACCGCGTCCTCGATCGGCGCGCCGTCCCCCCAGCGGACGTTGCGCGGCAGGTCCTCGTCCGCGAAGAGCGCCTGGAGCGACTCCCGCACCTCGGGCTCGAGGCAGGCCACGTGGTGGAGCTGGAGCTGATTGAAGAAAACCTTTTCACCGGTCTTCGGATGGACCGCCACCGCCAGCGCCGCCTTGCGGGTGCGCAGCCGGTCTCCGTCGCGCCATTCGCATTCGATCCCCGCCTCGCCGCACCAGGCCTCCACCTGCGCGCGGTCGCCCGTATGGAAGAACTCCTGCCAGCTCACGTCGAGGCCGCCCGTGAAGTTGCGCACGTAGAGCAGGCCCTGCGCTTCAAAGCGCTCGGCGAGAGCGGGATCGAGACGCTCATGGATCCGGCGGCAGTCGACGATCGGCGTCTCGCCCCTCTCCTCGGCCGCGACAGCGCAATAGAAAAACTGCCGCAGCGGCCACATGTGCATGTGGGAGCTCTCGTTGTGGAACAGGATCGTCTTGTCCGGCGGATAGGGAGTCGATTCATAAATCATTTCGCTCCCGCCCTGCTTCTCCCGCGGCAGGTCGCCGTACTCGCCATAGAGGTCCGGGCAGATGGCGGAGGCGACCTTTTCGAAGTCGCGGACCGCGGGGAGCTGGAAGCCGCGGAAGAGGATGGCCCCGTGGCGCGACAGCTTCTCGTCGATCAGCTCGCGGTTGCCCGCGGCCCATTCCGCGAGATCGACGTCGGGCACGTTGGGCTCGACGAGCAGCGGGAAGTCCCGGCCGTCGAGCGCGCCCAGGCGGACCAGATCTTCCTCCGGAAGATGGACCGCCCGCGGTTTGACCTTGAGGAGCTTCTTGAAGCTCGGCTTCTCCGGGTTCACGGGTTCCATGACAGTTCCTTCCTTTTTTAAAGCGGCGGTTGGAAGCTCGAGATCGTCGATGCAGACGTCCAGGTCGCGGACCATCGCCTCGAGCAGAAAGACGTACTGAGCGGCCAGGCGATCGATCGTTCCGGCGTCGTACAGATCCGTTTTATAGATCCAGCGCCCGGAGATCCCTTCCGGGGTCTCGGCCATGAACAACGAGAGATCGAAACGCGACGCTTCGCCCTCGATCTCGACGGGACGGAGCCGCAGGCCCGGCAGATCGAGGCTCTGCGCGGGAACGTTCTGGAGGGCGAACAGGACGTCGAAGAGAGGCGACGGCGCGAGGCTCCGCTCCGGGCGCAGGGCGCGGACCAGCTGATCGAACGGCACGTCCTGATGCGCGTACGCCTCCAGCGTCACCTCGCGCACCCGCGCCAGCACGTCGCGCCCGCGCGGTCCGCCCGAGAGGTCGGTGCGCAGCACCAGCAGGTTGACGAAGAAGCCGATCAGGCCCTCGGTCTCGGCCCGGTTGCGGTTGGCGATGTCGGTGCCCACCGCGAAGTCCGTCTGGCCCGTCCTGCGATAGAGCAGGACGTCAAGCCCGGCGAGGAGCGTCATGAACAGGGTCGCCCCCTCGCGGCGGCTCAGCTCGGCGAGCTGGCGCGACAGCTCCGGCGGCACCTGGAAGGAGCGCTGGGCGCCGCGCCAGGCCGGCGTCTCCGGCCGCTCGCGCCCGCCGAGATAGAGCGGCGGCGCCGGGGCCGCGAGCCGCTGCCGCCACCAGGCGATCTCGGCCGCGAGGACCTCCCCCTGCATCCAGCTCCGCTGCCAGGCCGCGAAGTCGGCGTACTGCACGGGCAGCTCCGGGAGCGGCGAGGGGAGGCCGCGGGAGAACGCGCCGTAGAGAGCCGAGACTTCCCGCACCAGCACCGCCATGGACCAGTAGTCGCTGACGATGTGATGCAGCGCGAGGAGCATCTGATGCTCCTCGCGGTCGAGCCGGACGAGCGCGGCGCGCAGCAGCGGCCCGCGCGCCAGATCGAACGGCCGGGCCGCCTCCTGTCGCGTCAGGCGCCGCGCCTCCGCCTCGCGCGCGACGGCCGGAAGGGCGTCCAGATCGATCCGGGGCAGGAGGAAGGGGGCCGGCGGAGCGATCACCTGCACCGGCTCGCCCTCGCGCACCGCGAACGTCGTCCGCAGCGCCTCGTGCCGGCGCACCACCTCGCCGAGGATGCGCGCCAGAAGGCCGGGCTCGACCGCGCCGGTCAGCCGCAACGCCAGGGGGATGTTGAACGCGCTGCCGCCCGGCTCGATCTGGTCGACCAGCCAGAGCCGCTGCTGCGCGGAGGAGAGAGGCAGAGCCGAATCCTGGAGCCGCGGCACCGGGACGAGGGGCGGCGGAGCCGGCGCGTCCCCG
>DATFPH010000397.1:0-1574 GCA_035264905.1 Thermoanaerobaculia bacterium
CGAAGGAGGCCAGCCGTCGGAGAAAGGTGAGAGAGGTGAGAAAAGCGTTGCACCGTCTGGCCGTCCACATAAGCCGCAAGGTCGTCGGCGGGACTGTCAGGAATTTCGTGTTGGGGCCGTACGATGCCGCTGAAGGAGCCATCGTATGCCACGACGCAAACAGCCCGCGATCCCGGATGAGCTGCTGGACCAGCTCCTGAGCGGGTCGGATCCCCGAGCGGCCTTGGCCGAGGGCGGCCTGCTGGACGGGCTGAAGAAGGCGCTGGCCGAGCGGGCGCTCAATGCCGAGCTCGACCACCATCTCGAGACCGGCGAGCCGGACGGGCGCACCAACGGCCGCAACGGCTACAGCGCCAAGGGCGTGTTCACCGGCACCGGCAAGCTCGATTTGCAGATCCCGCGCGACCGGCTATCGACCTTCGACCCGCAACTCATCGCCAAGTACCAGCGCCGCTTCCCCGGCTTCGACGACAAGATCGTGTCGATGTACGCGAGGGGGATGAGCACCCGCGAGATCCAGGGCCACCTGCGCGAGCTCTACGGCATCGAGGTCTCGCCCGACCTGACACAGCGCGGTGACCGATGCCGTCCTCGACGAGGTCGCGGAATGGCAGAACCGACCGCTCGAAGCCCTCTACCCGCTGGTCTTCCTCGATGCCATCCGCGTCAAAGTGCGCGACGAGGGCACGGTCCGCAACAAGGCGGTCTATGCCGCGCTCGGCGTCAGGCCGGACGGCACCAAGGAAGTGCTCGGCCTCTGGATCGAGCAGACCGAGGGCGCCAAGTTCTGGCTGCGGGTGATGAACGAGCTCAAGGACCGCGGCGTGGCTGACATCCTCATCGCCGTCGTCGACGGGCTGAAGGGCTTCCCCGAGGCGATCGGCGCCGTGTTCCCGAAGACGCAAGTCCAAGCCTGCGTCGTTCACCTCATCCGCCGCTCGCTCGATTTCGTCTCCTACAAGGACCGCCGGGAAGTCGCGGCGGCGCTGAAGGAGATCTACCGCGCCCGCACCGCCGAGCTGGGCGAGGCCGCACTCGAGGCGTTTGACGCGGGCCCTTGGGGCCGCAAATACCCTGTCATCGCCCAGACCTGGCGCCGGCACTGGCCGGAGGTGATCCCCTTCTACGCCTTCCCCGCCGAGGTGCGCCGGATCATCTACACCACCAATGCCATAGAGTCGCTGAATGCCAAGCTGCGCCGTGCGGTGCGAGCCCGTGGCCACTTCCCGCACGACGACGCCGTGCTGAAGCTGCTGTATCTCGTGTTGAACCTCGCCTCGAAAGATTGGAAGATGCCGCAGAGGGAGTGGGCTGCTGCCAAGGCGCAGTTCGCCATCCTCTTCGAGGACCGCTTCGCCATCACCTGATCAACGCGGTCCCACACGAAATTTCCGATAGTCTCTGGCTCAGGTCAGGTCACATCACGCAGCATTCTCGAACAGCTCGGCGATGAAGTTGGCCTGGGCTCTCATGTCACGTCCGCCGATGTTCCGAAGCTGCCCTTTCCTGATCATCGCCATCGCCTCATAGCCCGCCAGCGTTCGTCGCGCCGTCCAGAAGCTGCCGAAGCCGAG
>DATFPH010000398.1:0-5370 GCA_035264905.1 Thermoanaerobaculia bacterium
GTTCTCTTGAAGAAGTTCCTCGTAAGCAGGCATGCAAGAAGGATCTTAGGCCATTCCTGGAGAGAGAACAAGACCCCTCATGACGTGCCTCCGGTCGCCACATCATGCTTTACAGGAGGAACGAGGCGGTAAACAGATACAGTTCCTCTTCCAGGTAAGCATCAGCGATCAGGCCGAGCAGCGAGAGGCGTCCCAGAGCTATACCGGGAGCCCCTTTGCACCAACTGTTAAAGATGCGAGGCTCACCGAGTGCCGAAACTTTCCAGTTTCGAGCCTCAGACACATAGAGAGCGCGCTCCGAGACAATGGTCAATTCGACCGCCTCCACCAGCCAGGACTCGCCGGTTTTCTCATGAAGGCGGGCGAACGAGGTGGCGATACCGGCTGCGCCATGACAGAAGCCAGACGAGAGGGTCGGGCCAATATGTTCTCGAAGATGGCCTGCGCAAGCGAGTGCTAAGTCCAAAGGTGTCGAGCCGTTCGCATTCGTTTCTGGCCGCCGTTCATTGATCGCCAAGAGAGCGAGGAGGGTTCCGGCGGACCCGAGCATCACGTCGAGTCGGATATCCGCCGAGATTCGCTCCGGCGTGATCAGAGCGGTGGCTGTATGAGCGTCGTCCAGGAGCGAGGAATCCTCGAGCAGATCTCCGAGTCGAGTGAGGCCATAGACGAGCGACCCCAGCCCTGTCAAGCCACCGATCGGATGACTCACGGCGCCAGCACGGACCGGATCAGCGACGATTTCACGGATCTCACGTCGTAATGGCTCCAAGGCGTGCAGCGCTAAAGCGCACAGGTCGTCCGCGTCCAAGATCCGACCGGCGGCGGCCAAGAAGAGGGCAATCCCGATAGTGCCGGGGAAGAGGTGAGGCCCAACGAGACCTGGCTTCAAACCAGCGGGATGAGAGGGTTGGCGCCAGTAGACTCCTCCGTCTCGAGCCCAGGAGGCCTGCTCCAGGATCGTATCCGCAATGGCTCGGCAGGCAACTCGTACAGATCCGTTAGAGGGGATCTCCGAGGCTCGGAGGGGCGTTTCAAGCGGTACGGCGGAACAATCTTGCATCGTGATCCTTCAACTTCGCAACGAAGGAAGGATACCCCGCCACTCACGAGAATGCAAGCACGACTTTAAATTAGACTATCCCTTCAGCCGCCACCGGAACGGCCGGTACGAGCGGTCCCAACGGCTGATCTCCCTGATAGATCACCCGCTCCAGGAACAGCCCCGATGGAGGCGCCGTCCACTCTGCCGGGAGCCCCTTGCCGGGTTTGGGCGGCTTGGCGGCGAGCAGGGTCTCGAAGCCGGCGCGGTCGAGCTCTCCGGCGCCCACCTGGACCAGGGTGCCGACGACGCGGCGGACCATCTTCCAGAGGAAATGGGACGCCGTGATGCGGACGAGGATCAGCGCGCCGGCCGTGGCCACCTCGACGCTCTCCACGACCACGATCGTGCTCGGCTGCTCGCCCGGCTTTTCGCAGAACAGGCGGAAGTCGTGCCGGCCCGGTAGGAGCGCGGCCATCTCCCCCATTTTCGTCGCATCGAGAGGGCGCTTGACCCACCAGACCCAGCGCTTGGCGAGCGCCGTGCGGCGCCGGGAGATCTGGTAGACGTAGGAGCGCAAGACGGCCGAGTGCCGGGCATGGAAGGCGTTCGGCACCGGCGCGAGCGCCAGGACGTGGATGTCCGGCGGCAGCAGGTCGTTCACCTCGCGGCGGAGCTTCTCGGGGTCCACCGCCCGCGCCAGGCGGAGGTGGGCCGCCTGGGCCAGGGCATGGACCCCCGCATCGGTGCGCCCCGCCCCGCCGATCTCGCGGACCTCCGCGCCCGCCTCCTCCACCGCGCGCCGCAGCTCCCCCGCGACGGTCCGGGCGTTCTTCTGCTCCTGCCATCCGCTGTAGCGGGTGCCTTCGTATTCCAGGGTGAGACGATAGGTCGGCATGCTCGATCCCCTATGCTAAGATGCTGCCGATCAAGGAGAAATCGATGAAAAAATGATGACTGCGATGCTGCTGTCCGCGCTGTTGGTCCCGACCCTCGCTTCGGCCGGCGAGTGGACCGGCTGGATCACCGACGAGCAGTGCGCCGCCAAGGACGCCAAGGCCGAGCACGTGGACTGCGCCAAGAAGTGCCTCGAGAACGGCGCGAAGCTGGTCTTCTATAACACCGGCGACGAGAAGCTCTATACCCTCGACAACCAGAAGCTCGCGGCCGAGCATATCGGCCACCAGGTCAAGGTGACCGGCGAGGTCGACGGCACGGCGATCAAAGTCGCCGCGATCGAGCCCGCCGCCGCCGCTGACCACGCCCACCACTGATCTCCCCCTCCTCATCCCAGGTTCGTCTTCCCCCTCTCCCGCTCCGCGGGGGAGGGCTGATCTTATGGCGGAACGGCTCCGCCCCGGACCCTTTTCCTTCCCCATCTACACTAACTTTGACCAGAATGTCCGCCCGGCCCGATAGCGGCAAAGTTAGCGCCTATGCTGCCCCTACCAGCAGCTCAGATCCGCACCTTCCGGCTCACCAGCGTGACGTCGCCATCCTGGAACGCGACTGCCGTGGCCGGCCGCGCCTTCTGAAGGGCCTCCCCTCCCGGCGGCAGGCCGGGGCTCAGGTCCACCACATAGCAGTCCTGCGGAGCGCTCTGACCGAGCACCACCTCGATCTCGACGCCCTGCGGCGGCAGCGTCGGAGTCGAGAGGAACGTGTAGGCACCGATCTGCCCCTTCTTCACTTCGACCGGACGGCCGTCGAAGGTCGCGGACTCGACCTGCGCCTCCTTCGGAATGTAGAGCGTTCCCCGCGCCGCTCCCCGGGGCGAGGTCAGCCGGAGACGCAGCCGCCGCTTGCCATCGGGCGTGGTGGTCTGCTGCACTACGGTCAGCTCCGGCGGTGGCGCTCCCAGAGGCGGGGCCGGGGCCACGAAGGCGCGCTGCCGCGGGACCCAGGGGAAGGGGTTCTCCGGCTGCGCCCCGAACTCCGCGGCCTGCCGGAACGCCTGCGGGAATGGCGGCGAACTGAGCACGACCCAACGGCTCACCCCCGTGTCGCCATCCTGGAGGAGCTGCACATCCGCCGGCTGCGGCGAGCTTTCCGAGTAGAGCGGCGAGGTGGCCGCGAGGCCGGCTCCGATCAGCACCACGAGCAGGGCGACTGCGATCACCAGCCGCCGCGCCAACGGCCGCGCTGCCAGGAACAGCGGCGCCAGGCCGGCCACCAGGATCGCCCGCAGCACCGCGATCGGCAGCAGCGCGCCCGAGCCCAACCCGTCGTAGAGCGGCAGCAGGATCGGGAACCAGAGGATGCCGCCGATCAGCACGGGCAACATCACCGACACGGCTCCCGTCGCGGGAGAGCTTCCCCGGACGAGCGCCAGGCCCGCGAAGCCCGCGATCAGGGCAGGCACCAGGAAGAGATAGCTGATCCCGGGCGCCGCCACTGCCAGGGCCAGCCCGAAGAGCGCCCAGCCGAGCCAGACGCCGGTGAACAGCCCGATCAGACCGGCGCGCCGCCCGAACCAGGGAAACAGGAGGCCCGCCACGACCAGCGGCAAAGCCCAGAACGCGGCTACCAGCGGCACCGGCCGGGAGATCCACGGCACCGGCAGCAGGCCGCGCAGCACCATGTTCAGCCCGAGCGCCAGGAGGCCGGTCACCACCACGACCGCCAGGAAGGCCAGGAGCCCGATCAGCATCCCGCCCACCGTGACCGTCCGGCCGGACCGTCCTCCCCAGAAGACCGCGAGGACCAGCACCAGGACCAGGACCGCGAGCGGCAGGGTCCAGGCTTTCGGCCAGCGCACCACCGACCAGCCGAGGACGTCGAAGAAGACCGCGTCACCCTGCGGCGGATGGGCGAGATCGGCCTGCGCAAGGTTCCGTACCGCGCCGAGCGCGTTGTCGCCGTGATGCTGCAGGCTGGCGGGGTCGAGGCTCCGCAGGTCGTCCGCCGCGGTGTGATAGTGGGTCGGGTTCTCCACGTAGGCGAAGTTCATCCCGTCGATGTCCTGCCGCTTCTTGAAGACGGTCAGGTCGGTGTTGTTGGGCATCATCTGGTAGATGGCCACGAACACCGAGCTGGTGATCGGCCGCGAGGCGCCCGCCGCGAAGAGCGGGACGAGCCAGCCGTCATTGCCGATCGTTTCGAACATGAGGCTGGGGCCCCGCGTGCCGCGCGCCTCCAGGTTGAGGATGACCTTCACCTCGCGGGAGAGCGGCGACTCGGCGAACGCCTGGGCTCCCACGAGCCCCGCCTCCTCGCCGTCGTTCAGCAGGAAGATCACCGGATTCTTCGGCGGCGGTCCGGCCTTGAGAGCGCGGGCGGTCTCCAGCACGGCGGCGGTGCCGGAGAGGTCGTCCGAGATGCCCGGTCCGGCCGGCACCGAGTCATAGTGCGCCATGAGCAGGATGGCGCCGTCGCGCGCCGTCCCTTCGAGGCGCGCCACGATGTTCTCGGTCCGGGCGCAGTTGGCGTAGAGGGGGGAGCAGGCGACGCTCGGCTGGACCTCGGGGGTGTAGCCGGACTGCCGGAGCCGCGCCAGGATGCGGTCGCGCACGGCCGCATTGGCCGGCGACCCGATCGGATGCGGACGGCCGTCCCCGACGATCTCGCGCAGGACGTCGAGCGCCCGCGCTCCGGAGAACTCCGTGGCCGGCGCGGACGCCGGCTTCGGCGCGGGCGGCTGCCGGCGCACCGACACAACCCACAACACCAACAGCAACAAGATCAGAGCCAGCACCAACCCCCAACCGCCCCGCCTCTCCTCTCCCATGCTCCTCATCTCGATCCGGTCCGCCATGGCACGACCTCCTCCCAAAGGGAACGATCTACGGATGGCAAGCGGGAGGATTCTAGCAGCGGGCCCTCATCCCCGGGGTGGTTGACGCATCCGCCTTCGCTCAACTACCCTCGGTCCACCATGTCTTTCGGTCAAGAGGATCTCCTCCTGGGGCGGATCGCCCTGCACTATAAGCTCGTCACCCAGGACCAGCTCACCCAGGCGGCCGCGAAGCAGGGCCAGGAGGGAGGGCGGTTGGGCGAGATCCTGGTGCGCCTCGGGATTCTCACCCCGGGTCAGCTCGACAAGCTCCTCGCCGTGCAGCGCGATTACGTCGCCAAGCAGCAGGCCCAGATGGCCGCGGCCGCCGCGCCCGCACCATCCTCCCCTCCGGCCACCACGCCGGTCCTGGTCGAGACCCAAGTGCCCGGGCTCGTCGAAGCGGCGGCGCCGGCGCTCCTCGTGGAGCCGGCCGTGGAGCCTCCCCCGCTCGCGATCACCCCGGAGGCGCCCCCTGTCTCGGTGACGGCGGACGTGGGTGAGGACAGGGGGAAGGGGGCGGGGATCGGCTGGCGCCAGAGCGAGCGCCGCCTCG
>DATFPH010000399.1:0-11359 GCA_035264905.1 Thermoanaerobaculia bacterium
AGAAGAGAAGGTCCTTGCGCTCTTTCGCCTTGCCCTCGGCGAAGCTGCAGTGTTGCATCTGCGCCTGCGGATCGAAGATTCCGGCTTGGCGGCTCTGCCCTGGGAGCTTCTCTACGACCCGGTTTACCGTCGATTCCTGGCGACTTGGCCGCGGACCCTTCTGAGCCGAGGCTCCTCCCTGGTGGAGCTCGTGCGTGAGCTGCGGGCTCCGGAGCCCTTGCGGCTGCTGGCCATCTTCCCTCGCAGCTCGGGCCTGGACACGCAAAGGGAAAGAGACGAGCTGCTGCGTCTCGAACGAGAGACTCGCGGCCGGATCGCCGTCCGCAGTCTCGAAGGCCGAGCGACCCTCTCTGCTTTTCGCGATGCGCTACGGGGAGAGGACATCCATCTGATCCACTTCGCCGGGCATGCCGTAGCCGACGGCGGGGACGAGGGAGCAGCCCTCTGGCTGGACCGTGAGCAGGGCGAACTCCCGGAGCGTTTTCCTGCGGCCTCGTTGGCCCGCCTCCTGGAAGCTCAGCCCAACCTGCGGCTGGTCGTGCTCAACGCCTGTTATGGAGCCGCTCTGGTCGGCCTTGCCCATGAGCTGCTGAAATGCGGCATCCCCGCGGTCGTCGGGATGCAGGCTTCGATCGTCAACAGCCAGGCCTTGAAGCTCACGACCGAGCTCTACCGCGAGCTTGCGTGTGGCCGGGAGCCCGGCCAGATCGAGCAAGCCGTGACGCGGGCACGCAGCGTGCTTCTCCAGGACCACCCTCATTCTCCAGTCTTCGCCAACCCGGTCCTGTATCTGCGCGCGCCCACCGGCTCGCTCTGGCAGGAGCAGAGTGAGGGGGTACGCGAAGGGTGGTTCCGGAGCCTCAATGAGAGCGCGGGTGAGGTGCGGGTCCGCTTCCGGCCCCTGCCTCCCCAGTCCTTTCTCGGGCGCGACACCGATCTTCTTCATGTGAAGAGATCTCTGTTCCCCGCCGAGAGTGCCGAAGGGCGCGGCCGCCTCCTGCTCATGACCGGATGGCCCGGAGTCGGCAAGACGACTCTGACGACGGCTCTCGTGCATGATCCCGAGTTGCAGAAGACCTTCCCGGACGGCATCCTGTGGACCGGCCTCGACCAATCGCCCAGTCTGTTGAGAGAGCTCGGCGTCTGGTGCGTTTCCCTCGGGGGCCCGGGCCTGTCTCCGACGGCGACGCTGGAGGAAGCCTCCCTCCAGCTCGCCGCCCTGCTGCGCCGGCGCCGGGCACTGCTGGTGATCGACGACGTCTGGGACCCTGCCCATGCGGTCCCTTTTCTGGTCGGCGGTCCGCAGTGCGCCATGCTGGTGACCTCCCGCCTGCCGGCCATAGCGCACCAGCTCGACGTACCTTCCGCAGCCACCTACCGCCTGCCACCGTTGAGCGACGAGGCCGGCCTCGAGCTCCTGCGCACCCGGGCCCCCGAGGTCGTAGCGGCCCGTCCTGACGAATGCCTTCTCCTGGTGCAGGAGCTGGAGGGGCTCCCCCTCGCGCTCCACGTCGCGGGCCGGATGCTCGACGAGCAGAGCCGCTGGTGGGACGTCGGGGAGCTTCTCCAGGAGCTTCGCGAAGGCCGGCGGCTCCTGGAAGAGAGTGCGCCCAGCGACCGGACGGATTTCCGGCGCCAGACCCTGCCGACGGTCGACGTCCTGCTCGCCAAGAGCACGGAACGGCTGCCCGCCGAGCTCTTCGAGCGCTTCGCGTTTCTGGGTGGCTTCGCGCCGAAGCCCGCCACCTTCGACCTGCCGGCCCTGCAGGCGGTCTGGAAGGTGGACGACGCGAAGCCGACCGTGCGCAAGCTCATCAACCTGGGGCTCCTGGAGGCCGTCGGCGAGGGCAAGTTCTGGATGCACGCCCTGCTGGTCGCCCACGCCAGGTCTCTGCTGGGGGTCTGAGCCGGTGCAGAGTGCCACGGTCAACGGCCGGGCCCCGCTCCTGCGCCTGAGCCGGCACTATCGAGACCTCCTGGGAGACCTGAACACCGCCTACCTCCGGCAGGAGGAGGGGATCGTCCCGGTCCTTCGCCGATTCGACGAGCAGAGGCGCCAGATCGAGCAAGGGCAGGGCTGGGCCCGCCGGTTCGCCGCGGAGGACCCCGAAGCCGGGGAGCTCTGTGTCTCCTATGTGCTGGCGGGAGCAGATCTCCTCGACCTGCGCCAGCCGCTCAAGGAGCACGTCGATTGGTTGGCGAGCGCCTTGGAGGCGAGCTCGGCGCAAACCGCTCCCGAGGTCCGCGCGCGGCTGCTCGCCCTGCTCGGCTCGGCTCATTTCGCTCGCGGAGAGCTGCGGGAGGCGTTGCGGTACCGCGAGGAGTGCCTGAAGGTCAGCCAGGAGAGCGGCAACCAAGCTCTCGAAGGGTCTGCGCTGGGAGAGCTGGGGCGTATTGCCCACGCCTTGGAAGACACCGAGCGGGCGCTCGCCCTCTTTGAGCGCCGTCTGGAGCTCGCCCGCCAACAGAAGAACCTGCGGGAGGAGTGCTTCGCCCTGGGAGATCTGACGAGCATCTATCTGGGCTTCGGCAGGCTCCGTCTGGTGATCGAGCTCGAAGAGCGACGGCTCCAGATCGCCCGGCAGATCGGAGAAGCGAGCCAGGAAGGCTACGCGCTCAGCGGCCTGTTCGGGGCCCACTACCGGTTGGGAAATCTTAGAACCTGTCGTGAGCTTGCCAAGCTCCAGCTGGATCTGGCGGAACGGTGCGGAGATTGGCGTCTCAGAGGCTATGCCCTGGGCCACTTGGGGGCAGCCTACATCCGTGCTGGGCAGCTCGCCCGCGCCATCGAGGTCTACGAGAGACGCCGGGAAGCGGCCCGGCAGATCGGCGACCTGCGCGAAGCGGGATATGCGCTGGGAGACCTGGGCGCTCTCTATCGGATGCGCGGGGACGTCGAGAAGGCCGAGGAGTGCTACCGCACGCGGCTGCGGAACGCCATCGATCGCGGAGACTTCGTCGAGCAGGGCTATGCCCTCGGCAACCTGGGCAGCCTCCGCGAAGATCTGGGGGATCTGAGCGGGGCCCTCAGCTTCTACGAGCGGCGCCTGGAGAACGCCAACCTGTCCGGCATGAAGAGAGAGAAGTTCTTCGCGCTGGGCAATCTGGGATGGCTCGATCTCCTGGCTGGCCGGTATGAATCGGCGCTGGGCTGGTACACCCAGAAGCTCCAGGTCGCCAGTGAGACCCTGGAAAGAGAGATGCAGGCCCAGACCTGGAACAACCTGGCCCTGACGCACCTCCTGCTGCGCGACCGGGCGAGCGCCTGGCGCTGCCTCAAGTCTTCACGGTCTCTCTACCGGCAGCTCGAAAGACCGCTCCCTCTCCGGTTCAAGCTCTGTCTGGCCCTCCTGTGCTGCCCTCTTGTTCTCTTGCCCTCGCTCGCGGCGATGCTCCAACGCATCCGCACGATCCTGCTGCGGAAGGGATACCGGCACCGCATCGAGTCTCTGGAGGAGTGAAGCCCCCCTCTCCCGGTCGTGCGATGGGAGAGGGGGCTGAGGGGTGAGGTCTAGTAGCGCGGGATCGCGTAGCGGCTGCGGTCGCTGCGCCAATTCGCGTCGTCGCGGCCGGCCAGGTTGCCGAAGTCCCGCAGGTCGTTAGCGTTCATGAACTCCCCGGCGTCGACGATCACCTGCACCATCTTCTGATACCCCTGGCGGCGCAAGGTGTCCACGTTCGTGCGGAACCCACGGTCCTGGTCCCACAGCTCGTTGTCGTTGCCCGTGCGCCGCAGCAGGCCGCGATAGAGATCGCCCAGGACCTCGACCGCATCGTCCTGCGACAGACGGTCATACCGCGACCCCGCGTCGGCGGCCAGCGCCAGCGCGACGTCGCGCACGCCGGAGAAGCCCATCTCGTAGATGTGCTCAGTGTCCTCGCGGGCCACGTCACCCTGCGGCGCCACGCCGAGGATGGAGCGATACAGGCGGTCCGTCATCTGCTGCGCCTCGCTCCACCGGGTGCGGTCCGTGTAACCGCTGCCTACCTGACCGGGCGAAGACCCCAGGCCCCCACCGATCTCGAGCGTGATGCGCCCCGACCGGAGGCCGCCCTTCATCTGATAGTCGTCGCCGGTCACCTCGTACCCGAGCTGGGCGATGCCGTTCCCGCGCGAGTTGACCTGGACGAGCGCCCAGTCCGGGCCGGTCTGCACGATGTCGATCTGCCCCTTGCCGGCGACCACGGAGAAGCGGGCGGGAATCCGCCGCTCCACGCCGTTGCCGTTGATGATCGCCGTGCCGACCAGGTGGATGCGGACGCGGTCGCCCGCGTTGACCGGGACCGGCTCGGCCGGCTTGACGCCATAGGTCTCGTTGCGGCCCTCGACGTAGGTCTGCAGAGCGATCACGTCGAGCGGACCGGTCACGTCCCGGTTGGTGCCTCGCTGCCGGGCCGTCTGGGCCTCCAATGTCGGCATGGCCGCCGCCAGCAGGAGCATCGCCGCGAAAATCTTCAGTGTCTTGGTATGCATAGTTTCCTCCCTTCCACATCCCAGAGACTGCAAAGGTCCCGCCAACTCCTTCTCAAGGAGGAGACAGGTTCGGACCGTCCTCCATGGAGGACAATTCGGGAGCGCCGTTCCCGGCGAACGCGTCGAGCGCCTCGCGGAGGAGACGGTCGCCTTCCTCGGAATACTTGGGGGAGAAGTGGAAGGGGATGAGGCGCCTCACCCCTGCCCGGCGTCCGAGCAGCCCGGCCTGCCGGCTGGTCAGATGGTGCTTCTCGGCCGCCCGCTCCTCCTCGTCGGCGGCGAACGTCGCCTCGATGAACAGCAGGTCGGCGCCCTGCGCGAGATCGAGGATGGCAGAGGCATTGGCCGCGTGGTAGACCACGTCGGTGACATAGGCGATCTTCTGTCCAGGGACGATCCGCAGAGCCTTGGCGCGGAGCTCTCCCAAAGGGATGCTGGCCTCGCGGACCGCGCCATTGTCGCGCCAGCGCACCTCGACCGGCGTCTCGTCCGCATCCCCCCGCGCCACGGCGGATTTGAGGTCGCGCAGCCAGGGGCCGGTGGGCAGCCCCAGGCTCTCGAGACCGCTTTTCCAGACGTTGACGTGAAACTTCTCCTCCAGGGAGAAGCCAAGGCAGGGAATCCGGTGATCGAGCACGGCGGCACGGACGCGGAACGTCTCCTCATCCACCAGCACTCCGCCGGGGAGGTGCGCCGGAGCCGCCGGCACCCGGACAAAGCCGCGCCGGCTGCTGAAATCGGCGGTGGATCCGGAGCTGTCCGGCCCGACCTCGGTGACCCGGAAGAGGAGCTCGTTCTCATAGCTCTCGATCAGGTTCCACGTATAGGCCGCCAGCTTATGCTCGACGCGGTCGAGGAACCCCGGCGGGCCGAACAGGTGCACGAGCTTCTCCCGTCCCAGGAGGACGCGCAGGATGGAGTCGAAGCCCGAGAAGTGGTCCATGTGCGCGTGCGAAACGAACGCATGGGTCACCCGCAGGAGCTGCCGCGACGAGAGAGCGTGGAGATCTCCCAGGTCGAAGAGGAGGGCCCGCTTCTCGAACAGGAAATCGACGTACACCCCCGGGTCGCCGAACGGGTCGTTGATCAGCCGGGGGTGGAAGAGGGGTTTCACCAAGGAAGAGGATAGCGCGGGTCCCCCACCCCCGGCCCCTCCCCCGCGGAGCGGGAGAGGGGAGAAAGGCGTGGCTTTTACAAGCTGCCGCGAGCCGCCGCCTCGACCAGATGGCCGCCGCGGTGGTGCTGAACAGCAGATTCTGCAGATGCTGCATCGTCTCCATCATGCTTCCCGTCACGCGGCACTGGTCTGCAATGCATCTGATCTGTCAAGAACCAGTTTGCTTCACAGACTTCATTGGCGACAGAAGACACCGGGCAGCAACTGGGCGGTCGACAGACCGCTGCTCAAGTAATGCTCCTGGGCCTCCCGTTCGGACTTGCAGGGAAAGATCCTGGGCACGTCCAGGGCACGGAGGAGGCTGGGATTGAAGCTGAAGTGAGCGTCCGGTGCCAGGAGAAAGCCTCTCCCGCGTGTCCAGTGGATCGCATGGCTGGTTACGGAATGACGGGAGGGTACACGCTCGCGCGCATGCCGCAGCCGAACCTGTCCCACCCGGGGATCGTCGTCCAGGATGCGCCGGGCGTGCTCCAGCCATTCCTGTTCCTCTGCCACCATCTTCCAGCCTTCTTCCAGGTAGAGGATGGTCCCGATGTCCTGCCGGCTTGCAAGGGTTTCCATGAGCAGGCTGGCCGCGGAACCGGCCGGCAGGGTCCCCTGGGTCGACCGCAGATGCTGGTCGATCCAGGGAAGCCGATCCAGATAGGCCTGCATCTCCGGATCATCGCCAGTGCACAACGCGACGACGAAGCCCTCCTCGAGCAGCTCCGGGCATCGGGTCCGGAGAGCGTCGATCGTGCGGCGCAGCAGCTGAAGCCGCCTTCCGGCCAGCAATCCGATCCCGAGAGAGTCGCCTCGGGACGCAGCCGGCGGCATCTCGCGGCCACCTTCGGTCGACGCCACGCGGACCCTTCCCGGCCGAGCGGCTGCGCGCTTCGGGAGGACCCGGATCAGACGGTCCGTCTCCAGATCGAGCGCGGCCTCCTCCGCCGGCGAAACTCGCCGGCGGACGATCTCTCGGATTTCCGCGCAGAGCTGCTCATGGTCGAGGGCGTCCAGCAGAAACCGCCTGTAGGCGACGAAGGCCTCGCTGTACATCCAGCTCAGCTCCCCGATCGCCCAGCGGCGGGCTGGCGAGGCGATTCCGGTTGCGGCCGCCCGGGTGAGCGATCCGTCGTGAGATCTCTGGTGATAGAGCGCTTCCCGAACCCAGACCACGCGGTCCGTCATCAGGAGGAAATTCATGAGCAGCGTGTCATATCCGATACGGAAGCCGCCGAAGTATCCACCGATGGCATGCAGGGCCTCGCTGCGGAACAGGCCGTGATGCCCGATCCGATGCGTGAGCCTGTTGGTGAGAGGCCGTGTGACACCTGGGTACCGGAGGGTCGCCGGAGGGCCGGGCTTCCTTGGACGATGGAGCCGGTTTGACGAGACGGCCGCGATGGCGTCCTCGGCCCGCAGATGCCGCAAAAGGGTCTCGATTCGATGCGGCTCGCTCCAATCATCGGCATCCTGCACGAGAAAGTAGGGAGCACGGGTGGCGCTCAGGACCATGGCGTGGGCGAAGTACGGTCCACGATTGGCGAGCAGGTCGAAGCGGACGAGACGCGGGTCTTCAATGTCGGCCAGCAGCGGCCAGGGAGGCGCGTCCCCGTCATTGACGACCACCAGGGTCAGGTCGGTATGGGTCTGCCGGAGGATGCTCTCCACGGCCTGCCGGAGCATCCCGGGACAGCCATGAAAGGCGATCGACACCGTGACGTGGAGGCTGGTCCGGCTCATCGGATGCCTTCCGCCAGATACAGGTGGGAGTACAGGCGCTCCGAGTTGTAGACATAGGCCTCGCCGTCCGGGGTG
The DNA here is from genome assembly GCA_035264905.1 of Thermoanaerobaculia bacterium. Taxonomy (GTDB): domain Bacteria; phylum Acidobacteriota; class Thermoanaerobaculia; order Multivoradales; family UBA5704; genus UBA5704. The sequence continues at coordinate 7,452 of DATFPH010000399.1, forward strand.
AGGAGCACTTCCCGGAAAGGGATGACTCCCGCGAGATCGGCAGGCCGGATCCGTTTCCAGAGAGTGCGCCGGCCGCTCTCCAGGTCGAGCCGGTGGATCTCGAAAGGGACCTGGTAGGAGCGTTGGACGAAGAGCGCCCGGCCGTCGGCGGTCCAGCGGCTCGGAACCTCGCCGGGAGCCAGTCCCTGAATGGGCCGGGGCTTTCCGCCGTCGACCGGATAGAGGGCGCTCCGGTTGCCGAGCCCGGTGGCGATCACCAGCTTCCCATCCGGTGAGATCGGTGACCAGGTGACGCTGTAGACCCCTTCCGGGGTGATCGGCCTGGGCTGCCCCCCACGAAGCTCCTGGACATAGGAGCGCATTCCCCGTCCGCGCTCGCGGCCGACCAGCAACAGCCGCCGGCCGTCGGGGAACCAGTGGATGGACTGGAGCGCGAGAGGGGTCGTCAGCACCTGGGCCTGGCCGGCGCCGGTGGGCAGAAACAGGATCCGGGTCGGCGTGCCGTGCACCAGCGACGCGGCCCAGCGGCCGTCCGGGGAAATGGCTCGGGCCTCGCCCTCGCCGAGACGGATGCCGGGGCCTCCGGCCGTGCCGCGCAGATAGACGGAGTAGTCGGCGCCGCTGCCATGGCCGAAATGGGTGAACAACACGTGACGGCCATCGTCGGAGATGAAGCGTGCGGCGGACAGGTCGAGCCAGGTGAAGTCGCGCTCCTCGTCCTCGCCCGGGGCATGGACCGTGGTCAGCCGCACCTGCTCCTCGCGGTTCAGGAGGATCTTGCCGCTGGAGGCTACGTCGAGCAGGATCATGCTCCCCGGCGAGGTGAGCAGGGTCCGCTCGCGGCCGGCGAGGCTCACTCCGTAGAGGGCGAAGTCCTCGCCGCCCTTCATGCCGGTGAACCAGACCTCCTTGCCATTCGGGGACCAGGCGAGCCCGCGCACCGAGGACCAGCCGGCCGAGAGCGTCGTGTGGCGCCCCTGGAGGTCCACCACCGCCACGTCTCCCCGGTCGTCCGCGAACACCGGATGCGCCAGGAATGCGATGCGCTGTCCATCCGGAGAGAAGCGGGCGTGGCTGATATAGCCGCTCGTCTCATAGAGGACCCGGCCGACGGGGAACTCGAGGTGCTCTCCCGCCGCGGTGGAGCGCACGACCAGGAGGTCGGAGCCCTCCGGTGTCCAGTCCGCCTCCCGGACGTTCTCCTGCATCTCCCTGGGGGCTCCGCCCAGCAGGGGCGCGCGCGCCAGCAGGCCCGACATCATCAAGGCTCCTTCCATCCGGGGTGCGATGGAGATCGCCGTCTCGCCCTTGCGGGAGACCGACAAGAGATCCGCCGGAGGCAGCTCGACCTCCGTGGCTTGCGGGCTGTCGGGCCGGGTCAGGAAGATGCGAAAAGGCTCTCCGTCCCAGGCCGCGCCGAACACGACCGTCTGCCCGTCCGGCGAGAACCTCGCGGTCCGGATGGTGCCGCGCCGGAAGGTGAGGAGCTCGAACGTGGGAAGCTTCGAGCCCGCCGTGGTGGGGAGGGGGAAGGGGACGCGCCCCGTGGCTCCCAGCGCGATCCAGAGGGCGAGCAGCAGCGCGGCGGCGCCCGCCAGGAGGAAGGCGGTCGACGTCCGCGACCGCCTGGGGAGAGATGGCTCCGGCGGGGCCACCGTGGGCGCGGGTGGCCGGCTGAGGGGCGGCGTCGCCACGATGGTGGTGGGCGCGGAGAGAGCGGCTGAGCTGCCGCTCAAGCGCAGGCAGGCCCGCAAATCCACCGGGATCTCGTCCACGTGCTGGTAGCGTTCGGACGGATCCTTGGCCATGGCCTTCATGACGATCCGCTCGAGCTCCATGGGAACCCCTGTCCTCAGGGCCGTCAGAGGCTCGGGCTGCTGAAACTGGATCACCCAGGCCGTCGTCTGGTCGTCGCCCGCACGAAAGGGGGGGCGGCCGGCAATCATCTCGTACAGCACCACCCCGAGCGACCAGATGTCCGTCCGGTGGTCCACGGCCTCTCCCCGGATCTGCTCGGGAGACATGTAGGCCACCGTCCCGAGAGCGATGCCGGTCTGGGTCAGGCGGGTCGCATCCATGAGCCTGGCCACGCCGAAGTCGAGGATCTTGACCTGTCCGTCGGACGTGACGACCACATTGGACGGCTTGATGTCGCGGTGGACGATCCCCCGGGCATGCGCCTGGGCAAGGCCCGCGGCGATCTGCGCGTCGATTTCCAGCGCCTCGGAGATCTTCAGGGGGCCGCGTTGGATCTTCTGCTTGAGGGTCTCCCCCTCGTAGAGGGCCATGACGATGAATCTCTGGCCCTCCGGCGTCTCATCGATGTCGAAGACGGTGCAGATGTTGGGGTGGTCCAGCGCGGAAGCGGCCCGGGCCTCCTGAAACAGCCGCCTGTCATCCATCTCTCCGGGGTTGTCCCGGAGGAACTTGAGGGCGACGAGACGGTCGAGCCGGAGGTCCTGGGCCTTGTACACCAGCCCCATGCCACCGCCGCCGAGCTTTTCGAGGACCCGGTAATGAGAAACCGTCTGTCCGATCAACGCAAGCGTTCCGATAAGAGCCTTTGCCCTGTTCGGCCGAACGTCATGAAAAAGGTACGCGGTCAGTCTAGCAGACATGGCCGGCCTTGACGCGCACGCCACCGCGTCCGTATCATCTTCTTCAAACAAAGCAGCGAGAAGTTTTTTCCGGGGTCCCCCCAAGGAGGGTCCAATGGCTGACTCGACGCACGGAAAAAAGGGGAAGAAGAGCACGGGCGGAAAAGCAGGCTCCTCCAGCAAAACCGTGGAGCTTGCGAAAAAGCTCGCCGCAGCCGTGATCCGAGAGCACGGACTGCCGAAAGAGATCACGGACGAGCTTGCCAGCTCCGGGGTTTCGCAAGAGGTTCTGGAACGGATCGGCGGGCAATCCCAGGCGGATCATGTCCCCCACCAGTCCAAGGGCAGACCGCGGAAGCGCTGAGACCGAGCGGCCCCGGCCGGCGAGGCCCGGCGTCCGCCGCCGCCTCGCCGCCATCCACCGCGAGCTCGACAGCTTGGCCGGCGAGCCGGACCGGTGGGCTCGCTCGCTGGTCGGAGGGGACCTCTGGGTCGATGGCTGGAGGGCCGTGCGTTCGACGGACGAGCACCTCTTCGCCCGCTATCGCGACGCCTTCCTCGATTTCTGCCAGCAGAGCGGTGCCGCCGTCCGCTCCCTGGACGAGGAGAGCCTGCCGTCCGTGCTGGAGCGCTTCGAGCTGTTCCTGGAGGCCTGCGCCGAGGCCAACGCGGGCTCTTTCTGGCCCGCTCTCGCCGTGGGCCTCGCCCTGGTACAGGCCGTGGGCGGACCTCCCCGGATCGAGCGGTCCCCCGAGGCGGCCGTGGCCAACGACTCGCTCCTGCTGATCGTCAGCCCGAGCTACCGGGCGATCCGCTGCCACGCCTACAACGCCGGGATCGCCACCTTTTGCGTCCCGGATTCCCAGGTGCCCGTGTTCCGGCCGGAGCTCGGCCACTTTTTGATCTCGCCCCGGTATCAGGTGCGGCACGAGCCTCCCCGCGTGCAGTTCTACACGGTCAACCACGACCTGTCCCACCTCGTGCTGTTCGGCGACGCCTATCTTCGGCCCGTGGGGAGCCCGGCGATGACGGCGGCGCTCCTGCTCAACGCCGAGGAGACCTGCTGCACCCTGGATCTGGTCCTCGCGCGGGATCTCGACCGCTTCGGGATCGAGCTCAATGCCCTGGCCGAGCTGCTCCGGATCGAGTCCGGCTCGAAAGCGGGGCGGCCGAGCGTGACCCAGCGCGTCGCCCGCGAGCCCGCGGCCTTCACTGCCTACCAGGCCGCGCTCAAGGCCGCTGCGCAGGAGCGCCTGACCGCTTCCACTCCGGTCTCCCTGCGGATTCGAGAAGGGGCCTCGCTCCCCAGCG
>DATFPH010000400.1:0-2055 GCA_035264905.1 Thermoanaerobaculia bacterium
CCCCGGTTCTCGCTCTGCGGGCTCGACCTGCGGATCGCGGTGGGCGAGGGGGTCGCGCTCCTCGGCTCCAACGGCTCGGGCAAGAGCACGGTGCTGCGCCTGCTCGCCGGCATCTATCAGCCCACCGCGGGCACGATCCAGGTGCGCGGCCGGGTGGGCACCGTCCTCGAGCTGGGCGCGGGCTTCCACCTGGAGCTGACCGGGGAAGAGAACCTCGCCCTCTACGGCGCCATGCTCGGGCTCGGCGGCCGCGAGATGGCGGCGCGCACGCCGGAGATCCTGGCCTTCGCCGACCTCGGGGATTTCATCTCCATGCCGGTCAAGTACTGGTCCTCGGGCATGCAGGCGCGCCTGGCCTTCGCCACGGCGGTCTGTGTCGATCCCGACATCCTGCTGATCGACGAGGTCCTGGCGGTGGGCGACCAGGCGTTCCGCGAGCGCTGCTTCGAGCGGCTGCGCTCCTTCAAGGCCCAGGGCGGCACGCTGGTCGCCGTGACCCACGATCCCGCCGGGATCGAGGAGCTCTGCCCGCGCGCCGTCTGGCTGGAGGCCGGGGAGGTGCGGGGGGAGGGGCCGACGCCCGAGGTCGTGGCCGACTATCTGCGGCACGCCGGACAGGAAGGCTGAATGGGCGCGGGGCCGCGGCATCTCGTGGTCGTCGAGGCCTATCAGGGGCTCGTCGAATTTCTTTCGGATGATCCGGCGGAGCTGGCGGCGGCGCGCGGGCTCGGCCTCCCTCTCGCCGAGTTGGCCGGTGAGCTGGGCTGCCGCTTCACCGTGCTGACCTGGGACGACTGGCGCCGCGACGAGGGAGGGTGGGGCTCCCCCTTCACCTGGGAGCACGTGGCGTCCACCCGGCCGGTCGCGCCGCCGCGCCCCCCGGCGCCGCCGCCCGATCTCGGTCCGGCCGTGGCGTTCCGCTCCATCCCCGCGCGGGAGCCGGCGCGCGGCCTTCCCCTGGGACAGATCGGGGAGAGCCCGCGGACCCTCGGGCTCATCGCGGACAACGACCTGCTGGTCCTCCTCTCCCGCTGCCTGGAGATGGAGCTCGCGCGGCTCTTCCGGGACGATCGTTTCGGAGCGGTGATCGTGCCGCTCTGGGGAGGCCTCGGGCACCTGCCGCAGATGGCCCGCGCCGCCGGCACTGCCGGCTTCGAGGCGCCCTTCGCCGTGGTGGCGACCGATCCGTCGGTGCACCGCCAGCGGGCCAACGAGGAGGGGGTGTGGACGCGGCCGGCCCAGGTCCGCCGCCAGGCCGAGGAGATGTCGCTCGCGCTGGCCGAGCTGGCCCTGACCTTCGGCCCGCGGGGGTGCGTCCTCGCCCGCGCCGGCCGTCCGCCGCAGGCCCCGCCGCCGGTGCGCGCGCCGCGCCGGGTCGACCCCGGCGTGCTCCAGCGGGTCGCGGCCGCGGCCGAGAGCCCCGCGAGCCCGGGCCCGTTGCGGCCGTTCCTCGACGAGCCGCAGGACGGCGCCTCCGGGGTCCTCGCGGCCTTGGACGCGGTCCGCCTGCTCGCCGGGCGCGGAATCTCCTTCGGCGCTCCGCTGGCCTGCGCCGGTCCCGACATGTGGTTCGCGCCGATGAAGCCCCGCTCGTTCGCGGCCTACTGGTCCGCGCGCGCCTGGGTGCGGGAGCTGCGGGCGGCCGGGATGTGGGACTGGACGCGGGGGCGCCCTGACGGCGGCGGCCTCCCGCTGCGCCTCTGGCCGAGCCACTTCGAGCACCTTCCGGACGTCTGGAGCGAGCTCGCCCGCGGCTCCGCCGTCCTCCTTTCCCCGGCCGCCGCCGAAGGGCTGGCGCCGGGCGAGGATCTCCCGGTGGAGACTCTCCTCGGCGGTGAGCCCACGGCGGAGCGGCTGGCCGACCGCCTCTCGGACCTCCTCCTCGTCGGTCCCGGTCAGGTCGACCGCGCCCGCCGCGACCTCTGCCGGATGGCCGCCGCGGCCCAGCAGGGGGAGACCTGCCGGCAGATGCTGCGCGAGACGGCGGCGGCGCTGAACGGCCTCCTGCGGGGACCGGCGCGGGTGGACGTCGGTGAGGCCGCGGTGCTGCTGCTG
>DATFPH010000401.1:0-6241 GCA_035264905.1 Thermoanaerobaculia bacterium
ACCGTCGCACGAGAAACGCCAGTTGCCCAGGATCCAACTGGCTCAAAGACAGAAGATGCCTCATCGCTGTCGACTCCTCACCGGCACGCCGGGCAGGCACAACAATGTCAGTGTCCTGCCATCATCCCGGCAGGGCGGGAGCTGTGAACCTCATGACAGGGGATAAGCCACTCGAGAATCAAATGGTGGGCCGTCAGGGACTCGAACCCTGGACCCGCGGATTAAAAGTCCGCTGCTCTACCAACTGAGCTAACAGCCCCCCAAGGCAGGAAGTATAGCGGAAGCGGACGGAGGACGGACCCCCGGCCGCAGCCGGAGGTCCGGTGGATGACAGGAACTAGTTGGTGGCGCAGGCCAGCAGCGCGCCGGCGTTCGGGCAGACGTTCTTCATCATGGTCCCGGCGTTCTCGCAGGGAGAGCTCGAGACGCCGCCGAGATGGTGCAGGCCGATGATCCGGCCCGTCCCGGCGTCCATGATCGGCGAGCCGGAGGAGCCGCCCTCGCTGTCGCAGGAGTAGTCCATCTGGCTGCCCGTGGCATAGCCGTAGCTGCCGCCCGTCGCGGCGACGTCGCAGCGCAGGGTCTGAGCCGAATCCTTCCAGAAGCCCACCGTTTTCACGTTGCCGCCGCCATGCTGCGGGAAGTTGATGGCCATCCCGATCGCCGGGGTCTTGGTGGTAGCGGTGTACTCGCCCCAGGTGGCCTCGGGGTTTCCCTGGAGGGTGAACAGGGTGTAGTCGAGGCTCGAGCTGGTCTTCAGGAAGGTCCCACCGTTGTAGGTCGAGTAGGCGGCCGTGGTCGAGCCGCCGCAGGTGGTCCGCTGGTAGTTGAACCGCGCCTGCACGGTGTTGACCTCGCTCTGGGTCGTGAAGCAGTGGTTGTTGGTGATCGTCGTGCTGCTGTTCGACCCGGCGACCAGCCAGCCCGTGCAGACGAAGCTCGAGCCGCCGCTCTGGAAGGAGAGTCGGGCCACCGGCCGGGTGTTGATGGTCGAATAGCAGGCCGCGTCGCGGCGGCCGTCCGTGCCGCAGATGACCTTGGCCTCCACGTCGCCTCCCCACAGCGGCTCGGTACCATGGGCGATGCGGTCGATCGACGCGCCGTAGCGCCGCGCCCTGCCCTTCTCGATACGGTCGCCGGTGTGCAGCTCGACGATGGCCACGTCACCGTCGACGCTGAACGACCAGAACTCGCCGGTGCCCAGCGGCCCCTTGCCCGTGTAAGTCCAGAACTCGGCTCCGTCCGGGCTGGAGACGGTGAGGAAGTCACCGTCCGGGAGGTTGAGCTTCTGGAAGTGGAGGCGCAGGAACTTGGCGCCCGGCGAGACGATGGTCTCCGCCCAGGCGACCGGCCGCGTCGCGCCGCCCATCGGATAGACCTTCGGAGTGCTCACCGGATACGCGATCTCGTCGCCGACCTTGACCCGTGCCGCTTCCGCCGGGAGGACCGCGCCCACCAGCGCAAGCGCGATACTTGCCACCATCCCACCCTTTTTCAGGTTCCAGGACATAGCACACCTTTCCTCTTCGAAAAGCAGACCGGCGCCGCGCCGGCTGCGAAGAAACCCATCGAATGTGCAACAACGGGAACAGAGGACTGCTACATAAAGGAGGGTGCTTCAGAGAGGCGGGGCGGGACAGGGGCGATTCATCGCCCTCCGGGCTTTACCGCTGTTCCAGCACAGCCCCGAGCCGCCCGGCGGTCAGGTGGGCGAGGACGGGGTGCTCGCGGACGATGGTCTCTTCGCGTCGGGGACCGGTGGAGGTCAGAGTGATGGGCACGCCGATCTCCTGCTCGATGAAGTCGACGTAGTCGCGGGCTTCCTGCGGCAGGTCGGGCTCGTCGAGGGTGCCCACGGTGGGTTTCTTCCAACCCTTCATGGTCTTCAGGACCGGCTCAACGTTCTCCAGGCTCCACTGGTCCGGCGGCAGGTCGCGCAGGATCTCGCCCTTGACGCGGTAGCCGGTGCAGACCGGGATCTCGTCGAAGTCGTCCAGGACGTCGAGCTTGGTGAGGGCGATGGTGTCCACTCCATTGAGGAGCTGGGCGTAGCGCGCCACCACGGTGTCGAGCCAGCCGCAGCGGCGGGGGCGGCCGGTGGTGGTGCCGTATTCGTTGCCGCGCTTGCGCAGGAACTCCGCGGTGTCGCCGTGGAGCTCGCTCGGGAAGGGGCCTCCCCCGACCCGGGTCGTGTAGGCCTTGAGGACGCCGATGGCGCCGTCGATCCGCGTCGGCGGCACGCCGGTGCCGGTGCAGGCGCCGCCGGAGGTCGAGCTCGAGCTGGTGACGTAGGGGTAGGTCCCGTGGTCCACGTCGAGGAGCGCGCCCTGGGCGCCTTCGAAGAGGATGCTCCGGCCGTCGCGGATCCAGCCGTTCAGGAGCTGCTCGGTGTCGCGCAGGAGCGGCTTGAGCTTCTCGCCCCACGCACGGCAGGAGTCGGGATAGGAGGCGGGGTCCGGCAGCTCCTCCACGCCGAGGCTGCGCAGCTCGCCCTGGATCTTGTCGACCTGGGCGCGCAGGCGCTCGTCCAAATCCGGCGCGAAGAGGTCGCACATGCGCAGGCCGTAGCGCGAGATCTTGCTCTCGTAAGCCGGGCCGATCCCGCGGGACGTGGTGCCGATCTTGCTCTCGCCGCGGGCCTCCTCCCGCGCCTGGTCGAGCCGGGCGTGGCAGGGCAGCAGGACGTGGGCGCGGTTCGAGATGAAGAGCCGCCCCTCGGAGCGGACCCCGGCGTCGTGGAGCCGCCCGAGCTCCGTCAGGAAGGCTTCGGGCGAGATGACCATGCCGTTGCCGAGGACGCAGAGCATCCCCTCGTGGAGGATGCCCGACGGGATCAGGTGGAGCGAAAAGTGGCGATCGCGGAAGCGCACGGTGTGCCCCGCGTTGTGGCCCCCCTGATAGCGCACCACCCCTTCGAAGGCCGGGCAGAGGAGATCGACGATCTTCCCCTTCCCCTCGTCCCCCCATTGCATCCCGACAATGATTACGTTGGCCATGGCATCTTCCAATCTTTGCGAAACAATCTTTACGAAACCGGGCCGCGACACTACCAAAGGAGAGAGGGGACGGCAATACCGGCCCCTCCCGGCGGGTGGGGACCATGTCTCCCGGATGGTGTAGCATGCTCTCATTCAGATGAGACTCAGATGAGCACGTTTCTCGATCTCGCCACTCTCCTGCTCCCGCTCCTCTATCTTGGAGCGGCGGTGGCCTATGGTTTCGTCTTCTTCGCCGCGCATCCCACCGCCGGGCGGGTGGCGACGCCGGCCCTGCACGGCGCGGTGGTGCTCCACCTGGCCTACCTGGTGTGCCTGATCCTGCGGCACCGGCAGTTCCCGGCGGCCACCGTCTCCCAGGCGCTTTCCATCGTGGCGCTCGCGGTGGCGATCGTCTACGTCTTCGTCGAATGGCACGGCCGGGAGCGCTCGACCGGCTTCTGGATGGTGGCGCTGGTCTTCTTCTTCCAGCTCCTCTCCTCGGTCCTGGTCCGGCCCAACCCGCCGGACCGGCAGATCTTCCACGATGCGCTGTTCTCCACGCACGTGTCGCTCGCCCTGCTCGGCTATGCCGCGTTCGTGGTCGGAGCGGCGTACGCGTTCCTGTTCCTGCAGCTCTATCGCGACCTGAAGGCCGGGCGCTTCTCCACCTTCTACGGGAAGCTGCCGCCGCTCGAAGTGCTGGAGCGGATGATGCTCGGCGCGCTCTCGATCGGTTTCCTGGCGCTGACCGGCGCAGTGATCTCCGGCGCTCTCTACGCGGAGCAGCTCTACCACAATGCCTGGTTGCGCGATCCCAAGATCCTGGTGACGCTCGCCACCTGGGTACTCTACGCCTCGGCTCTCCTGCTGCGGCGGCTGCGCCGGTGGCAGGGTCGGCAGACGGCCGTGGCCAGTCTCGCCGGCCTGTGCGCCATCCTCTTCTCGCTGGTGGCGGTGAATTTCTTCTTCACCGACTTCCACGGGTTCTTGTGAAGGCGGTATGTCGCTCCCGGCGGATCCCCCTCTGCTGCTGGTGGGCACGGACTTCCGCTGCTCGCCGATCGAGATCCGGGAGCGCGTGGCCTTCCATGGCGAGGACAGCGAGCACGCGCTGGTGCACCTGCTCGCCCGGCCCGGCATCGCGGAGGCCTATCTGCTCTCCACCTGCAACCGGACGGAGGTCTACGTCCAGCCGCGGGATGAGGACGAGGCCTACCGCTCGGTCCTCGACCTCATCTTCCTGAACCGTGCCCCGGACCTCGAAAAGCCCGGCCGGCTCTATGTGAAGCGCAACAGCGAGGCGGCCCGCCACCTGCTCGGCGTGGCCAGCGGCCTCGAATCTATGGTGCTCGGCGAGCCGGAGATCCTCGGCCAGATCAAGCAGTCGGCTGCGCTGGCCGAGACCGTGGGCGCCAGCGGCCCGGTGGTGCGCCGCCTGCTGCGCAGCGCTTTCTCCGCCGGAGCGCGCAGCCGCCAGGAGACGGCGATCACAGCGGGCGCGGTCTCCCTCGGCTATGCCGTGGTGGAGCTGGCGCGCAACATCTTCTCGGGGCTCGAAGAGTGCCGCGTGCTGCTCGTCGGTGCCGGCGAGATCGCCCGCTCGGTGGCCCGCCCGCTGGTCGAGCGCGGCGCCCGCGAGCTGGTGGTGACGAACCGCAGCATCGAGCGCGCCCAGCAGTTCAAGGAGGAGTTCCCGCTGGCTGAGCTGGTCTCCTTCGAGCAGCGCCTGGACGCGGTGCGCTCGGCCGACGTGGTGGTCGTCTCCACGAGCGCCGACGAGCCGGTGCTCACCCGCAAGCAGCTCAAGGAGGCGATGAAGAGCCGGTCGACCCGCCCCCTTCTGGTGGTCGACCTCGGGGTGCCGCGCAACGTCGAGCCGTCCGCGGCGAAGATCGACAACCTCTTCCTGCATGCGATCGACGCGCTGGAGCACATCATCCAGCGCAACCTGAAGCGGCGGCGGGAGGAGGTCCCGCACGTCGAGGAGATCGTCGAGCAGGAGCTCGATCACTTCCGGCACTGGTTCCACAGCCTCGAAGCCGAGCCGGTGGTCGCCAGCCTGCAGAAGCAGGCCGAGCGCATCCGCCAGGACGAGGTGGCCGCGGTCCTCTCCCGCTTCCCGGCCGAGACGCACGCGGACCTCGAGCGCCTGACGCGCTCGCTGGTGCGCAAGATCCTCCACCACCCGAGCACCCGTCTGCGCTCGCGCAACGGCGCGCAGGACCTGGCGCACCTGGAGTTCGTCCGCGAGCTCTTCCACCTGGATGACGACGAGCCTTCTGAGGGCCATGACCGATCCTGACCGCGCAAGGTTTGATCTCCCCGGCAGGGCCCTCCGCCTCGGCACCCGCCGAAGCCCCCTCGCTCTGGCCCAATCCGGCATGATGGCCCGCGCTCTCGAAGCGCGCTGGCCGGGCCTCACCGTCGAGCTGGTCCCCATCGTCACCACCGGCGACGTGGTGCCCGGCGATCTCGCCAAGGTCGGCGGCAAGGGGCTGTTCACCCAGGAATTGGAGACCGGTCTGCTCGACGGCTCGCTGGATCTCGCGGTCCACAGCATGAAGGACCTGCCGGTGCGCCTCCCCGAGGGACTGGTGGTGGCCGCGCATCCGGAGCGGGCCGATCCCCGGGACGTGCTGGTCAGCGAGGCCGCGGACGGCCTCGACGGGCTGCCCGAGGGCGCCGTGGTGCTGACCGGCGCGCTGCGGCGGCGGGCGCAGATCCTGATGCGGCGCCCCGACCTGCGGGTCGAGCCGATCCGCGGCAACGTCGATACCCGGCTGCGCAAGTGGCGCGAGAGCGGCGCGGGCGGTGTGGTGCTCGCCGGAGCCGGCCTCCAGCGGCTCGGCCTGGCGGATCTGCCGGCGCATCCCATCCCCACGGACGTGCTGATCCCGGCGCCCACCCAGGGGACGCTTGCGCTGGAGGTGCGCGCCGGCAGCCCGGCCGAGGCCTTCTGCCGCGCCCTGGATCACGCCGCCACGGCGCGAGCCGCCGTTGCCGAGCGCCGCGTGGTCGCCGCCTTCGGAGCCGACTGCACCCTCCCCCTGGCCGCCTGGGCGCGCGAGGAGGATGGCCATCTCCGTCTCGTCGCCCTGCTCGCCACGCCGGACGGCCGGCACACCGCGCGCGGTGAAGCCAGCGGGACCGATCCGGAAGCGGTCGCCGAAGCCTGCGTCGCGGTGATGCGCCGGAAGGGGGCGGACGAGGTGCTGGGACGAATCCGCGGGTGAGGGTGGTCATCACCCGCGCCGCCCATCAGG
>DATFPH010000402.1:0-2275 GCA_035264905.1 Thermoanaerobaculia bacterium
CTCGCCTACTCTGGGCTCGACCAATCGGGGTTTGTTCGGAATTACCACGACTGAAAGGTGTACATTATGTCTAACACCACTGTGGAAACCCATCCCAACGTTCTATCGACCACCGCCATCATCGGCGACAAGATCCTCAACCGCGCCGGGGAGAACCTCGGCAAGATCGAGGAGATCATGCTCGACCTGGAGAAGGGGCGCGTCGCCTACGCCCTCCTCTCTTTCGGCGGCTTGATGGGGATGGGCGAGAAGCTGTACGTGGTTCCGTTCGAAGCCCTGAAGCTCGACGGCACCCGGGAGCACTTCACTCTCGACGTCGACAAGGACAGGATGAAGAACGCCCCGAGCTTCGACAAGAACAACCTCCCGCAGGCGTCGGACCGCACCTGGGGCGCCGAGGTCTACAAGTTCTACGGCTACAAGCCCTACTGGCAGTAGACCAGGACGGCATCGAGCAGCACCGGGGGCGGCCGCAGGGCCGCCCTCTCCTTTTGTACTCATGTATCAATTACATGTAAGAAATACCGAAACCCGGCGCAGGTCATGCTTCGGGAGCCGCAACAGATCCGCCGGCCGGCTTGAGCAGGTCGAGCAATTGCGGCAGCTCGACCGGCTTGACTAGGTGGGCCACAAAGCCCTCGGCGAGCGAGTGCTCGAGGTCCCGCGGCTGGCTATACCCGGTGAGGGCGATCAGGCAGATGGTGGCCATCTGCGGATGCTGACGCAACCGCCGGCCGAGCTCGTAGCCATCCATCCCGGGCAGGCCGAGATCGAGGATCACCGCCTCCGGGCGATGCTCGAGGGCCGTTTGCAGCGCGGTCATCCCCGAGTAGGCCACGCATGCCTCGTAACCCGCCATCCGCAGCAGCAGGGCCAGGCTGTCGGCCGCGTCGACGTCATCGTCAACCACCAAGACACGCACCCCCATCGCAGTCGCCCTGCCCGCTGCCGTGGACAGTGAGCCGGCTCGACAGCCGGGCTCGCTGAGCGGCAGCCGGACGACGAACGCGCTGCCCTGCCCCGGGCCCGCGCTGCTCGCCTCGACCTTGCCGTGGTGCAGCTCGACGAGCGCCCGCACCAGGCTCAATCCGATGCCCAACCCCCCTGCGGAATGATCGAGGGTGCGGTCGGCCTGGGTGAAGAGGTCGAACACGCGCGGCAGCACCGTCTCCGCGATCCCCACCCCGCTGTCCCGCACCCGCAGCACCGCCACACCGCCCTCGGTCTCGAGCGACAGCCAGATGTGCCCTTGCGGCTCGGTGTACTTCGCGGCATTGTCGAGAAGGTTGACGATCACCTGCTCGATCCGGGCCGGATCGGCATGCAGCCAGACAGGCTGCGGCGGCAAGGCCACCGTGAGCTCGTGGCCGCGGCGATCGATCGCCGCGCGCGTCGCCTCCACCGCGACCGTCACGACGCCGCGTAGGTCGATGCTCTCGAGCCGCAGGCGGAGCTGGCCGGTGGCGACGCGGGACACTTCCATGAGGTCACCGACGAGCCGCGTGAGCTGCGCGACCTGCCGTTCGAGGATCGTCCGCGCCTGCTCCTGGATCAGGCTCTCGTCGCCCTGCTGGAGGCGCAGCAACTGCAGGGCATTGACGATCGACGACAGCGGGTTGCGCAGCTCGTGCGAGAGCATCGCCAGGAACTCGTCCTTGCGCCGGTGGAGCTCGGCCAGGGCAATGCTCTGCTCCCTGGCTTCCCTCTCGAGCCCGCTGCGCACGGTGATGTCGCGGATGTTGCACTGAATGACATCGCTGGTGTCCGCGCGATAGACGTTGCTGACGAACTCGACCTCCACTTTGGGCCCGCCGCGCGTCTCGAGCGGGAGATGCTCGTAGCGGATGTAGCCGGTCTCCTTCAGCTCCCGGAAGGCCTCCCGGCTGGCAGAGATGTCACCGAACAGGCCGATCTGCCAGAGCTCCTTCCCCAGCAGCTCGTCGTGGCTGTATCCGATCAGCGCTTTGATAAAGGGATTGGCGTCAACGATCTTGCCGCTCGCCGCGTTGAGGATCAGGATGCCGTCCTTCGCCGTCTCGAAGAGTCGACGGTACCGCGTTTCGCTGGCGCGCAGCGCGGCCTCGGCGGCACGGCGCTCGGTCACGTCCTCGATCGCCAGCAGGATCTCGCTCGGGCGGCCTTCCGCGCCCTCCAGGCCGCTGCCGTGGAGGAGCATGGTCCGGCGCCCGGCGCCGCCCGGCAGCTCCTGCTCGACCTCGAAGCCCTCGAAGTCGTTGAAGGCGTGAGCGCCCGGCAGAACCTCCGCAAGCTTCTT
>DATFPH010000403.1:0-3238 GCA_035264905.1 Thermoanaerobaculia bacterium
GAGGGCCGACGTCTGGTATCAGGCCTCGTTCAGCGACGGCAGCACCTGGCATACGCCGGTCCGGGTGACCTCGGCGTCGACCGACGAGACCGTGGCCGGCGCCGACCCGGTCTTCCAGTATGGCGACTCCAACGGCCTGTCCGCCTACGCGCGCGTGATCTTCCCGTCATGGACCGATCGCCGCAACTACGCAAAAGAAGAGATCTGGACCGCGCGCATCGCCGAGCCGGCCAAGACCTTCCATGCGTCCTTCAACCCGCCCCCGTCGTGCAACCCCCTCTGCGGCCGTTTGCAGGTCTTCGCCTGCGACATGGACCGCAACGCTTCGAGCACTTTCCTCGGGAGGGCCTACGTTGCGGGGTCCAATGCCCCAACCACAGTCACACCCCCCTTCGAGGAGTCCGAGGAGCCGGTGGGCCCCAACCAGACGTTCGTCGCCGCGTTCGGTCCGGGTGGGTACCTGTGGTGGTCGAAGACCTACGGGTATGGCGACGCGCGAGCCGTGGCGGTCGACAGTCAGGGGACCGTGGTCGCCGCCACCACCATGGGCGTCCTCCTCCTCTCCGCCGCGAACGGCAACCTTCTGGCGAGCTATCTCATCTCCGGTTGGATGCCTCAGAAGATCGCTTTCGATCCGTCCGACAACATCTATGTGACCGGGTACGAGGTGCCGACGAAGCAGGTCTACACCGTGCGCCTCGACAGGGTTGCCGGCGGAGGCCTGGCTCTTTCTCCCGGATGGCCGCAGCGTTTCGGCACCGCCTACCCGCCGATCGGGATCAGCGAGGGACGAGCGATCGCCGTGCGAGGGAGCGCCGTCTACGTGGCGGGGCAGACCGTCCGATCATCGACCTGGGAAGACGCGCTGGTTCTCAAATATCCATTGACCGGCGGAGCGCCGGCGGCCCAGTTCTTCTATGACGGATCCGTCGAATATCCATCTACCGACGCGCTGAACGATCTGGCCGTAGATTCCGGCGGAAACGTCTTCGCAACGGGCTACGCCACCGGCATCGTTGAATCCGCCGGCGAAGACTTCGATTACCTCACCCTCCGGCTCAACAGCGGCTCCTTCGACACCGCATGGATCAAACGCTTCGACGCCGGGCGGCTGTTCGCAGGCGGCATGATCTACCTGTCCACCGACAAAGCGACGTTCCTCGCTCTCGACCCGACGGGACAGTCGGTCTACGTGACAGGTTCTTCCCTCCTCAACGGCAACTCGGACATCCGTACGTTGAAGTACAGCGCGGCAGACGGTGCCACCACACCGGATTGGCGGTTCGACAGCGCAGCCAATGACGCCCCGTCCGGGCTTTTCGTCTCATCCGCCGGACAGGTGTTCGTGGGGGGACTCTCCGGGAACCAGTTCGTCCTGCTCGCCCGGTCCGGCGATCTCCTGACGCCTCAGTACGAAACCCCTGCCTACATCGCCACGACCACCCTGTCGGGGGGATTCTCCGGAACGGTTCCGACCGTGGCATGCCTGGCCGGCAGAAGCACGGCCGGAACACCGGCACTGTTCTCCGGAGGCTTCTACCGGAACGACTGTCTCTGCGACCCCATCGCCGCCACAGGCATCCAATGGATCTATCCATGAGAGGCCGAGTCCGCCAGGGATTAGAACCCCTGGCGGACGCCCTACCGCCGCACCAGCTTGAACGCGAAGTTCCGCCCCATCCCTACCCCGTAGGCCAGGTGGATCCAGAGCATGGCGAAGTGCTCCAGCAGGTAGGCGGCGGAGAGCGGTCCGGCGTCCACCGGCTCGAAGCCGAGATCGGCGGCGAGCCGCGCCGCGACCTCCTTGGCTC
Source organism: Thermoanaerobaculia bacterium (assembly GCA_035264905.1). Taxonomy (GTDB): domain Bacteria; phylum Acidobacteriota; class Thermoanaerobaculia; order Multivoradales; family UBA5704; genus UBA5704. The sequence continues at coordinate 1,812 of DATFPH010000403.1, forward strand.
CCTGGTCGTCGCCGCAATAGAGCATGGTCGCGCGGTCGTCGCCATAGACCGGGTTCGCCATGTTGTTGGCGCCCGTCGAGTTGAAGATCTTCACCACCCGCGCCCCCGGAGCCCAGGCCGCCACCTGCTCCGCGGCCGAGCGGGAACCTCCTGCGTCCAGCCCCGCCAGGTTGGGTTTGAGCGGATTGATGCAGTCGAGGACGATCTTGCCGGAGAGCCCTCCGGCGGTCCGGATCACGTCCTCTGCCGCGCCCCAGGGCATGGCCAGCACCACCACCTCCGCATCGGAAGCCGCCGCGGCGACCGAGGCCGCCCGGGCTCCCGTGTCCTCGACGAGCTTGCCGACCTCCGGCTTCTCCGTATCCCGTACGCCGAACACCACCTCGTGCCCCGCCTTGGCCAATCCGCGCCCGAGGGCGCTCCCCACGCTGCCTGTTCCGATGATCGCGATCTTCATGTTGTTCTCCTCGGACGGAGCTTATAACGGACGGCTGATGGAGTCGCCGATCTTGCCGCGTCTCCATAATCGCTCCACAATGGCGGCGCATCCTCGTCGGTGAAAAGGAGGATGTGCTCATGAACAACACCCATCGTTGGATCGCTTTCGTCGGCGCGCTGCTCCTCGCCCTCGTGGTCGGCTTGACGGCCTGGCAGGCGGGCGTGGCGCACGGCATCGAGCAGAGCGGCAAGATCGTCGTCGCCCCGTCCGGGCCCCATCCCGGGCCGTACCCCTACCCGTATCCGTATTACGGCTGGCACCGGCCTTGGGGCTTCGGGTTCGGGTTCCTCTTCATACCGCTCTTCTTCGCCTTCTGGTTCTTCGTCGTCCGCGGCCTGTTCTGGCGCCGCGCCGGTTACGGCTACGGCGGCTGCGGACCGCGCGGCCGCTTCGACGAGTGGCACCGGCAGGCCCACGCGCGCGACACCGGCGACGCGCCGCCCACCCCCGCCGCGCAATGAAGACGATCCTGGTCGTCGACGACGAGCCGCAGATCGCCGGGATCGCGCGCGATTACCTGCGGCTCGCCGGCTTCGACGTGATCGTCGCCGGCGACGGCGTCCGCGCGCTGGAAGCGGCTCGCGGGCGCCGTCCCGACCTCGTGGTGCTCGATCTCGGGCTCCCCGGCCTCGACGGAACCGAGGTGGCGCGCGCCCTGCGCAAAGAATCGGACATACCGATCATCATGCTCACCGCCCGGGTCACGGAGGACGACCGGCTGCAGGGGCTGGAGATCGGTGCCGACGACTACGTCACCAAGCCGTTCAGCCCGCGCGAGCTCGTGGCGCGCGTCCGCGCGGTGCTGCGGCGCAGCGAGCGGCGGCACGTCGACGGCGACCTCCTGCGCGTGTCGGATCTCGTCGTCGACGTCGCCCGCCTGAGCGTGCGCCGCGGCGACGAGCCGGTCGACCTCACGCCGACCGAATTC
>DATFPH010000404.1:0-6506 GCA_035264905.1 Thermoanaerobaculia bacterium
CGAACGAGGACGGCAGCGCCTCGTCGCGCGGCATCCGCTCGACAGGCGGCAGCCCCGGCCCCGCGTCCGCCCGCCGCGCCTCCTCGATCCGGGCGGCGAGCGCCGCCACCGTCGGCGCTTGAAAGACCTCGCGCAACGGCAGGTCCACGCCGAACAGGTCGCGGACCCGCGACGCCAGGCGGGTGGCGAGGAGCGAGTGCCCGCCGAGGTCGAAGAAGCTGACGTTGAGCGGCACCTGGCTGACGCCCAGGAGCTCCGCCCAGAGGCCGGCCACCAGCTCCTCCACCGCCGTCCGGGGTATGGCCGGCGCCTCGGCTTCCGCCGCCAGAGGGAGCGCCGCCAGCGCCCGCCGGTCCACCTTGCCGTTGGCCGTGAGCGGCAGGCGCGGAAGCTCCAGGAAGTGGGCCGGCACCATCGGCTCGGGCAGGAGCCCGCGCAGGTACGCGCGCAGCTCCCCCGCGTCCGGTGCCACGCCTTCGCGGCCCACCACGTAGGCCACCAGCCGGCGCTCCCCCGCGGTGTCCTCCCGCAGGCCGGCCGCCGCCTCGCCCACCCTCGGGTGGGTCGCCAGGACGCTCTCGATCTCGCCGATCTCGATGCGGACGCCCCTCACCTTGACCTGATGGTCCAGCCGTCCCAGGAACTCCAGCTCGCCGCCCGGTCGCCAGCGCACCAAGTCGCCGGTCCGGTACAGGCGCCCGCCCGGCGCGCCGCTCCACGCGTCCGGCACGAACCGCTCCGCCGTCATCCCCGGCCGACTCAGATAGCCGCGCGCCAGCCCGGCTCCGGCGACATGCAGCTCCCCGGCGATCCCCACCGGCACCGGCCTCAGGTCGCCGTCGAGGACATACGTCCGGATGCCGTCGATCGGCCGGCCGATCGGCGGCGCGCCCGTCCCGCCGGGCGCCACGGCCCCTGCCGTGGTCACCACCGAGCATTCGGTGGGGCCATAGTGATTGACCAGAGCCCAGGGGAGGCCGGGCGCCGGTGCGCCGCTCAGGCGGTCGCCGCCGGTCAGGAGGGTCCGCAGGTGGGTCGATGCCGGCCACGGCTCGCCCATCACGGCTTCGGCGAGCGGCGTCGGCAGGAAAGAGACGGTGATCCCCGCGCCAGCGAGCCAGCGCACCAGCTCCGGCGGCGAGGACCGCAGCGACTCGTCGACGACGTGCAGGCTGGCCCCCTCCGCCAGCGACGGCGCCATCTCCCAGAGCGAAGCGTCGAAGGCCGGCGAAGCCAGCAGCGTCGTCCGGTCCTCCGCCCCGATCCCATAGGCCCGCCGGTGCCACGCCACCAGATTCGAGAGTCCGGCGTGCGGGATTGACACCCCTTTGGAAACTCCCGTCGAACCTGACGTGTAGATCACGTAGGCCAGGCTCTTCGGAGAGACCGGCGGCCGCGGGTTCTCGGTGCTGTGGAGGGCCAGCCGGTCCCGCGCAACGTCGAGGCCCAGGACCGGGCAGGGGCAGGACGCAAAGCGGCTCCGCCCCTCCCCCGCCGTCAGCAGCGCGGCGGCGCCGGAATCCTCGATCATGCCGAGCAGCCGCGCATCCGGCGCGGCCGGCTCCAAAGGCAGATAGGCGCCCCCCGCCTTGAGCACCGCCAGGAACGACACCACCAGATCGGTCGAGCGGGGCAGGCACACGCCCACCGGCGTCTCGGGACGGATGCCTATCTCGCGGAGCTGGTGCGCCAGCTGGTTGGCCCGCGCGTTCAGCTCGCGATAGGTCAGGGACTCGCTTTCCTGGCGGACGGCCGCCGCCTCGGGCTGCAGCTCCGCCTGCTTCTCGAACTGGAGATGGAGAGGAACGAGCTCTCCGGCGCCGGACGAGGTCGCGTTGAACACCACCAGAACCTCGTGGCGCTCCGCCGGGCTGAGCAGCGGCAGCTCGCCCACCGCGCAGCCGGGATCGGCCGCCACCGCTTCGAGCAGCCTCGTGAGGTGGCCGGCCCAGCGGTCCGCGGTCGCGTCGTCGAAGAGATCGGCCACGTACTGCAGCGCGGCACCCAAGCCGCCCTCCCGCTCGGCCATCATCAAGGTCAGGTCGTGCTGCACCCGGATCTCGCGCGGCATCCGCGGGCGCAAGCCGACGCCGCCAAGATCGATCCCGCTCTCCGCGTCGCCGAGGACGAAACCGGGGAGACCCTCAAGCTCCGGGACCTGCGCCTTCTGCAGCGCGAACGCCACCTGCACCAGCGGCGGACGGCTGGGATCGCGCACCGGTTGCAGGCGCTCGGCCAGCAGCGGGAAGGGGAAGTCCTGGTGCGCCAGCGCGGCGAGCGCCTCGTTCCGGATCTCGCCCAGCAGATCGTCGAAGCGAAGGCCGGACCGCACCTTCCCCCGCAGGACGAGGAGGTTGACGAAGTACCCGACGAGCGGAGCGAGCCCGGGCCGGGAACGGCCGGAGGCGGGAGAGCCGACCCGCAGGTCCTCTTCCCCGGTGATCCGGAACAGGAACGCTACATAGGCGGCGAGCAGAACGCTGAACAGCGTTGCATCGTACCGGCGCGCGACGCCCCGCAGCCGCTCCGCCACCTCCGGCGCAACGCGCCACGGCACGCTCCGGCCGGCATGGCTCGACACCGGCAGGCGCGGACGGTCGCCGGGGAGATCCAACACCGGCAGCTCCCCCTCCAGGCGGCTCTTCCAGAACTGCCAGAGCTCGTCCCCCGCGCTCCCGGCCAGCAGCTCCTCCTGCCAACGGACAAAGTCGAAGTATCCCGCGTCGAGCGGCGCGAGGCCCGCCGGCTCCCCGCCCCTCTCCTCCGCGTACAGCCGCCCCCACTCGCGGATCATCACCACCAGCGACCACAGATCCGCCACCAGGTGATGGACCGAGAGCAGGAGGACCGGCTCTCCCGGGCCGCGTTCCAGCAGGGCAACCCGCAGCAACGGCCCTTGCTCCAGGTCGAAGGGGCGATGCAGCTCCTGCGCGAGCCAAAGATCGAGCCTCCTGTCCTCCCACCCGGCCGCGTCGACGGTGCGGAATTCCGGCTCCAGCTCGTCCGCAACCCGCTGCCAGGGCTCCCCCTGGCGGATCTCCAGGACCAGCCGCAGCGCCGGATGCCGGGCGGCAAGCCGGCGGAGGGCGCGGCGGAGCGCTTCCCCGTCGAGCGGCGCCGTGGTCCACGCAGCGCCGCCGATGTTGAGCACACCCGGCGCCAGTCGCTCCGTGAGCCACAATCCCCGCTGCCCGTAGGACAGAGGCGACTCCTTCGCCGCGGCCGGCGCGAGCCCCACGAAAACCGTGGCCTCCCCCCTTGCCAGGCTCGCCAGGACCTGCTCCGCCAACGCGGAGAGACCAGGGACCTGGAACAGATCGGCCAGCGGAGGCGCCGCTCCGAGGTCGGCTTCGAGGGCGTTGCGCAGCTCCACCGCACTTAGCGAGTCCAGGCCGAGCGAGGCCAGGGAGGCCTCGGCCTCCCCCGGCCCGGCGAGCGGAGGCGCGATGCCGGTCAGACGCCGGAGGACCTCCCGCAGGTAGGCGACGAGAGCCGGCTGCCGCTCCTCCGCCGGCAGGCCGAACAGCTCCTCCCGGGTCAGGGTGGAGGGCGCGGGAGCTTCCCCAGTGGAGCGGTCCACCGCCTCGCGGGCGATCACCGGCAGCGTCCCCGCCAGGTAGAGTTCCTTGCAAGGCCGGTGCCGGACCTTGCCGCTCGTCGTCTTGGGCACTGTGCCGGCTCCGACCAGCACGAGATCGTGCGCCTGCACCTCGTAGGTGGTGGCGAGCGCGCCGCGCACCGCGGCGAGCACCTCCGCCGTGTCGATCCGGTCCTGCAGGCGGCGCTCGAGCTCGAGCACGACGACGAGCCGCTCCTCGCCCTCCACCTCGACCGGGAAGGCCGCTCCGCATCCTGGGCGCAGCGCGGGATGGCTCGCCTCCGCGGCCAGCTCGACGTCCTGGGGATAGAGATTGCGCCCGCGCAGGATGATGAGGTCCTTGAGGCGTCCGGTGACAAACAGGGCACCGTCCGCCAGAACCCCGAGATCGCCAGTGCGCAGGTAGCGGCCCGGACTTCCATCCGCCAGCCGCGCCTCGAAGGCCTCTCGCGTGGCGTCGGCCCGGCCCCAGTAGCCCTGGGTGACGCTCGGGCCCGCGACCCAGATCTCGCCGATCTGGTCCGCCGGACAGGGCAGGCAGGTCTCCGGATAGACAATGGCGATCTCCTGCCCGGCCCAGGCATGGCCGCAGCCCACCAGGCGGTACGCCGGCCGTTCTTCCCCTTGCGAGCTCGCCCAGCGGCCGCCCTCCAGAGCGACCGTGTTCACGCTCGAAACCGCCGGCGCGATGCCGGCCCCTGGGCCGCTGACCAGCAGAGTGGCCTCGGCCAGCCCATAGCACGGGTAGAGCGCCTCCCTGCGGAAGCCGGCGGGAGCGAACGCGCTGGCGAACCGTTCCAGGGTCTCGGCCCGCACCGGCTCCGCGCCATTGAAGGCCACCCGCCAGCTTCCGAGATCGAGGCCGGCCTGCTCCGGCTGCGGGACCTTGCGCAGGCACAGCTCGTACGCGAAGTTGGGGCCGCCGCTGGTCGTCCCCCGATACCGGCTGATGGCTTCGAGCCAGCGCACCGGCCGCTGCAGGAAGGCCGTCGGCGACATGAGGACGCAGCGCGCGCCCACATAGAGCGGCTGCAGCACATTCCCGATGAGCCCCATGTCGTGGTAGGGCGGTAGCCAGCCGACGATCACCGAGCTCTCGTCCTGGGCAAAGGCGTGGCGGATCATCTCCTCGTTGTGGAGGAGATTGGCGTGGCTCACCATCACCCCTTTGGGAGCGGACGTCGAGCCGGACGTGTACTGCAGGAACGCGAGGCCCTCAGGCTTCAGGACAGACTCGCGCCAGGCGTCGGCAAGGTCGTCAGCCAAGGGAGAGGTGACGCGCCAGCACGCCTCTCGGAGCTGCGGGACCTCGGCTCCGAAGAGGTCGGCCTGAGCCGCCAGGCTGCCCAGGGTCAACACCACGGCCGGACGGGCGTCGCGCACCACCGCGCCCAGCAGGGCTCCGGCCCGGCCCGGCCGCGGAGGATAGGCGGGCACGGCGACCACACCGGCGTAGAAACAGCCGAGGAAGGCAGCAATGAACTCCAGGCCTGGAGGGTAGAGCAGCAGGGCGCGCTCCCCCGCGACCACCGTGTCCTGGAGAAGGGCGGCGATCGCTCGCGCCTCGCGATCCAGCTCTCCCCAGGTCAGCTCCTGCTCGTCCCTCTCCCCGTCGGCAAGAAACGTATAGGCGAGGGTTCGAGGAGCCTCCTCGGAGCGACGGCGCAAAACCTCCGCGAGAGAGCTTGGAGGGAGGTGCTCCGTCATCCCCATGCTCCGAGCCTCGCCGATGGCTCTAGCCTGCGCCTGGCGAGTTCGGCATAAGCCCTTTTCGGGAGGCCGGTGGGGGCGGCACCTTCTGGCTCGTCTACGAGCCTGCAGACCAGCATGACATTCCGATTTTGGCTGTTAAGCGGCAGGCGAGGAGCCGAGTCGCAAGGACGCCCATCCGATAACTTTTGCTTGAAGCGCATAAATGTATCAGCCGCTTGGGTTGAATACAGACAATGAATAATTTTAACATGAACGTGTCGCTTAATAATACATACTGTCATTACTAAAAAAGATCTAGTACCCTGCTCTACGAGACGTTGGCGATCCTTATCGGGCAAGAGCAGGGAGACCTTCTACTTGGCCGACCATGGTTTTTTCAGCTACCCGTTGTGGCAGCGAGCCGGCAAGACGGGGGCGGCATTGGTGTGGCGTGTCAAAAAGAACCTGCGTCTGCCTGTGCGACACAGCGCTTGAGCGATGGTTCCTACTCAGCCCGATCTATGCATCGGCCCTCGACCCGACCGGCGGCTGAACCGAAGAGGGATCTGGATGCGGGTGATTGAGTACCGCCTCGCAGGCATCGAGGACGGCGAGCCGCTCGGCTGAAGGCTCATCATCCGTCTATCCCTTCGCGCATAGCTAGGCTGCGGCCTGTGGCGAGCAACCCCTCATTGCCAATCCGCTGATCGCAGGATTCAATCGAGGCGCAGGCCGGCCTTTCGCCCTTGGACCACGTGGGCGGCATCCGGAATCATGGACGGAGACTCCGTGCTCAGGGGTATAGCGTCTCTACCCTATTTTTCTACTTGCGAGTAGAATAACGAGCGTGCACTCCGGAGATGCTACTGCGTGAGGAAGCTACTGAATCATCAGGCTCTCGCTGGCTACTGCGCCGGCACTCACCTCCTAACGACCGGAAACTCGCTGGCGTCTGTCCGAGAGCCAGGTCCAGGCCAGATAGCCGACGAACAGCTACTTCTCCCAGAGGTTCTCCCTCCTCTCGAGCCGGCGCTCACCCTCTTCGGAGGATATGACGCTGATCCAGCTCCGGATCTATGCTTCTTTGCCCGCGCCTTCGTCGCCACCACCCTTCCACATAAACGACCTTCCGCCTCTCAGTTCACACGAGAGTGCCACTTCTACACCCTCAGCCTGACCGCCCCTGAGGAGGTCGGACTTCCTTATGGAAGACTTC
>DATFPH010000405.1:0-34927 GCA_035264905.1 Thermoanaerobaculia bacterium
CTGCTGACTGTGTGGGGCCGGCTCGACGAAGCCGACGCGGCCTTGGAGAGGACGGCGGCGCTGCGCCCCGGCAATGACGTGGCCGTCCAGACCCGGTGGCGCGTCGCGGTGCTGCGTGAGGACTGGGCGCAGGCGGAGCGCGCGGCCCAGGAGCTCGAGAGCCTCGGCGATCCCTATACCCGTTGGCGCGGAGCCCTCTCGCGGGCCCGGAACGCCCAGTTCCGCGGCGACTTTGCGGCGGCCCTGGACCATCTCGCCGCGGCGGCGCGCGCCTTTCCGCGGCCGGAGGCCTACACGGCCATGGCGCATTGCTGGACGGCCGACCTTCTCCTGGACATGGGCGAGCCGGCCCGGGCGCTCGCCGAGGCCCGGCGCGCGCAGGAGATCGCGCCGGGCGACTGGCCGGAGCTTCAGGGGATGTTCCTCGCCGCGCTGGCCCGGCAGGAGCTCGGACAGCCGGCGGAGGCGGACGCGTTGCTTGCGGAATTGAAACGTCGAGCGGCCGTGACCCCGAACGCGGTGGAAGAGCGCCAGATCCTTCGCCTCGAAGGGCGGCTCGCCCTCGCGCGTGGCAATCCGGAGAGCGCCGTTGCCTCCCTCCAGCAGGCAGCGTCACGGCTGCCTCCGCGTGGGGTGGAGATCCATCGGTACGTCCAGCCCGACCACGTGCCGGTCTGGTATGACCTGGGCCGGGCCGAGCTGGCGGCCGGCCACCCCGGGCAAGCCCGGCTCTGGCTCGAAAAAGTGACGGCGAGCGGCGCCGAGCACATCGAGTTTCCGGTGGCCTACGCCCGCGGCGCCGAGCTCCTGAAGCGCCTACGTTCCCCCCGGCCCTGAGCCCGGCCCGGGCTGGATCTCGGTGATCGGCCGGCTGGTATCGGCGAGCCAGTCGCAGATACTGCCGAAGTTGCCCGTGCGCAACACGTCCTTCTCCTCATCCGACAGGCCGGCGTCGTCCATCGCCTTTTCGGGATCGTTTCTGTATTGGGCGAGCCTGGCGGGATGCAGCGCCAGCTCGGCGATCAAGTGAGAAAAACGGATGTTCGTGTCGTCCATGGTGCAGCCCTCCAGTCCGTGGTGCGTCAATGGATCTTCGCTGAGCTCTTGCGGCGCAGCTCCTCCGCTTCCTTCAGCCGGCCCTCGGCCTGATATACGGCCGCGAGACTGTCCATCACCGAGCGCGTGTAGAGGCTCTCGTCGCCCAGCTGACGGCTCATGGCCGCGATCGTTTCCTGGAGCAAGCCTTCCGCCTCCTTCAACCGTCCGCGCTCCGCGACCAAGAGCGCCAGATTGCTCATTGTCAGGAGAGTTTCTGGGTGTTCCTTTCCGAGCACTTCGCTCCGCAGCGCAAGAGTCTGCCGCTGCAGGTCTTCCGCTTCGTCGAGCCGGCCTTGTGCCTGGAGGACGGAGGCCAGATTGCCCATCATGGCCAGCGTGTCCGGATGCTTGGGACCGCGGGTGCGGCTGCTGATCCCGTAGGCCTTGCGGAGCAGAGCTTCGGCGTCCTTCAGGTGCTTTTGATCTTTTAGCACCGAGGCCAGGTTGCTCATCTCGGCGACCGTATCAGGATGATTCTTGCCTTGCACTTTGCTGTACACCGCGAGAATCTCGCGATGCATCGTCGCCGCCTCGTCCAGACGGCTCTGCTGGTACAGAACGTTCGCCAGGTTCATTCGATACATGAGCGTGTCCGGGTGCTCCGGTCCCATGGCTTTTTCGGAGATCCTCAGCGCCTCCCGGTCCAGATCCTCGGCCTCTTTCAAACGGCCGAGGTCCGCAACCACATTGGCGACGCTGGTCATCGAAGCGAGAGTATCCGGGTCATTCTCCTTCAACACCTCGCGGCGCAGGTCGAGAACCCGGCGGGCCAGGTTTTCCGCCTCCTGAAAACGACCTTGCATGGCGTAGAGGTTGGCCTGATTGTTCATGATTTTTAGCGTATCCGGATGCCGCTCCCGGTGCACACGCAGGGCGATCTCCAAAACCTGATTATTCAGTTTTTCCGCTTCTTTCCAGCGCCCCTGATCGCGCCACACGGTTGCCAGATTGCTCATGGATTGAAGCGTTTTCGGATGCTCCTCGCCGAGTTGACTCTGGCGGCTTTCGAGCACCTGGTGGTAGAGCTCCTCCGCTTCTTTGCGGCGCGCTTGCGCGAGGTAAACATTGGCCAGCTCGTTCTTCGCGGTGAGCGTGTCCAGATGCTCTTCCCCGAGCTTCTCGCGGCGGAAGGTGACGACGTTGTGCAGTAGAGCTTCCGCCTGGGGGAGACGTCCGAGGTTGAGATTGACGACGCCGATCGTCTCTCGTAGGCGGTCCTGCGCCTTCGGCTCTTCCGCAAGGCTCTTTTCGATGCTTGCCTGGCTCCGGTCCAGAATCTGCGGCAACCCATTCTCGCTCAGAGCCATCCGGTATGGGTCGAGCGTCTGGAACATGTCCGCCAGGAAGTCCGTGACCCGGCCGGCGCTCCGGGCCTCCTTCTCGGCTCTGACGGCCTGCCGCCAGGCCGCGCCAGCCGATGCCAGGACCGCGGCGACCGCCAGCATCGCCGCCCATCGCAGGTTTCGCTGCCGTGACCTGCGCCGCGCCCGCTCTGCCCGGCTCCTCTCGACCAGCCGCGTCTCATCGGCGGTCCAGGCGCGCAGGCCCTCCGATCCTTTCTCGACCGTAGTGAGATCGACCTCATCGAGCGGCGGCCCTTGCTTGCCCCCTGCCCACTCAACGCCACGCTGCTCGATGATGCGCAGGGCCCGCTGGCCCGGCAGGTCCGACGCTTCGAAGCGCCGGCGCACCAGCGGGGCCAGGGTGTCGTGGGCGAGGCGCGAGGTTTCGTTGGTCAGAGAGAGGAGATAGCGGTCCTGGCACTGCCGGAGCAGCTCGGCAATCTCCGGCCGCCCGCCGTAGCGCGCCACGACGTCGGAGATCTGCCGCGTCTCGGCCGTGCCCAGCGCTGTGGTGAGATAGGTCAGCAGATCGAGCACGAGCCCGGACTCCGACGGCTCCGGCCGGGCCTGCCGCAGACTTTCGAGCTGCTCGCCGAGGAAGTCGTCGAGCAGGATGCCGCCGCGCTTGAGGCGCCGGTACAGCTCGACCGTGAACCGCGGCGCCTCGGGATTCTCCTGCGTGGCCAGCGCCCACGTCTTGGTCAGCAGGATCTGCAGCGCTGGGGCAATCGCGGCGCCGGGGTCTTCCAGCAGGTCGTCGGCGATGATCTCGGGCAGCCCCGGCTCGACCTCCAGGCGATAATACCGGCGGAGGCTCTCCGTCTTCGCCGGACCGGCGATCGCCTCGGCGATGGCATCGCGGTCCAGATGGGTGACCTCCACCCGGAAGCGCGGCAGCCCCTGGCCGTCGACGAGCCGCAGCATCTCCGCCAGCCACTCCTTGCGAAAGCCGAGGATCAGCCGGCCGCGCGGCCGCTTCTCGCGCACGCCGAAGATCGACCGCAGCGCCGCCGCCAGCTCCTCGGCTTCCTTCCCCTGGGCCAGCGGCCGGGTCCATGCCTCCTCGGCCTGGTCGAGGATAATGACGAGCGGCTTGCCCGTCGCCGCCTCCCGCGCCCGCCACACCGCGCCGAGGTCGCCGCCGGCGCCCGGGTCTCCGAGCTCCTGCGCCAGAGTGCCGGCGAGACCGCGAGTGCCGTCCCGGCGCAGATAGCGCACCTCGTGCGTCGCCTCCAGCCGCGGCGCGAGACCCGCGGCGAGAAGCGAGGACTTGCCGGCGCCGGTGGCGCCGAAGAGGAGCACGATGGGCTCCGCCTCGGGCAGGGTGACCGCCTCGTAGAGATCCCGGATCTCGCGCCCGCGGCCGAAGAAGATCTGCGCATCCTCGCGGCCGAACCAGGCGAGGTGCTTGAACGGCGAGGCGGGCAGGTCCATCGGCGGCAGCGGCGGCAGCCCGAAAAGAGGATCGCGCGCCGCCAGCGGCAGGCTCCACCGCGCCAGGCGCTCCTCGGCGCCCGAAGCGACGTAGAGATCCCACGGCCAGCGGTCCTCCGCCACCACGTCGGGCACGAAGGAGCGGTAGGTCCCGCGCGCCAGATCGCCCCGCCGCGTCTGCACCGCTCCCTGGGCTTCGGCATAGGCCGTGCGGATGGCGGCACCGGACGCGAAGGCCTTGTAAAAGCGCGAGGAGAACTCGGTGGCCACCGCGTCGTCGATCGCTTGCGACGTGGCGATCACCGCCGGAACGCCGGCATCGAGCAGACCCTGGACCTGGCCGCGGGACGAGCAGCCGTTCAAAAACACCAGCTCCAATCCCCGCTGCTGGCCCAGGAAGCGGGCGAGCCCGCCGGCATGAGCCACTGTGGCCTCTCCGCTCGCCGACTCCAGCAGCAGCTCGGCATCCCCGGCGTGGCCGCCGAAGTGGAAGACGGCGATCCGGTCGCGGTACTGCAGGTCCTGGAACACGTCCAGCACCTCGTCCACCGTGGCATTCGCCCGCTCCACCACCTCGCAGAGACCCGCCTCCACCGCCGCCGCCATGGCCTCGCGCACGTGGCGCTGCTCGTCGGGAAGATTGCGCAGATAGCGGCCGCGCTCGGCGCGGTCGTTCGCGAAGGCGAAGAAGACGGCGATGGGGCGGGTGGAAATCATGAGCATTTCTCTGTCTATCGGCGCACTCCAATCGGCAATGTCGCCGTCGCCCAGTCCATTTCAGGCGCCGTGTCAGAAGGCTTGGGGCAGAAGCTCCGCGTCCCGTGGCCCGCGCAATAGAGCAAGGCGAGCTGCTCCAGCGGGTGGGGTCCCACCCTGACCGTGTCGCGGACCGCGGCCTGCTCCAGAAACTCGAAATCGGCGCTCGTGGGAGTGACCAGGAGCTTGAGCGTGAGGAGGCCCAGGTCCACCGTCTCGCCCGGCTCGGCGGCCCACGGGAAGCCCTCCGGCAGTTGCAGCGGCAGCCCATTCCGGACGGCTTCGGCAAAGCTCGGGTCCTGGCGGTAGTAATCGGCGGCCATCCGGAAGGTCTGGCCGGGCTCCAGCCGGACGCCTCCGCGGGCATAGGTGGCGTGGCCGGGCCTCGGCAGGAGGAGCGCGATCTTGCCGTCGCAGCCGAATTCCACCACAGAGACCCAGACCGCGGCGTCATGCCGGTTGACGATCTCGAACTCGGCCCTCTCGCCCTCGCAGAAGACCGGCACGCCGGCGCCCGCTTCCGGCACGGCGTCGGCCAACGCTTTCTGATCGGGCAGCCAGCGCTGCGCCCGCAGGGTGACGCGGCCCTTCAGACGGCTCGCCGGGTCCGGATTGTCGAGGTCGAGGAGCTGCCGGTAGCGGCCGATTCCGAGGAGATCGCCGATCAGGCCCCGCAGCTCGTCGGGCTGGTCCGGCCTGGGGCGCGCGGCGAAGCGGCCGTCGCGTCCGAGCGTCACCCAGGTCGAGGGCTCGATGTGGCGGATCAGGACGTCCGCCTCCCCGGCCCCCTCCACGACCCGCAGGAGCGGCTCCCCGGCGAGAGCTACGGCCAGGCGGCCCCACGGCTCCGCGGGGGCCTCGATCGCCATCCGGAGGCCGGGCTCCGGCAGCCGCTGCTCCCGCAGGAAAGCCCGCCCGGCGGCGAGCCCTCCACGCTGCCGCCGGGCCTCGATGACCCGCGCCGTGGAAGTCGCCGCTTGCACCGTCTGCACCTCGACGACCGCCAGCTCGTCTCCCGCGTCGACGTGGCGGGCGCCGGGCGAGCGCACCGTCCACAGCGAGCCGGACCGCAGGCCGTGCGCGGCGCCGCCCGCGAGCTCCACGGCGTCCTTGCCCACCGAGAGAATTTGCAGATAGGAGGCGGGCCGGATCTCCTCGGTGCCGAAGAGGAGCTGATCCATCCGGCCTTCGAGCTGCGGATGCTGGCGTCCGTACTTCGACGTGAGGACCGGAGCGACCTGCTCGAAGACGTCCCGCCAGGTGGCGCCCGGCTGCACCTGCGCCAGTGCCTGGCCGAGGAAGAAAGTGAGCGCGCCGTGCCGGACCACGGCCGCGCCGGTGAGCGCCTTGTGCTCGTTGGCGTACTCGTCGGCGCGGCAAGCGGCGATCACCACCGCCCGCCGCCGGCCCGGCAGCCATCCCGCCGGCCCCTTCTCTTCCGCATCCGCGGCGCGGGAGGTGCTGAAGATCTCCGGGACCTGCCCGCCGGCGAACATCTCGGCCGGCGCGCGGAGATCCGCCGGCGCCTCGCGGGTCGCGTCGCCGAACGGATCGCGGGTCACCGAGCCCGAATGGCAGCAATCGAAGATCAGAGTCACACGAGGCGTCTTCTCGTTCACCTTCTGGACCCATTGATCGACCTCCTCGTCGAGGATGTCGAGGTTGGGCAGCGTCCCGCGGCCGCTGTCGTGGGTGACGATCGACTCGATCATGCGGCCGGGCTGGCGGGGGTCCGCCATCCGCGAGCCATGGCCGGCGTAGAAGAGGACCACGAGGTCCTCCTCGCCCACCGCGGCGGCGATCTCGGCGAGAGCGCCGCGAATCCCTGCCTGGGTCGCCTCCTCGTCGCGCAGCGTTCGGGTGCTCTCTGGGGGGAAACCGAAGCGATCGATCAGCAGCGAGCGCATCAGCTCCATGTCGCTGACGCACCCCTGGAGATTCGCGTTCGGGATCTTGGGATACTGGTTGATGCCGATCAACAGCGCGTGACGAACAGCGGGCATTTCAGAATCTCTTTCTGCCTGAAGTGGAGTCATCCTGGCAGAAAAGCGGGCGGGGCGCCACCTTCCTCGGGCCCCGCCAGCACCAGCACCGAAGGCACCCGTTCCGGCGCCGCGAGGCGCAGCAGCCCGTAGCCGATGCCGGCGTAGCCGTTCATCAGGGCGGGCGACTCCACGTCGCCCCGCGTGCCGCAGAGCCAGCCGTCGCGCTCGATGCTGGCGAGGACGATCCGGGTCTGGCGGTCGATGACCGCGTCGAGATCCGGCCCGCCGAGCGCTTGGCGGGCCTGGAGGAGGAAGTCGAGGTTGCCCAGGTCGCCGTGGCAGAGGCAGTGGTTCTCGCCGAATCCTCGGGGGAGGGTCTGCCGGATGGCCTCCTCGGCTTCCGCGCGGAGGGCGCGGTGCGCTTCGGAGTCTTTTTTGTCTTTTTGCATGTGCGGAAGGGCTCGGAGCCGGGACAGCCCGACTCCAGGGGCTCCATAGCACCAGGCCATGGCGACGGTGCTCTCCAGGGGCGGGGGCTCGGCGCCTCCTCCCGCCAGCCAGCGCCGCAGCTCGGGCCAGAAGGCTTCCCTTTCCCACGCGAAGGCCGCCAGGCCCGCGTCGAGGAAACGGGCCTCTCCGCTGGCCGCCGCAAGCTCCACGAGGGCGAGGCCGATGCCGGCGTTGCCGTGCGAGAAGCCGATCTGCGGCCGCTCGGTGGCGAGACGGGTCAGCCAGCCCAGACCCGGTCCCGCGGGATGGCCGCGGGCGAGCAGGTGCTCGCCGCAGCGGATGGCCACCTCCAGGGGGCGCTCCGCTCCCGAGGCTTGCCTCAGTGCGAGCAGGCCCAGGATGGCTCCGGCGGCGCCGCCGACGATGTCGAGATCCTCGTCCTGGTCGAGCCGGGGCGGGATGCGCTCGGCCATGCGGCCGGCGGCGGTGAGAAGGTTGGAATCGCGCCACAGAGATCCCAGGCAGGCGGCGGCGTAGAGAGGTCCGGCCCAGCCGATGAAGGCGCCGATCGCGGACGGGCCGGCCTCGGATGTCTCGCTGTCCAGGTCCAGCCGGGCGAGCAGGCTCGCCAGGGCCGCCCGGGCGAGCCCGGTCCAGCGCGCCTCGCCGGTGATTGCGCCGAGATGGCCGAGGAAGAGGGCGATGCCCGGCAGGCCGGCGTACAGGTCCTCGGGCGTCGGCGCCAGCGACCAGACGCGGTTGCGGAAATCGAGGCCGATCCAGGTGGCGTGGCACTCGTCGCGCAGGGCCATCTCCTCGAACCAGGCGCCCACGGCGCGGGCGTGGCCGATGAGCCGGTCGCGCAGCTCTCCGGCGGCGATGGACAGGCCGGGATCGACCGGGGCATAGCGGGAAAAGGTCACGTCGTCGCGGTTCAGGAGCTGCGTGCCCAGCGACAGGCGCAGCAGGACGAGCTGCCGCCGCAGGTCCTCCTCCCCCAGGCTGTGGAGGCGGCGGCGCACGGCGGCGAGGGCGGGCTCGCGGAAGAAGCCCGGGATGCGCTCTCCTCCGCTGGTCCACAGGTCCGTCGACGACGGGAGCGCGCTGAAGGCGGGGATGTCTCCGGCGTGCAGCTCGCGGTGCTCCACCGCCACGACGCGGGCCAGGGCAGGCTGGTCCTCGACGCCGATCCAGAGCCGGTCGAACAGCAGGTCGCGGTCCAGGGCGTCGCGCAGCACGTCGGGATGAAAGCTCTCGGAGAGCAGCAGGCCGTAGATGCGCGTCGACCGCAGCACCGCGCGCACCGGATCGTCCGTGAAACGATCGAGGATGGGGAGGAGCTCCTCCCGATAACGCGCCAGCAGGCGGTAGACCTCGGCGAACCCCGAAGCCATGTCCTCCGTGAATTCGGCGGCTTCGACCTCACGCCCATCGAGCGACGGCCGGTTCCGCCCTCCTTCCATGGGGACCCGCTCGCGAATGACCCGCATCTCGTCCGTGCCGATCCCCTGCCACTGGAGCACGGGCTGGGGCGTCGGCCGGCCGGCCACGATCGCCACGCCGCTCAGATCGGCTCCAGGCGCCTCGTCGCTCTCGCCGACGCGGAACGGGAGGAGGCCGATCCGCAGCACCGACTCGGCGAGCGCACGGCCCGCCAGCCGCTCGTCCGGCCGCGGCGTTTCCCGGACCTCCGCCCGCGGGTGGAACAGCGCCTCCAGGTCGACCACGACCGGCTGATCTCCCGCCGCGATCAGGTTCTCGAAGTGGCAATCGGTGGCTTCGAGGACGTAGAGGAGCGCGAGCATCCCGCCGAGCCGGCGGTGGTAGAGCGCCACCTCGTCCCGCGACGCGCAGCCGGCGGCCTCCACGTGCTCCATCCATCCGTACTCCCCCCGATCGAGGATGCGCAGGGTGCGGAACGGAGGGAGCCCGTCCTTCTCGTTCACCCAGGCGAGGACCTCCTGGACATGGGCGTCGACGGCCAGGGAGTGCGGCTTGTAGACGAGCCGGGCGCCTGAGGCGAAGCTGGCGATCCGCACGGCGCGCCCGCCGCGGTGGCGGTCTCCGGCCCCGCCGTCGAGCGCGGTCAGGGGACCGGGATCTCGTCCGCCGAAAAAGATCTCAACGAGGTCTGGCCCGTCGGCCGCGAGGCGCTCCAGGAATTCGCGGGAGGTCGCGACCCAGAGGTCCAGCTCCTGGACCGCGAGACGGGCGAGGACTGTGTATTCCTGGAGGATCGCCGCGGCGGTTTCCGGGTCGCGCAGGCGGTCGACGAACGAGGCGAAGCGCTCTTCGGATGTTGCGCCGGACAGGAGATCCTGAAGCCGCGCGACGTGAAGCTCCAGGACCAGGGTGCGGCCGAGGAGAGGGAGGAGGCGGAACGCGAGCGGCTCGGTGGCCAGCCGCTCCGCCTCGGCCGCGGAGAACAGCGGGGCTCCGCCGCAGTCCCGCAGGATGCGCTCGATGCCGTCCCGCAGCCGGAGGCGCGCCCGGTCTACCAAGGTGCGGACCAGCTCGAGGAAGCCCACCGCGGCATCGCCGCGTAGCTCCTGGGGAACCGGCAGCGGCTCGAGGCCCTCCGGAGCGGGCTCCGCGAGGGCCTCGGTCCAGGCAGCGATCCAGTCCGGTGGAGCCGCGAAGCCGGCGCGCTCAGCGAGCGTCAGCGCGCGGTACCAGCCGGCGCAATCGAAGACGGGCGCAATCGATCCCTACCGCGGGCAGCAGCGCCTGAAGTTGTTGAAGCTGAACTCGGTGCAGGTCTGCGCAGTGGTTTCCGCGAGCCCTGCGACGCCCCGGAGCTGCTCGTCCTGGATCTCCAGGACGCCGGACGGGTGGTCCGGGAGCTGAGCCAGCTCCTCCGGGGTCAGCGTGGCGCGGTAGAGGGGGTCTTTCCAGGCACGGATGACGTCCGCTTTGTTCATCAGCATCGTCCTCCTATCAATAAAGGTACGGCCCGGACTCCGGACCGGGACAGAGCGGTCCGCCAGCTCTCCGGGCGGGAGTCTTCTGCTACATTCTCCGAATGCCCCTCCCCCGCCGCATCGCTCTCCTCCTGGCCGGCCTCGGGATTGCAGCCATCGTCTCGGGCATCTCCGCGGCCCCCCTGGGCATCTGGGCACGAGGCTTTGGCGGCCCGGGCCGCGAGCGTGCGACCGGCGTGGCTCCCGACCGCGGCGGCACGATCTATACGGTCGGGCAGGTCGCTGGCAAGGCCACGTGGGGGAGCGTTCGCGTGACGTCCGCCGGCCCGGACGCGCTGGTCGCTTCGCTCGACCTGAACGGCCAGGTCGTCTGGGCGCATGCCCTCGGCGGACCCGGGCCGGATGAGGCGCGCGCCGTGGCGATCCTCCCCGAAGGGGACGTGTTCGTGGTGGGCTCCTTCTCCGGCACGGCGGATTTCGATCCCGGCCCCGGGCGCACCGAGCTCGCGAGCGCCGGGAGCACGGACGTCTTCGTGCTGCGGCTCACCCCGCGCGGCGAGCTCGTGTGGGCCCGCCGCTTCGGCGGTCTCCAGGAGGACACAGGGCTGGACATCGCGGTGGACACCCGGGGCGTCTACGTGTCCGGCTCGTTCCAGAGCGCGCTGGACGCGGGTCCAAGCCGTCTCACCAGCGCCGGCAAAACCGATGGGTTCGCGGCGAAGCTCGACCTCTCCGGCACCCTGCAGTGGACGCAGCGGATCGGCGGTCCGCAGAACGACGAGGCGCGGAGTCTCGCGGTCGACGCGAATGGCGAGGTCTGGGTGGCCGGGAGCTTCGAGGAGAAGGCGGGGATCGGCCAGGAGGGCGGCTCCTCCTGGGAAAGCGCGGGCAAGCTGGATGGATTCCTGGCGCGGCTCGGGCCGGAGGGCGCCGTCCTCTGGAGCGGCCGGATCGGGGGCAAGAAAGAAGATGCGGTCACCGCCGTGGCGGTCGGCCCCGCGGGAGTGTGGCTCACCGGCTACTTCACCGACACTGCGGACTTCGATCCCGGCTCGTCCATCACCACCATGGCCGGCGTGGGCAAGGCCGACGCCTTCGTCGCGCGCCTCGCCAAGACCGGCCAGCTCCGTTGGGTTCAACAGACCAGCGGGCCGTACTTCGACACCGGGACGGGCCTGGCGCCGGATGGAGAGGGCGGCGTCTGGGCGTTGAGCGTTCAGATCGAGCGCTACGGATTCCATCTCGATCCCGAGTCCACCGACGACCGTGCCGTCCTCACCCGCTTCGACCGCGACGGCGCGCGGAAGATCACGCGCGAGATGGCCGGCGAAGGCGGCCTGCGGGCGCTGGACGTGGCTCTCGACTCTGCCGGCAACCCCTGCGTGGCCGGGGCGTTCCGCGGCAAGGGAACCGTGATCACCGGCTTCGAGGTGGTCAAGCTGACCGGCGCCGGCCAGACGGATGCCCTGGTGGCCCGGATCGTCAAGTGAGCCCGCAGCCGCGGCGGCCATGCTATTCTGTCGTCCGGTCATTTTTTTGACCGTTGACCTACCTTTGCCAGGGTAATACTCCGAATTTCTTCACGGCCTGGGTCCAATAGTGGCTCCCGGCCGATTCTCGGACGGAGGAGAACATTTTATGCATGCCACAAGGAATCGAGGAGCAATCGCAGCGATCGTGGCCCTGATCCTGCTGATGCTGCCCCTGGCTCCAGCGAGCGCCGCACCCCGGGACCTGGTGTCTTCGGCCAAGGCCGAGGAGAGTCTCGCCAGCCAGCTCTGGCAATGGCTCACCAGCCTGTTCGACACCGGCGGAGGCAGCGGCGGGGAGGTCAGCACAGCCAGTACCTGCGTGTCGACCACGCCGAGCCGGGGGTGCGCCATCGATCCCAACGGCGGCGGCAGCTACTGAATCGACTCTTTCCCCCTTGCCCTCTCCCTCCCCTCTCCCGGCGCGGATCCATCGCGTTGGGAGGGGGACCCACTCCGCGCGGCTTCCATGCGCCTTTCCATGTAATAATCCCCGGGGTGTTTTTCTCATTCTGGAGGGGGATCGATGACCGGCGGAGAACGAGCAGTCATTCACCCCAGCCCCGCGCAGCTGAACCGGTTTCTTTCGGGTGAGATGTCCGGCTGCGAGGCGGCCCCTGTGGTCGCACATCTCCTGACCGGCTGCGAAGCCTGCCGCGAACAGATGGCGCCCTTGGCCACGGTGGTCTTCGCCCGGGGCGTCGCGCCGGAACCGCCCCTCTCGGATGGCGCGGAATACGACTTCCCGATCTTCCGGGCGTTCGCCTCGGTCCGCCGCTATACCGCAACTCTCACGCGGGAGTACCGCGAGGTCCCCGAAGAGCGCCCGCTCAAAGAAGTCCCGCCGCCGCCCCCGCTGTCGATCCACGAGCGGACCGTCCGCGACGAGTTGCGGTGCCACACGCTCCTCGAGCGCAGCCGCTCGCTGCGGCAGAGCGATCCCGAGGGGATGGTGCTGACCGCCGCGCTCGCGGTGACCCTGGCCGAGCACATCAGCGAGCCGGAGCATGCCGCGGGCTCCGCGGCGCTCGCCGACCTCCAGGCGCGCGCCTGGGCGGAGCTTGGCAACTCCCGCCGCGTGGCCGACGACCTGTCCGGGAGCGAGGCCGCTCTCGCCCGCGCCGTCGAGTGCGCCGGACAAGGAGCTCGCGATCCCCGGCTCCTCGCCCTCCTCATGGACCTGACCGCTTCGCTGTACGTCGACCAGAGGCGGTTCGCCGAGGCCGTGCGGCTCCTCGACTGCACGCACGCCTTGTATCAGACCCTCGGCGAGACGCAGAAGGCCGGCCGCACGCTGATCAGCAAGGGGATCGCCACCGGCTACGCGCTCGACAGCGAGAAGGCCGTGCGCCTGCTCGGTCAGGGGCTCGCGCTGATCGATGCCGAACGCGATCCCAAGCTGGCGCTCGCCGGCGTGCACAGCCTCCTCTACTTCCTGGTCGAGGGCGAACGCCTGGCCGAGGCGAGCCGTCTGCTGGATCTGAGCCGGCCTCTCTACGCCGCCCACGGGGGCCGGCTGGACAAGCTGAAGGCGCGTTGGCTGGAGGGTCTGATCGCCGCGGGCCTGGGTGACGAGGCGAGCGCCGAACGGGCTCTCAACGAGGCGCGGACGGGGTTCGCCAGCGCCGAGCTCCCCTACGACGCCGCCCTGGCCTCGCTCGCCCTCGCCGAGCTCTGGCTGCGCGGCGGATGCCCGCGCAAGATCAAGCGGCTGGTCAACGAGATGCTGGCGATCTTCCAGGCGCGCAAGATCCGCCGCGAGGCGATCGCCGCCCTGCTGATGCTCCGGGAGACTCTGGAGAGAGAAGGCGCCACCGTCGCCCTGCTGCGGAGCGTGGCCTCGGAGCTCGCGCGGCTGGAGCGGGAGCGCTAGCTCTCCTCGTCGTCTCCCAAGGGGGGCTTTCCCGCGCGGTCGCCCAAGGCGGCGCGCACGGCGCTCTCGACGAGCCGTTCGAGCTCCCGGGGATCGACGGCCGGAGGTTGGGGGGGCGGGGCGGCGCCGAGCCCGAGCTTCTGAAACCTTTTGAGGAACTCTTCCATGACCGCCTGGTCGGACGACGGCCGGTCCCCCGGATAGAGCGTCTGGAAAAAGACGTTCGGCTCCACGTCGAGAGCCCGGAGGATGGCGAGGATGTGGCGGAACTTGAGCTCCATCCGCCCGGTCAGGACCTGGCTGACGTATCCAGGGCCGGCGCCGAGCCGCTGGTCGAGCTCCTTCCGGGTGAGGCCGGTCGCCTGCATCACGGTCTCGAGGAGCTTCGTCGCGCGGCGAACCTCATCCTCGATGGTCATACTAAAAGTTTAGCTCAATCGATGATCCTCTGACGAATGGAACGATCGGCCATCAGCTCCCGCAACGTCTCGATCGAAATCGCCTCTCCTTTGTGACCCTGGATGCCGGTGACGCCGGTGGCCTTCAACAACGAATTGTAGACCGCCTCTTCGACCGCTTCGACGGTGGCCAGAAAGAGAGGGCTCATGGGGTCATTGTGCACCTCTTCGACGGTCCGGGTGAGGGATTTCGGCTCGAAGGGGACCTGGTTGCGCGTGGAAAAGGCGATCACGAAATCGCCGGAGCCGTTGCTCATAAAGGAGCCAGTCCGGGCGAGACCCAGAACGGCCCGCGCCGCCAGGCGCTCCAGGTTGCGCGAGGAGAGCGGCGCGTCCGTCGCCAGCACGATCATGCAGGAGCCGTCGCCACGATTTGGGGGCGTCGAGGGCTCCGAGGGCTCGATCTGCTGGCGGAACGAATAGCGCCCCAGCGCCTCACCCACCGGCAGGCCGTCCATCGTGAGCACTCCCCCGAAGTTGGTCTGGACCAGGGCGCCGACCGTCCAGCCGCCGAGGCTCTTCGGCAGCACGCGCGACGAGGTGCCGATCCCCCCCTTCCAGTCGAACGCCATGGTCCCCGTGCCCGCGCCCACGCTCCCCTCCTCGACCGGACCCGGCGCCGCCGCCGCGATCGCGGCGCGCACGTCGGCCGCGGTCACGTGCCGGCCGCGGATGTCGTTCAGGTAGCCGTCGTTGGTCTCCCCCACGACCGCGTTGACCGAGCGGACCTGCTCGTTGCCCGGCTGCTCCAGCGTCCAGCCCACCACCGCCTCCAGCGCCGTCCCCACCGACAGCGTATTGGTCAGGACGATCGGGGTCTCCAGATTGCCCAGCTCCCGGACCTGCAGGAACCCCGCGGCCTTGCCGAAGCCGTTGCCGACCCAGACCGCCGCCGGCACCTTGTTCTGGAAGAGGTTGCCGCCATGCGGGAGGATCGCCGTCACCCCGGTGCGCACCGCGTCGCCGCGGATCAGCGTGCGGTGCCCCACGCGGACCCCCTCCACGTCAGTGATCGCATTGTTCGTACCCGGCGCCAGCACCCCCGGCTCGAGCCCGAGGTCGCGGACCCGCGGACGGAATTCGGGGGCCGCCGCTTGGACGAGCAACGGAAGAAGAAGCAGGAGGATCACTACAAGGAGGCGGTTTCGCATTCTTGGATCATGGCACGGACCTCCGCTCACCGGCACATCCCCGACAGGTCGAGACAGCCTGCGCCGGCCGCGTTCGGAAGCTCGCCCTCCAACCGCCGGACGCACCGGCCCAGCAGCTCGCTCCGGATCTCTTCCGGGGTCCAGGCCTCACCCCTCCGCTTCCTCGCCTCGATCAGCAGCGCCACGGCCCCCGCCACGACGGCCGCGGAGACCGACGTTCCGCTCCCAAGGCTGAAGAGATGGTCTTCGTTCGTCCCGTCGCCCAGGATGGTCGAGATGACATCGACTCCGGGCGCGACCAGATCGGGCTTCGGCAGGCCATAGGCGGTCGGACCATGACTCGACAGCGGGTACAGCTCCGCGGTGGGAGCCTTCTCGGTCGCTCCCACCGTAATCGCCCGCCTCGCCTGGCCCGGACACAGCAGCTCGGTCCGCGGCGTCCCCCTTGAGCTCACCTTTGACCGATGCTGATTGCCGGCCGCGGTCACGACCACGGCTCCGCAGCGCGCCGCGTGGTCCGCGGCCCGGCAGAGGATGCAATCCCCGTTCGGACAGGTCCAGCCGTGCCCTTCCTGGTTGAGACCGAAGCTGATCGAAAGGACGTCCGCATGCCGGTCCATCGCCTCGTCGATCCCCTGTGCCAGAGCGGCCGGGGTCGTTACTCCGTCAGAACGCGCGATCTTGACGTCGAGGAGCTCCACCTCGGGCGCGATGCCCGCGTAGTGAGGATGGCGGGACGCGATCACCCCGGCACAGAATGTGCCGTGCCGGCCCGGAACGCCCGCTGGCTCCGGACAGGTGGAAACCGCGCTGGCGACCTTCAAAAAAGGGTGGCGCGGATCGATCCCCGAGTCGAGCACCGCAACGCGGACGCCGCAGCCGGTGAGCCCACCCGCCGCCGACCGTAGCGGGTCCACTCCGAGCCGCCGGGCGACCGTCGCGATCTGCGCCCTTACCTCCGGATTCCACGCAACCCGGCGAACACCGCGGCCCAGGACGCCTTGATCGATCTCTTGGATCTGCTCGCCCGTCGCGGCGCCGTGGCAGGCGTTCGCCGCGATGAGCGGATGGAGGGAGAGGGCGAGGAGCTCCGCGGCTTTTGCGAGAACCGAGCCGAGGCGCTCCTCCACCCGCTCTCTATACCGGGGCCAGCGCTCTCCGGCCTCCGGCGGAAGCGGAGCCGCCAGCTCCAGCAGGACGGGCGTGACGGCTCCGGGACCGCAGGTCACCGGTGGTATCTTCCCGCGATACAACCTCCCAGACGAAAAGCCGCGGCTTCGACGCCGGGTGCGCTCGGGTTGGAAAGGTTTTCTGGGAGCGGATAGGGAATGGGCTTCGGGCCGTTGTAGTCCCGGTGCGAAAGATCGTAATAGATGATGAAGTCGCGGTCGGGACTGTTGGGATCGTCGAGCTGATCGCAACGATTCCTGATGATCACGTCGACGATGTCGGTCGTCTGCCCTGTCAAGGTCTGGCTCCGCGGCGGCTGACCGTTGTTGACGAAGGGTCGCAACGTGACGGTCGCGACGCCGAGGGGCACCTCGATCGAGACCTGGACGAAGGCGGCGAACCGCCCCTCCAGGAGCGACTCTCCGTCGGGTTTTGCGCGGAACGCAAGCCGCCGCGGGTCGAGGTCCTTCTCGGCGACGGAGACCACCCCATTCATCAGCGTCAGCTCGGCGACCAGCGGCACGTGGTCTCCTGGCGGCGCCTGCGGCGTGCTCTTCAGGTAGTCCGGATCGACCACCTCCGAGCCGGGGGCGATCCTGGCCATGTCGGACATCCGGTCGAAAAAGCTTTGCTCGATCTCGAGAGAGCCCTCGCCGCCGGTGATCTCGATGTGCTCGCCGGCGAGGTCCCAGGTGTCCCCCGTGGGCAGGATCACTTTGGGAAAATGCTGGCAGACCGTCGTCTGCTCGCGCTCCACCTCCGTGCGCACGTCCGGGAACAAGACGCGCATCTGGGTTGGCCTCGTGAACGGCTGCGGAAGGCAACCGGCCAGACCCTGGATCATCACATTAATTCTCATCCTGACCCTCCTTGGTTGTGGGGAGGCTCCCCCCGATGAATTCATACGCGGCCCAGTTCCAGGAATGCTCGGTGCCCAGGCGGGCGAGCTGCGCTCGGCGCAGCGCGGACATGGGATCTTCCCCAGACCGGATGCGGCGGTGGAGGTCCGTCAGGAGCTCACGGCTCGCCGCGTCGTCCACGTCCCACAAGCTGGCGATCACGGCGGGCGCGCCCGCCGCGAGGAACGACCGGGCGAAGCTCAGGGAGCCTTCGCTGATCGAGAGCCGGCCCCCTCCCGTGTTGCATCCGGCCAGGACGACAAGCCGGGTGGGCCGCAGGTCGAGGCTGCGGACCTCGTGCATGTAGAAGGAGCCCGAGGCCGCTCCGTCGCGGGCAAGGACTAGGCGCGAGTACTCCGGGTGTGCCGCGCTCAGGATCGCGTGGGCCGAGATCTGCAGCACCTCGGGGCCGCGCGCCGCCTGCTCCAGAAAAGCCCGCGGGGTGGCCTGCTCCCGGATCAGCAGATGAGACCGCGGATACAGCGCCGCGATCTCCACCGCTTCCGCCTCAGCCCCAGGAAGAGGGGCGAGCGCAGGCAGCTCCCGCGGATCGAACCGCGGATTGCCGACCACCAGGGCCGTCGCGGGCGGGCCGGCGCTCCGGCCGCGCGCGAGGCAGCGCACATACACGTTGACGCTCGGCGCCATGGCCACGGCATGGTCCTGCACCAGATGCCGCCCGGAGCGTGGGTCGACGAGCGCGGCGAACGGCAGCCGATGGAGGGCCTTGTCCGGGATCACCACGAGATCTCCCGCCGCCCGCACCGCGGCTTCCGCAGGTCCGAGGAGGAGCGCATAGAGCTTCCCGAGCTCCTGCGCGAGCTGCGCTCTCTCCCCCCTGCCCGTCCGCAGGGCCGCCGTCACCTCCCGCACCCGCGCCTCGAGGCTCGCCAGCTCGACCGGGATCGTCTGGAGACGCAGCTCCCGGCGGGTGACGGACCAGAGGAGAACGCGGTCCGGGAGCACCGCGTACTTCAGGACGAGGGTCCGTTCGGGGAGCGCGCGCTGAAGCTCCACGACGGAGAGCGGACGAGGCCGTGGCTCCGCGGGCGCTCCAGGCTCCGCGAGCGAGGCGGCCGCGACGTCCTCCAACAGCTCCCGGGCGCGCGTCTGCTCCGCTAGGTCGAAGGCGTCCACCGCTCCTCCCTCCTGGCCCGCCTCGAAGGAGAGAATCTCATCGAAGAGATGAGTGGCCTGATCGGCAAACACGATGCGCAGTCGCTCGTCCGCCAGGTTCTCGCGGGAGCTCTCAATTTCTCTCAGGCTGGCCTGGAAGTCCTCGCCGGCCGCCACGCCGTTCCCGGTCGCGAGGTGCGCCCGGGCGCGGAGGACGCGGGCCAGGGAGAGATCGAAGCGATAGGGAGATTCCTCGAAAAACCTGATCGCTTCCGTCAGCTCCTGCTCCGCGATCTCCGGACGAGAGGCGAGATGGACCTGCCCGCGACTCAGGGCGATGTCGGCCTGCATGCGGGCCCGGATCTTCGCATCGACGATCTTGTCCGCCTGCCGCACGGCAGCATCGAGGTCGGCCCGGGCCTTCTCGGCGCGCCCGCTCGCCGCCAGCGTGCCGGCCCTCCGCTGGAGAGCGGCGGCGGTCAGCTCCGGATCTCTCTGCCGCAACGCAAAGCTCAGCAGCTCGTTCTGGTACTCCAGGGCCACCTCCGGCCGGCCCTGCCGCAGCGAAGCGATCCCTGCTTCATCGAGGATCGCGAAGACGCGCCGGCCGGTCTGGATCTCCGGCAACTGCCGGAGCGCGCGGAACAGAGGACGCCACGCGTCCTCCGATCCCAGAGAGCCGAGAACGATCGCGAAGTGCTGATCGATCATGGCGAGATTCTCGGCGTCGCCAGCTTGCAGGAAGAGCTCCCGCGCGCGCCGCCACCGCTCCAGGGAGTCGCCCGGCCGTCCCTGGAGCCCGTCCATCGAGCCGACGATGAAATGGAGCCGGCCGCGTAGCCCGGGATAGCGTCCAGACGGCAAGGAGCCATCCACCGCTTCGAGAAGGCGGCGGGCGTCGCCGAACCGCTCATGGAAGAAGGCGCAGGACGCGAGTTGGAGCCGCGCCCAGAAGACGAACGGGCTGCCGGCCGTAGCGAGCGCTCTTTCCGCCGCGCGGAGATCCGGCAACGCCTGATCGATCTCCATCTGGCGCAGAGACCGCAGCCCGCGGCCGTAGGCCCGGTGCCCCTCGATCAGGCTGCGGAGGCGCTCCGGCTCCGCGGACCCTGGCTGGGAGCGAGCGATCTCCGCGACGGCGTCGTGGACCATCGCATCTCCTCCGAGATCCACCAGCGCCCCTCCGATGGCGCGGGCGATCTCCAGGGAACGGCCGGCCCGTAGGAGGTCTCCCGCGGCCCTGGCCTCCGCCCATTCCGCCAGGAGAACGTCCTCGCCGTACAGGCGTGCCGGCTGGCGGAAACGCGCCACAATCTCTCTGACCGTCGTCCTGTCCCGGCGCAACGCCGCATCGCTCAGTCGCCGGCGCTCCCAGCCCCAGATCTCCGCCGCCTGAGGCCGGTTCAGCTCCTCCAGGCGCGCCCGCGCCTCGTCCGCCCAGCCGGTCTCCTCGTCCAGATCCAGATATGCCTGCCAGGCGAGCCAGGCTTTGGCGGACAGGAACATCTCCTGCAAAACCAGAGCGCGGTTGAAGCGCGCCTCGGGCAAGCGCCCATCCGCCCACACCGCCCGGTCGGCCGTCCGGAGGGCCAGGAGCAGGTCCTGCGGGTTGTCGTTTTGTTGGGCCCGCACGAAGTAGGCCACCCCGAGGTCGTTGAGGATCCTCGCATCGCCGGGATCTCGCTCCGTCGCCCTGGACAGCCGTGCGATCGCCTGATCGACGGAGCTATCGTCCCGGGGCAAGAGCAGAAGGGCCGCCGCCCCCGCCTGGAGGCCGGCCAGAGCTTTTTGAGGAACCCGTCGCTCGGCAGCGCCAGGCTCCGGCCAGGCCGAGCACCGGAACCTCGCAACGGCCCGGCCGGGCTCGTGCAACCGCTCACACGGCTCCCAGGAAAACCCGCCGGACAGTCGCGCCGCGATGAGCCGGCGCCCTCCGGCAGCCACGGCGAGCTCCGCCGAGCCGGCCGGCTGCATCCTCGTCGAGGCCAGCCAACCCAAAGAAGCGACCACGAGGCACAGGGCCGCGAGAGACCACCGCATCTTCATGCAGGAAGGACAGCTCTCATTGTTTCGACTTACGCTTGGAGGATACCAGAAATCGCGTGGCTCGCCGGGCAGACTCGAGACGTCTGGAGGCCGATCGCTGATCGCCGCCCGGAACTTCTCGCCGCGCCGTTCGTTCGTACCAGATATGAACACCCTCGCCCTCGACCTCCGCGCTGCCGCGCGCGCTCTGGTGAAACGGCCCGCCTTGGCCCTCGTCGCCGTCCTGACCCTCGCCCTCGGCATCGGCGCCAACACGGCCCTGTTCAGCGTCGTCCACGCCGTGCTGCTCCGGCCTCTCCCCTTCCGCGACGCCGAGCGCCTGATCCACGTGACGAGCCGCATCGTGAATTCGGACTTCGAGCTCACATCCGGGGGCGATTTCCTGGACTGGCGCGATCAGAGCCGTCTCCTCTCCGGAATCGCGGCCTACGCCGGCTCAGAGGGGTTCACCCTGCAGCAGGGCGAAAGGCCCGAACGCCTCCAGGGGGCCAACGTCTCGGCCAACTTCCTCGCGGTGCTCGGCGTGCAGCCGGCGCAGGGCCGGAGCTTCCTGCCGACCGAAGAGAAGCTCCAGGGGGGCCGCTCCATTCTCGTGAGCCAGCGGCTCTGGGAGCGCCTGTTCGGCGCCGGGACCCGTCTCGCGGGCCAGAGCCTGCGGCTCGATGACGAGGTCTACACGATCGCCGGCGTCCTGCCCGGCAACTTCCTGTTCCCGCGCAACCCGGAGATCGAGGTCCTGAAGCCCCTGACGCTCGATGAGACCGTCGAGCGTGCCCGGCAGCGGATGAGCCTCGTCCAGGTGATCGGCCGCCTGGCTCCGGGCGCGTCTCTCGGCCCCGCGCGCGCCGAGCTCGCGGCGATCCAGAAGCGAGCTGCGGCCGCGGCGCGCGAGAAGGCCGCCGCCGAGCCCGAGGCTGCGGCGCCGGTTCCCCCGGGACCGGGCGGACCCGGACCGGGCCGCCCGATGAGGTCGCAAATCATCCGCCAGGTCGCTCCGGGTCCGGGCGGACCCGGTGGACCCCGTGGCCCCGGCGGTCCCCGTGGACCTGGCGGACCGCCGCCCCTCCCGGAGACCCTGCTCATCGTCGAGCCCGTGCGGGAGTGGCTCGTAGGCGACATCCGGCTCAGCCTGCTGATGCTTCTCGGCTCCGTCGCCTGCGTGCTGCTCATCGCGTGCGCCAACGTGGCGAACCTGCTGCTCGCCCGGGCCACGGCCCGGCGCCAGGAGATCGCGGTCCGCTCGGCGCTCGGCGCGAGCCGCGCCCAGATCGTCCGGCTGCTGCTCACGGAGAGCGTTCTCCTCGCGCTCCTCGGCGGCGCCGCCGGCCTGCTGCTCGCCGCCTGGACGCTCCGGCCGCTCGTGGCGCTCATGCCGCCCGATCTCGCAGCGGGCCTGTTCCGGCAGACCCAGATCGGCATCGACGGCACCGTCCTCCTCTTCACCTTCCTCGTCGCCGCCGTCACCGGCCTCCTGTTCGGAGCGGCCCCGGCGCTCGCCGCGATGCGCGTCGATCTCCAGGACCCGCTCAAGGAGGCTGGACGGAGCGGCCGGTCGGCGGTCCTGCGCGGGCTCCTCGTCGCGACCGAGGTGGCGGTCGCCGCCGTCCTCCTCGTGGTCGCCGGCCTGTTGCTGCGCAGCTTCCTGGCCGTTCAAGGCATCGATCCCGGATTCGACGCCGACCGGGTCCTGAGCGTGCAGGTCGATCTCGATCCCGAGCGGTACGATTCTCCCGCCCAAGCGTTTGGACTCTTCCAGGAGGTCGCGCGCCGCGCCGGAGCCCTCCCCGGCGTCGAGTCCGTCACCTTCGCCTCGTCGATGCCGCTGGCCGGCTTCAGAATGATCCGGCGGGGCATCCAGGCTGAAGGCCGCCCTCCCCTCCCCTTCGAGGAGCAGCCGGAGATCGGAGTGATCCTGGCTGGACCGGACTATTTCCGCACCCTGGGCATCCCGCTGCTGCGCGGCCGGGCCTTCACGGACGCCGACCGGCAGGGCGCGCTGCCGGTGGCCATCGTGAGCCGGAGCCTGGCGCGGCGTCTCTGGGGGGATGAGGACCCGGTCGGCCGGCGCATCCTCGGGCGCGAGGACATCACGGTCGTCGGCGTGGCCGAGGACGTCAAGCACGAGGGCGTGGTCTCGAGCTCGCAGCGGGTCGCCCTGTATCAGCCCTTTCTCCAGCGGGAGGACATGACGTTCGGCCTGATTGCCGTGCGCACGCCGGGCGATCCGGCGGCGCTTATCGCGGCCGTGCGGAGCGCCATCCAGTCGGTCGACCCCTCCGTGCCGATCTCCGACGCGGCCACCCTGCGCGAGAGCCTCCGGCGCTCCGTGGCCGACCGCCGGTTCCAGCTCACCCTGTTCGGAGGATTCGCCCTTCTGGCGCTGGGGCTGGCGGCCATCGGTCTCTATGGAGTCCTCGCCTATACCGTGGGGGAGCGGACGCACGAGATCGGCATCCGCATGGCCCTGGGCGCGGCGCGCGGGAACGTCCAGGCCCTCGTCCTCCGCCGCGGCTTGTTCCTCGCCGCCGCGGGCGTCGTGCTGGGTCTGCTGCTGTCTCTCCCGGCCGGCCGCCTGGTCCGCAGCTCGCTCTTCGGCATCGCGCCGGCGGATCCGATGACCTATCTGCTGATCCCCGCGGTGCTGCTGACCGTGGCCCTCCTCGCCACCTGGCTGCCGGCGCGGCGGGCGACACGGGTGGACCCGGTGATCTCGCTGCGGAGCGAGCGGTAGAGAGCGATTCAGGCGGGGTGGAGCCGAGGAACCCAGCGACGGACCTGCGATTTGTACTCAAGGTACGTCTCGCCGAAGCGTTCTTCGAGAGCTGGCTCCTCGTGGAACAGGACAAAGCACTCCATGAGTCCCCAGAAGCCGATCGTCAGGAGAGCGATGGAGGCAGACCCGGCCATGAGAGCAGCCCCGAGCAAGACGCCGATCGCGCCGAGGTACATGGGGTTCCGAACGTACCGATAGGGGCCTGTGGCAACGAACGTTCGCGGCGGGTCGAATGGAGCGGGCGTGCCCCTGCCGCGCGTGATGAAGACCGTGATGCAACTGGCCGCGAGCAGGCCACCCAGCACAGCCAGGACCAGTCCGAGGGGCCACAGCCAGCGGGGGATGGTGACGTTCAGGGCTGGGTCGAAGCGCCGAACGATGAGAGCCACCCAGAGCCACAGCAGAACGAAGGCACTCGAGAAGATGCCTCCGCGGAGAGCCACGAACGCCTGCTTGAGATTCGCTTGCGTCACAGGTCCGCCACCTCCAAAAGACTACGTTTCAGCGTACTCCCCTCCCGGATCCGCGTCAACTCGATGAGCTTCTTGCATTTAGAATTGCAAGAGCCGGCCACCCGGCCCCGGCCTGTCGCACCGCTGCTCGAAGGGAGCCCATGATGCTTGCCCAAGTCCGCGCTTCTCGTTGCCTCATCGCCCTGCTCACCCTCCTTCTGGGGAGCAGCGGCTCGGCGCTCGCGTTCCAGGAGAAACCCGCGGAGGGTGGTCCGTATCGGGTCGGCGAGGGCGTGACCCGGCCGGAAAAGATCTCCGGTGCGCCTCCGGTCTACACGGAGGCGGCCCGCAAGGCCCGCGTGACGGGGACGGTGGTGATCGAATCGATCATTGACGAGCAGGGCAACGTGACGAACACACGGGTTCTCCAAGGCCTGCCCATGGGGCTCGATCAAGCGGCACTGGAGGCGGTTCAGGCCTGGAAGTTCAAGCCGGCGAGGTTCCAAGGGAAACCGGTCAAGGTCTATTACACCTTGACCGTGAATTTCCAGATCGATAAGTCCTCCAGCTTCGGTCCCGTGTTCCAGGTTTTCCTCACGAAGAACCCGGATTTCGCGAATCATCTGGGCGCCAAGCGCTATCAGGAAGCCGCGGCTCTGCTGGACCGGTGGGGCACGGAACGGCCGGAGGATTCCGAGATTCCTGTCGCCCGGATCTATCTGCTCCTCGAGGAAGGCAAGCTGGACGAAGCCTGGAAGCTGGCTCTGGCCGTCCGCGGCCCGGAGTCGTACGAGGTCCTCGACCGCGTCGGTGCCGTCGCCTTGGATCGGGTGGTTCTCAACCCGCTCCTGAATCCAGAGGCCCGCGGCAAGATCATCGACCTGGGACTGCTGGCCGAGACGCTGGCGATGGAGGCCAACAAGAACGGGTTCGAGGCGCCCCTCAATAAAAGCCTGTTGCTGTTGCAAAAATCGAAGCTCACCTCGGACCCCGCGGAGCGGCAGGCGCTGTTGGAGGAGATGCGACGGCTCGTGAGGCTGTACGCCGAGATCAAGAAGATCCCGCTGCCGGAAGCGGGAGAGCGGCAGGAGTAAAGAGGAGGCCGGCGGCGGTGCGTCGGAGGATACCGCCGGCCTCGCGCGCGCTACAGGCAGGAGCAGGTGCCGGCGCAGGGACTGCTGTTCTGGCAGGAGAAGTTGATCTGATTGCTGCCGCAGAAGGAGATGCAGGCCTTGTGCTGGTCGCTGCAGGTGGCGCACTTGGTGGCCGCGGCTTCGGGGGGCGAGAGGAACATCGGCAGGGCCAGCAGGCCGCCGGCGCAAACGAGCTTGAGAAGAGTCTTCTTCATGAGTCGATCTCCTTGGATGCACGCCCGGCATTTGGCGCCGGGCCGGCGGATTCGAGCATACCCCCGCCGCCGCGCGCAACCTTCCTGATAGCATCCGACGCCATGGACGAAGAACCCCTGGACGATCTCGTCACGCCTCTCAAGGAAGCCGTGGACCGCTGGAACGGCCTGGGCTGGGAGCATCCAACCGTGGCGGTCGTGTCCGGCTCCGGGCTCGCCGTGGATCTCGGCGAGCGCATCCATGGACCGGTGTCGCTGGAGTACTTCCTCCCCTTCTCCTGCCATCCGGTGGAGGGGCACCCGCACGAGGTGGACGTCCTGCTCCCCCGGCCGGACCGGCCGGTCCTCTATTACCGCGGGCGCCTTCATTCATACCAGGGGTACAACGGGTATGAGACGGTCTTCCCGGTCCGCCTGGCCGTCCTGCTCGGCATCAAGGTTCTGATCCTGACCAATGCCACGGGCGGTCTGCAGCCCCACCACCGGCCGGGCGACCTGGTCTTGATCAACGACCACATCAACCTGACCGGGCTCAACCCGCTGCGCGGCCAGCTCCCGTCCGAGTGGGGGCCGCGCTTCCCGGACATGAGCGGGGCCTACGACCCGGCCCTGCGCGGGCTCGCGCACCGGCTCGCCGAGGAGCTCGGCGTCCCGTTGAGCGACGGCGTCTATGCCGGACTGGCGGGACCGACATATGAGACGCCGGCCGAGGTCCGGATGCTCCGCACCCTGGACGCGGATGTGACCGGCATGTCCACCGTCCTCGAAGTCATCGCCGCCCGCCACATGGGAGTCCGCTGCCTCGGCGTCTCCATGGTCAGCAACCCCGCGGCCGGCCTGAGCGACGAGCCGATCGTCCACGACGACGTCCTTGCGGCGGGGGCCAAGGCAGCGGCGAACGTGCAGAAGCTTCTTGGGGCGTTGATTCGGCATCCGGATCTGGTGTGAGGCCCTCGCGCCGGGGGGGTGAGGGCCCTCTGATAGAGTCCCCTCCGAGCCCAAGCCATGACCGAGCGCATCGAAGACCGCGCCCGTTTCGATCTGATCCGCTATGCGAACGTGTGGGAGGACGCGGACGTCCTGTGCGACGCGCTCCGCCCCCGTCCCGGGCGGCGGATGCTGTCGATCGCGTCGGCTGGCGACAATGCGTTCGCATTGCTTGCGGAGGGGGCGGAGGTGGTCGCCGCGGACCTTTCGCCGGCTCAGATCGCGCTGGTCGAGCTGAAGCGCGCGGCGATCCTCCGGCTCGGCCTTCCCGAGGCGCTCGCCTTCCTCGGTGCGCGGCCGAGCCCCGACCGGCGGCCGGTGTATGAGGAGCTGGAGCGGGATCTGTCCGAGCGCAGCCGCGAATTCTGGCGGGAGAACCTGGACGACGTGGCGGACGGCGTGATCCACCACGGGAAGTTCGAAGGCTATTTCCGGCTCTTCCGCGAGCGCGTGCTCCCCCTCGTCCACCGGCGGTCCCGGGTCCTGGAGCTTCTCCACGAGCGGGATGAGGCCGAGCGGGTCCGTTTTTATGAGGAGACGTGGAACACGTGGCGCTGGCGCCTGCTGTTCCGGTTCTTCTTCAGCCGCTTCACCATGGGGCGGCTCGGGCGCGATCCCGAGTTCTTCCGCTATGTGGAGGGCTCCGTGGCCGAGCGCATCCTGGGCCGGACGCGCTATGCGCTGACCGTTCTCGCTCCCCATTCCAATCCCTATATCGGGTACATCCTGGCCGGAAGCTTCGGCAACGCCCTCCCCCGCTATCTGCGGCCCGACGTCTTCGCCGCGGTCAAGAAGGGAGTTGACCGGCTGACGCTGTTCGAGGGCTCGATCGAGGAGGCGGCCGCGGCGCACCGCGGGGACGGGTTCGATGGCTTCAACCTGTCGGACATCTTCGAGTACCTCGATCCCGAGAACAGCGCGGCGATCTATGGCCGGCTGCTGGACGCGGCGCGTCCGGGCGCCCGCTTCGCCTACTGGAACATGCTGGTGCCCCGGCGCCTGGCCGCATCCTTTCCCGGACGCGTGCGGCCGCTGGAGGCCGAGGCGGGCGAGCTGTTCGCGCGAGACCAGGCCTTCTTCTACAGCGCGTTCGTCTTGGAGGAGGGGCTGGAGGAAGTCATCGGGTGATTACTCCCCACGACCTGCGGGGCGCGGTCATCCTCGGCGGCGCGTTCATCTCAATGCTCGTGCTGGCCGAGCTCTGGCGGCGCCTCGGGAACCCGAAGCCGGAGCACACGCGCAAGCTGGTCCATCTCGGCGGGGGCGTCGCCTGCCTGTTCTTCCCGTTCCTGATCGATTCCCCCTGGGTGGTGCTGGTGATGGCGCTGCCGCTGACGGCTCTGTTCGTGGCGGGGAGCAAGCTCGGGTTCCTGAAGAGCCTGCACGGGGTCGGGCGGAAGAGCCGCGGGGCCGAGTACTACCCGCTGGCGGTCTTCCTCGTCTTTGTGCTCTCCCGCGGCCGGCCCTGGCTCTACCTGGCGGCGGTGCTGGTGCTCGCCATGGCGGACGCGTTCGCCGCGCTGATCGGCAGCCGGTACGGCGTGGTGCGCTATGAAGTGGAGGACGAGACGAAGAGCCTCGAAGGGTCGCTCGTCTTCCTGGTGATCGCGTTCCTGGCGATCCATCTGCCGGTGCTCTTGATGACCAATCTGCCACGGCCGGTCTGCGTGCTGGCGGCCGTGCTGGTGGCGGCGCTGGTGACCGGCTTCGAGGCGATCTCGCTGGAGGGCGCGGACAACCTGTTCGTGCCCCTGGCGGTCGTGGTGATCCTCGGCAAGATCACGACGAAGCCGCTGTCCGAGGTGGTCTTCCAGAACCTGTCGCTCCTGGCCATCTGCCTGGGGGTGGCGCTGCTGGTCTGGCGGGTGCGGACGCTCAACGTCGGAGGCGCGATCGCCTTCATCCTGTTCGCCTACGGCACCTGGTCGCTGGGCAACTGGCTGTGGGCGATCCCCGCGTTCCTGGGGTTCCTGGGCTATCTCGCGGCGTGGCGCTATTTCGCGCCGCCGGGGCACGCGGCCGGGGTGCGGGTGCGGACCGTGTCGCGCGCCCTGCTCCCTCCTTTCGCCATGATGGCTCTGGCGAACGGCCTGAAGAACTCCGGCCTGTTCTATGGCCCCTACCTGGCGGCGAGCGCCGCGGTCTTCGCCTTCGCCCTGGACACCGGCGTGTTCCGCTTGGAGAAGGTCAAGGGCCTGCCGCGTGTTGTGGCCGCTTACGGAGTCGGGCTGTTAGCCACCGCCTTCACGGCCCTCATCCCCTGGCTGCTGTTGCGCGAGCCGCCTCTCGCCCTGCTCTCTCTGGCGGCGGTGGTCATGGTCGTCTCGATGCTCAACGCGGCGATCGAGCTGCGTGGCCCGGTGGACGAGCGCCCCCGCGAGTGGACCGCCTGGCGCTTCGCCCTGAGCTTCGCCGCGGCGGGCGCGGTGCTACTCTTCCAGTGGGCCGGCTGGGCACCGCTGTGGGACCCGAGCTGGTAGGAGCGGGTTTCCTGAAAGGGGAACGTTGGGGTAGGATTGCATGTCGAGCCAACCGAGGAGTCACGCCATGGCGCTTCCCGATGTCGAGGTGCACCGCTGGACGCGGAAGGAGTACGAGCGGGCCGCGTATGCCGGAGCCTTCGGAGACCGCCGGGTCGAGCTCGTCGACGGGGTGGTCTACGACATGGCACCACAACACAGCCCGCACGCGACGGGAGTCACAAAGGCCTACCGAGCTCTGACGGCAGCCTTCGTCTCCGGATTCACCGTTCGGTCCCAGATGCCGCTGGCGCTGGGGCAGTACTCCATGCCCGAACCTGATGTCGCCGTCGTCCCCGGGGAGCCGGATGATTACGTCAAGGCTCATCCAAAAACGGCCTTGCTGGTGGTCGAAGTCGCGGACTCGTCCCAGTACCACGACCGGGTGCGGAAGGTGGAGATCTACGCCCGGGCCGGCATCCAGGACTACTGGATCTCGAACCTCGCACAGGACCTCCTGGAGGTCTACCGGGAGCCGGTGAAGGGCAGCTATCGGCAGAAGCTCACCCTCCGCCGCGGAGAGCGGATCGCGCCGCTCGCGAGCCCGGGGGTGGTGATCGCGGTGGATGATTTGCTGCCGAAGCGGCTATGACGCGCATGGCAGGCCTCCTCCTGGACCTCGACGGCACGGTTTATCAGGAGGGGCGCGCCATCCCGGGCGCGGCCGAGGCTCTCGTGGAGCTGCGTCAGCGCGGCGTGCCGTTCCGCTTCACTACGAACACGACCCGCCGGCCCCGCGCCGCTCTCGCGGAGCGACTCCGCTCCATGGGCATTCCCGCGGAGACGGAGGACATCCTCTCCGCGCCGGCCGCCGCCAGCCGCTGGCTGCGCGAACGCGGAGTCCGCCGGGCTCAGCTCCTGCTCGCGCGGGAGACCTGGGTCGATCTCCCGGGAATCGAGCCGGCGGATGATGCTCCGGAGGCGATCGTCGTAGGGGATCTCGGCGAGGCATGGACGTTCGCCCTCCTCAACCAGGCATTCCGCCATCTCATGGACGGCGCCGAGCTTCTGGCCATCCAGCGCAACCGCTACTGGCATACGGACGGCGGCCTGAGCCTCGACGCCGGACCGTTCATCGCCGCGTTGGAATACGGCAGCGGCAAGACCGCCACTCTCGTCGGCAAGCCGAGCCCGGCCTTCTTCGAGGCCGCCGCCCAGGAGCTGGGCGTTCCTCGGGATCAGATCGCCGTCGTAGGCGACGATCTGGAGTCGGACGTAGCCGGCGCGCGGCAGGCCGGCATGACCGGCGTGGCCGTGCGCACCGGCAAGTACCGCCCGCAGGACGAGGACCGGGCGCAGGCCGCGGCGGACGTGGTTCTTGATTCCATAGCGGACCTGCCGGCGTGGCTGGTGCCTCTCATCCGATAGAAAACAAGGACCGAAGGGGCTTCAAGGACGGCAAGGACGCAGCACGGACCGCCGTCCCTTCAGGTCGTTGAAGTCTTTGTCGTCCTTGCCGGAATGACCGTCCCCGCCGCGCCATCCATCGTCACCACCTGGCCGGTTTCGAGCGCGCTCACCAGCCCGGGGATCCCGACGATCGTGGGGATGCCCATCTCCCGGGCCACGATCGCCGAGTGCGAGAGGATGCTCCCCCGCTCGATGAGCAGGCCGGAGACGGAGGGATAGAGCGGCACCCAGCCGGGATCGGTCCGCTCGGCCACCAGGATCTCGCCGTCGAGCCGCGCATCCTCCGATGGCGTGCGCAGGACCTTCACCGGACCGGTCACCACGCCGGGGCAGCAGCCGATGCCGCGCAGGACTCCATCCTCCCCCACTACCGCGGGCCGCGGCCTCCCCTGGTAGCGGTTCCGGTGATACGGCAGACCAAACGTTTCGAAACGGTCCGCCAGCGTCGTCTCCACCTCGCGGCGATAGGCATCGAATTCAGCCCGCCGCAGCGCGGACAATCCTTTCAAATTCGTGGTGACGGCCCGGCCGCGGATGAAGTCCCAGACCTCGTCGATCTCCAGATAGAAGATGTCGTCCGCGGTGTTCAGCAGCCCCTCGCGAGCGAAGTCCTCGCCGATCGCGCGCAGGAGCTCGCGCAGCAGGCCGTAGATGCGGGTGCGGGCGAAGCGGAGGTTCTCGCGGTTCTTCACCCCGAGCCGGGCGTTCCGCAGGACCCGCCGGAAGATCCAGCGCCGCCAGGGGGAGCGGATGGCGGCAAAGGCGCGCGCCTCGGCGTCGGAACGCAGCTTCCGCTCCCGCTCTTCCATGACGGTCACGTCCAGGGCCGACGGGTCCTCCATGGCCAGGTAGTTACGGAGGATCTGATAGAGGAAGGCCGGCCGGTCGCGCAACGACGATTCCTCCAGCTTCAGCTCGTTGACGCAGCGGAAGCCGTAGAGATCGAGATAGCGGGCGATCTCGGCGGCGAACTCCGTCCAGCGCGGATCGGCGGGGATGCGACGGGCCAGCTCGTCCGCCGGGGTTTCCAGGAGGAGCTGACGTAGCGCCGGGTTCTGGCGTGCCTGGACGGCCAGCCGAAGCAGCAGCTTGGTGGGCTCGGTGCTCTCGATCCCCCCTTCGCCGGCGATCAGATCGTTTTGCAATGATCCGTGCTCGTCGCCGCACCAGGAGACGGACAGCTTCTTGAGCGTGCCGTAGAAGATCATCACAAAAAAATCGTTGATGATCGGCGCCTTCCACTCCCAGAGGAGCTGATCCTCCATTTTGCGATAGAGAGCCGCCAGCTCGTGCGGGGCCATGCGGCGGAAGTCCATCGCCGACCACGTGCCGTAGCGCTCCCGGAAATGGGCTTCGAAGTCGCCCACGATGCGGCGGATGTGCAGGAAGTTGCGCACCGAGCGGCCGACCAGGCGGAGCAGCGCCGGGAGCTCGACGGTGTAGCGCCGCATCCCGCTGACGGGCGCCGGCTCCTCCGTCTGATCTCCCTTCGCGAGCCCCTCACGCACGCCCATCATCGATTCCATGAAGCTCTTGTTGTAGTTGAACCCCGGGAACAGGCGGACCAGGCGATACCAGTTGTGCAGGTTGTAGTAGACCTGCCCGCGGAACAGGCCGAGCATGTTGTCGAACACGTCGCGGTTGGCCCGGACGGCCTCCGGCCCAATCCCCATGACCTCGGCAAAACAGTGATAGACGATCGAGTACGCCCGCCGGATGAAGCTGAAGGTCATCGGCGAGGTGACGCCCGAATAGCTCTCGATGATGTTCGAGTTGTCCCAGAGCAGGCGGTTCCCCGCGGCCGGGCCGACCTCCTCGACCGTGGTCACCGGCCGCGCCTGGAGAATCCACAGACGGCCGGCTTCATCGATCGAGAATTCGACGTCCTGCGGCCGGCGGTAGTGCCGCTCGATGGCGAGCCCGGCCCGCGCCGTCTCCTCCACCTGGTTGCGCGACAGGCTGGGCGCGCTCCGCAGCTCGGCCGGAACCTCCTCGCGCGCCAGCCCCTGGCCCGCCGCGCGGTCGAGCACGAGCTCCTCGCGCTTCTCCGCGATCTGCTCGGCGACCGCGAGAGACTCCTTGTCGACGATCCAGGTATCCGCATCGAGGCCGGCGCTGACCAGCCCCTCGCCCGCTCCCCAGAGAGCGGAGATCACGATCTCGTGGACGTTGCCATCGTTCGGGTTGGCCGTGAACAGCACGCCGCTGGAGCGGGCATCGACCATCTGCTGGACGACGACCGCGATCGCGATCCGGTCGAGGGGGAGGTTGCGGGCACGCCGGTAGGCGAGAGCCCGCTCGTTGAAGGCCGAGGCCCAGACACGGCGGATCGCATCGAGAAGCGCCTCGCGCCCCTTCACGAACAGGAAGCTGTCGTGGAGGCCGGCGAACGATTCTCCCGCCGCGTCCTCACCCACCGCTGAGGAGCGCACGGCTACGAGAGTCTCCAGACCGCCGATCCGCGCCGCGTGCGCCCGCTCGATCGCCTGCTCGAGGCCCGGGTCCAGCTCCGCCGCCTCGCGGGCACTCTCGAAAGCGTCCGTCGTCACGGCGTACCAGGGAGGCACCGCGAGCCCCAGAAGCTCCAGCCGTGCCAGGTTCGCCGCCTTGCCTCCGAGCTTCTCCACCATCCGCTCGGCCTGCTGCGGATCGGAACAGACCCATTCCGTCACAGCTCCACCCCAAACAGCCCACCGATCGCCGCGGCGAGGATCAGGTCGAACGCGATGATGTACATACCCGCGTAGGTCTCCATCCGCTTGGCGGTCTTGCGGCTCGTCTGGAAACGGAATTGAAAGAAGCCGATCAGGGTCACGAGGAAGAGCGCGACCAGGGCCACGTCGAACCACCGCGGCAGCCCGAGATGCCGGCCGACCAGGATCACCAGTGCCGTGTCGATCACCCGGATC
Source organism: Thermoanaerobaculia bacterium (assembly GCA_035264905.1). Lineage (GTDB taxonomy): Bacteria > Acidobacteriota > Thermoanaerobaculia > Multivoradales > UBA5704 > UBA5704. Next base: position 32,628 of record DATFPH010000405.1, read on the forward strand.
GCCAGGACGATATAGGCAGCCCCGTAGGTGCCGAAGATACGCGTGTAGGTCTCCACTCCCTCCCGCTCATCCTCGGGAGCGCGGATCTTGCGCGACACTTCCCAGTTGAACGTCACGAAGAAGCCCACCCAGGAGTAAACCAGATACCACCCCGGAGCCTCCCACGGCCAGCGGCCGGTGGCGAAGGAGAAGACCATGAGCGACAAGAGCGGCATCAGCAGCATGTGGCTGGTGGCATAGACCAGGAAGTGCCGCTTCAGCCAGTCGCGGACGAAGAACTCCTTCAGCATCAGGAGGGAGAAGACGAACGCGATCCCCCACGCCGCGAGAGCCGGCAGGCCACGCACCGCCGAGAGAGCGATCTCCGCGGCGATGGCGATCCCTCCGAGGACCTTCAGGTCCCACAGCGTAATCAGCCCGCGTTGCAGCACGCGGTCCGGATGATGGATCACGTCCTCGGCGTAGTCTTTGTGCTCGTCGAACACCCGCAGGTGGAGGAAGAAGCAGAACAGGGTGACGGCGCCGAGGAGCGACGTCCAATCGTAGTGCATGGGCCGGCCGGGATTGGTCAGCACCCGCGCCAGGAACTGGTTCGAGGAGTAATAAGCGACGATCAGCAGTCCATGGCCAAGCACGGGAAAGCGCTCGGCGAGGTAGGCGGACAGGCGCCGGGGGAAGGGGGCTTGGCGGGTCAGGGCGGCGGTGACCATGCTCGCCTATTCTCTCCTGCTCAGGAGAGCCGCGCACGCAAAGCCCGATAATCGATCTTGCTGTTGTGCCGCGGATCGACCGGCAGGGGCTCGGCGGTGAGGATGATCTCGTCCACCGTCTGCCCCACCGCGGCGAGGCGCGCCGCCACCTCGGCCCGCAGCTCCTCGCCTGAGCTGGTCTCGATGACCACCGCAACGCGCTCACCCAATGTGGCATCGGGCAGCCCCACCGCCGCCACCCGCCGGATGCGAGGGTCCTCGCCGTGCGCCGCCTGCTCGACGAGCTGCGGGTGGATGGGCTCGCCGTTCCGCCAGATCGTGGAGTGCACCCGGCCGGCGATCCAGAAGCAGCCCTGGGTGTCGAAAGATCCGGTGTCGCCCATGCGGTGCCAGACCGTGCCGTCCGGCTCGGAGATCTTGTTCTCGCGGACAGCCTGGGGATTCCGGTAGTAATCGCGGCAGACGTGCTCGCCGCTCACCACCAGCTCGCCGATCTCTCCGGCCGGGACGTCCCAGGCCGGCCAGCCCTTCGGCCCCAGCTCGACAGGTCCGTCGTGGATGCGGATCAACCGCGCGCGGATCCGGTCGACCGGCCGGCCGGCGCAGTAGCCGGGAGCACGAGGGCGCAGCTCGTTGACCGCGGCGAAGCGCTCCTCGGCCATGAGGTGCGCGACGGGCTCGGCCTCGGTGGAGCCGTAGGCGACCACGATCTCGGTGTTCGGCAGGGCACGCCGCCAGGCACGGAGCTGAGCGTCGGAAACCGGAGCCCCGCCGGTCAGCAGGCGCCGCAATCGGGGCCTCTCGCCGGGGGAGGCCGCGATGTGGGCGGTCAGGCGGTCGAAGAAGGGCGGCGAGGCCGTGCAGGTAGTCACGCCGTGATGGTTCATCTGCCGCAACACCCGCGCGGCGTCCACCTTGTCGACGCGGCGGAAGTCCAGGTCCGGCACGACCGAGGTCACGCCCACGGCCAGATTGTTCAGCGAGAAGACGGGAAACATGGTCATGTCCACGTCCCCTTCCTCCGCCGGGAACTCGGCGGCGAGCGCCCGGTGCTGCGCAAGGAGAAAGCCGTGGGTGCGGTTCGCTCCCTTGGGCTCGCCGCTGGAGCCGCTGGTGAACGTGATGAGCGCCGGCGAGCCCGGCTCGACCGAATGGATCACGCCATCACCGGGTTTGTCTTCGAGGTCGGAGAGCGCGCAGCGGGCCGGCAGACGGCCAAGGCGAAACCCGGTCGTCACCGTCAGGGGAATCGAGCGCAGCTCGCCGGAGAAGAGGCGCAGAAGATGGCTCCGCGGCACGCCGATCCAGGCGCGCGGCTCCGCGAACGCCGCGAAGGCGGCGATCTGCCGCACGCCGATCCAGGGATCGACGAACACCGCCACCGCGCCGATCTGGAGGACGGTCAGGAGAGCCACGTAGAGGTCGATCGACATGGGAATCATGACGATAACCCGTTCCCCCGGCTGGAGACTGAGCCGCCGAAGCCCCGCTGCGGCCCGGTCGATACGGTCGCGCAGCTCCGCGAAGGTGATCCGCCGCTCACCCCCGTCCGGCGCCGGAGCGATCAGAGCGGGCCGGTCCGGCACCCGC
>DATFPH010000406.1:0-48510 GCA_035264905.1 Thermoanaerobaculia bacterium
CCGATCCGACCGATCGGACCGATCCGTCGGATGATCGGGTTCTCCCCTACCCCTCCCGCAGCACCTCGATCGGCCGCCGCTCGATCGCCCGCAGGCTCGCGGCCACTCCGGCGGCGACCGCCAGCAGCACCGCTCCCACGACGGCCACGGTGAACGGCACCGGCTGGAAGCTCCAGCTCAGGTCGAAGCCGCGCCGCAGCACGCCCCAGGAGAGGAGGGTGCCTCCCGCGGCTCCGATCAGGGCGGCGACGAGGCCGATCAGGGCGTACTCCACGGCGAAGGTGCCGAGCACCGTGCGGCGGGTCATCCCCAGCGTCTTGAGCAGGGCCACCTCGCGGCCGCGGCGCACCGAGCCGGCGCTGATCGCTCCGGCCAGGATCGCGATCCCGGCGAGCACGGTGAATCCGCCCAGGAAGCGGATGCCGAGCCCGATCCGGGCCATCACCTGGATGATCTTGTCCAGGATCTCCCGGATGCGCAGCAGCGTGACGTTCGGATAGCTCGCCGCCAGCAGGTCCTGCACCCGCTGCTCGGTCCCCCGCGGCAGCTGGAACGCCGCCAGCCACTGCTGCGGCGCATCCTCCAGCACCCCGGGCTCCACCACCAGGAAGAAATTGATGCCGAACGTCCGCCAGTTGACCGTCCGCAGGCTGGTCACCGTCAGCTCCAGCGGGACTCCCTGCACGTCGAAACGGATGGTCGAGCCGAGACGGAGGCCGAGGTCCTGCGCGAACTCCTGCTCGACGCTGACCTCGGCGCGCTGCGGATCGCCCCACAGCACCCCTTCGATGACCTGGTTGTCTTCCGGCAGCGTGCGCATGTAGGTCAGCCGCTGCTCGCGGGTGAGCGCCCAGCGCCGGGAGCCCTCTCCACCTTCTCCGCGCTCCCCTTCCTCCCGCTGCCTGTCTTCGCGGCCTTCCGCTTCCGGCCGGGCGCCGCGGTTCAGCTCCTCGACCGGCCGGCCGTCGATCGCGGCGACGCGCGCCATGACCACCGGTACCGCCTGGATGCGGGTCGCCCCCTGCTCCTGGATCAGCTTCTCGATTCCCGGCCACTGCGCGGGCTGGACGTCGACCAGGAAGGCGCTCGGGGCCTCTTTCGGCAGCTCGGCCGACAGCTCCTCGGTCAGCCGCCGCTGGACGAGCGACATCCCGAGGACCACCAGGACGCCCAGCCCGAGGGCCACGATGGCGCTGAGCGTGGTGGCGCCCGGCCGTGCCAGGGCCGCCACGCCATGGCGCAGCCAGGGGCGCCGCAGCGACTCGCGCGGCAGGCGGCGCACCCCGCGGGTGATCAGCAGCGCGGCGAGGGCGAGGACGAGGGTCGCTCCGGCCACGCCGCCGGTGAAGCGCGCGCCCAGGTCCCACGAGCGGGCCTGGACGCTCGCCATGAACCAGACGCCGAGCGCCAGCGCGCCCCCCGTCGCCACCATCACCCAGCGGTGTCCGGACAGCGGCTCGGCCTCCCGGCGCAGCACCCGCGCCGGTGGCACCCGCAGCACCGCCGACAGCGGCGGCAGGCTGAACAGCACGGCGACCCCCACGCCCAACGTCAAACCGCGCAGCAGGGCGACCGGCTGCCAGGGGCGGATCAGCTCGGCCGGGATCAGGTCCGGGAAAAGGGACGGAAGGGTGAGCTGCACGGCGACGCCCGCGGCGATCCCCACCAGGCTGCCGGCGAGGCCGAGCAGGGTGGTCTGGCCGAGATAGAGGGGGAAGATCTCGCGCGGACGCATCCCCAGGCACTTGAGGACCGCGATGGCATCCAGCCGGCTGGCGAGCCAGGCGCGCACGCTCTGCGCGACTCCGATGCCCCCGACGAAGAGCGAGAGGAGAGCCACCAGGCCGAGGAAGCGCTCGACCCGGCCGAGGCTCTCGCGCAGCGCCGGCTGCGCCTCGCGGTAGGTCTCGATCCGGTAGAAGGTGGGGTCGGGGATCGTCCGCTGCAAGCGCTCCTTGGCCGCGTCCAGCCCGGAGAGCGGGAAGCCCGCCGGCACCTTGAGCAGCGTGCGGTGCTCGATGCGGCTGCCATACCCGGCCAGGCCGGCGCGGCGGAAGCCCTCGTTCGAGAGGAAGACGCGCGGGCCGAGAGTCATCGAGATGCTGATCCGGTCCGGCTCGGAGAGCACCACGCCGGCGATGCGGAACGACTGGCCGCCGATCCGCAGCGAATCGCCGATCCGGAGGCCGAGGCGGGAGAGGAGCTCGGAGGCGACCACCGTCGTCTGCGGAGCGAGGAGCTCGCGCAGAGGGCGCCGCGGCTCGATCACCAGCTTGCCGTAGAAGGGATAGGTTCCGTGGACCACCTTGAGCTCGACGAGCTGGCTGCGCCCCGGCTGTCCCGCGGCGCGCGGGGGAGCGGCCACCACCGTGACCGTCTCCTGCAGGTCGGTGCGCTCCGCGCCGGCCAGGCCGGCGGCGGCCAGATCGAGGTCGCGCGGCACCGGCCGCCGTCCCTCGATGGCGAGGTCGGCGGCGAGGAGCTGGCGGGCCTCGCTGCGGATGCCGTCGTCCAGGCTGGCCGAGAGGCCGGCGACCGAGACCACGGCGGCCACGCCCACCGACAGGCAGGCGATGAAGAAGGCCAGCCGGCCGCGGGAGCCGCGCGACTCGCGGAGCAGGGTTTTGAAGAAGAACGAAAGGGTCATCCCCGCTCCCCCGCCTGCCCCACCTGGAACACCGCTGCTTCCCGCTCCGGCACCTCCTCACGCTCGATCCGCCCGTCGCGCAGGTGGATCAGGCGGTCGGCGAGCGCTCCCACCGCCGGGTCGTGGGTCACCAGCACCAGGGTGGTCCCTTCGCGGCGGCGGAGCTCGGTCAGCAGCTCGAGGATGCGCCGGCCGGTGGCGCCGTCGAGGTTGCCGGTCGGCTCGTCGGCCAGGAGAATGGGCGGCCGGGCGGCGAAGGCGCGCGCCAGGGCGATCCGCTGCTGCTCGCCACCGGAGAGCTGGCTCGGATAGTGATGGCCGCGGTCCGCGAGCCCCACGGCCGCGAGAAGCTCGTCGGCGCGGCGCACCGGATCGCTCTGGCCGAGGAGCTCGATCGGGAGGAGGACGTTCTCGCGGGCCGTCAGATTGGTCAGCAGCTGGAAGCTCTGGAAGACGAACCCGATCTTGTGCCGGCGCAGGACGGCGAGCTGGTCCTCCGACAGGTCCTGGATCGGCCGGCCGTCGATCCGCACCTCGCCGGACGTGGGACGGTCGAGGCCTGCCATGAGCGCGAGGAGGGTGGACTTGCCGCTGCCGGAGGGCCCCAGCACGGCCACGAACTCGCCAGCCTCGATCCGCAGGTCGATGCGGTCGACGATGGTCAGGAGGCGGTCCCCGGAAGGGAGCCGTCGGGTGAGCTCGCGGAGCTCGATGCGCGGTTGGGTCGTCGGGCTCATCAGCGGAGGAATAGAACGTGCGGACAACCGCTTTCTTTCATGGGATGGAACTAGAACCGATGTGGCGAAAGCTCGCAACCCTCACCTTGACGCTGCTTATTCCCGGGCTCGCCGGCTGCGACGCGGGCACGGCCGAGGAGGCTCCCGTGCGGCGCGCGGCGCCCGCGGCGGCTCCTGCACCCGCCGCGCGAGCTGTCGAAGGGCCGCTGGTGGTTTTCCTGGGAGACAGCCTGACCGCCGGTCTCGGCCTCCCCGAGGATCAGGCCTATCCCGCGGTCCTCGACCGGCGCCTGGACGCCGAGGGCACGCCGGTGCGGGTCCTGAACGCCGGCGTGAGCGGCGACACCACGGCCGGCGGCCTGGCCCGCCTCGACTGGCTCTTGAAGCAGAAGCCCGACGTGCTCGTCGTGGGGCTCGGAGCCAACGACGGCCTGCGCGGCCTGGACCTGGCCGACACCGAGAAGAACCTGCGCGAGATCGTCCGGCGCGCGAAGGCTTCCGGAGCCCGGGTCCTCCTCCTCGGCATGATGATCCCGCCGAACTACGGCCCCGACTACACCGAGCGCTTCGAGGCCATGTACCCGCACATCGCCAAGGACCTGGACGTCCCCCTCGTGCCCTTCCTCCTGGACAAGGTAGGAGGGGTGGCCGATCTCAATCAGGCGGATGGCGTCCACCCCACGGCCAAGGGGCAGGAGATGGTGGCTGATACTGTGGAGCCGTACCTGGTGAGCATTCTCAAAGCTCCCGTGGCGGCGCAGGCTCCCTGAAGGACATCAAGGACGACAAGGACACAAGGACAATCGCTTGTCCGCGTCCTTGCCGTCCTTGCCGTCCTTGATGTCCTTTAAGTCCTTGTTCCCCCCTTCGCCCCCTCCCACAGCGCGTCCATCTCCGCGAGCGACGCCTCGGCCGCCGACTTGCCCTGGGCGGCGAGGCCTTCCTCGACCTTCGCGAAGCGCTGGCGAAACTTCCGGTTGGTGCCGGCGAGGGCGGCCTCGGGGTCGACGTCCAGCTTGCGGGCCAGGTTGGCCAGGGTGAAGAGGACGTCCCCCATCTCCTCGCGGACCGATGCCTCGTCGCCCGCGGCCAGGGCATGGCGCAGCTCCTCGATCTCCTCTTCGGCTTTGACCAGCACCGCGTCCGCGTCCGGCCAGTCGAAGCCCACGCCGGCCGCCTTCTGGGTCAGGCGGTAGGCGCCGAGGAGCGCCGGCAGCGATCCGGGGACGCCGGAGAGCAGCGAGGCGCGGCCCGGCTCCTCCTTCAGCTTGCGGCGCTCCCAGGCCTGCCGCACCGCCTCGGCGTCGGCCAGCACCTCGCCGCCAAAGACGTGAGGGTGACGCGACACCATTTTCTGGTAGACGCCGTCCACGACCTGTGAGACGCTGAAGGCGCCAGCCTCCTCGGCCAGCCGACCGATGAAGGCGACTTGGAAGAGCAGATCGCCGAGCTCCTCGGCCAGCTCCCCCCAGTCGCCGCTGTCGATCGCTCCGGCCGCCTCGTGCGCTTCTTCGAGCAGGTAGGCACGGACGTCCGAGAGCCCCTGCTCGCGGTCCCATGGACAACCGTCCGGGGCGCGCAGGCGGGCAACCAGGTCGAGGAGCTTCTGGAGATCGGGGGGCTGCGGGGTCTGGGACATGCTCGGGCCTCCGGGACGCGTGCTTGCTCAATGGGAAAGACGCTTGCTACGATTTTTCAACACCGTTTTTCACCATGAAACGGCGTCGTCTTCCGTCTTCAGAAAGGAGTGTCGATCCGGGTGAGTAGTCAGGAAAAGCAGCTCAAGGTCACCGACAAGCGGATGTTCACGCCGGAGGGCGACCTCCGGGAAGAGTACCGTTTCCTCGCCGAGAAATCGACCGCCGAGCCGGCCGCCGCGCCCGCGCCGCAGCCTGCGGCGGCCCCGCCACCGACCGCGGCCGCCGCGCCCGACGCTCGGACACCCCCGCCGGACCTGGAGGACGAGACAGCTCCTCCCTTGGAGCTCCCAGGCACGCCGGAGGGCTACGGTCCCTCGTTCTACGACCTGGTCCAGATGATGGCGGAGCCGATCCCCCTCTATCTGGGCGACATGGACCTGCCCAACGGCCAGCTGGTCGAGAACCTCGAGATGGCCCGCCTGCACATCGATCTGCTCGACGTGCTGCGGCAGAAGACGGCCGGCAACCTCACGGCCCAGGAGGCCGCTTTTCTCGAAGACCTGCTCTATCGTGCGCGGGTCCGCTATGTCCAGAAGACTCGGTAGCCGGCTCGCCGCCGCGGCCCTGGTGCTGCTGACCGCCGCCCCCGCGGCGGCGGTCAGCGGTGTGTCCTCGCCGCAGGTGACCGGCGTCGAGATGACCACTCCGGTCCGCCGCACCCTCAAACAGATCGAGGAGCAGTGGCTGCAGTGGATCGTGCAGAACAGCCGCAAGGACTCGGAGAGAGTGGTCGACGACCTCCTCGCCACGGCGCGGCAGCTCGGCATGCGGCGCCTCCCCGATCTGAGCGTCGGCGCCATTGCCCGCGCGCATCAGGCGGCGCAGCAGGGGGATTTCGAGCGCGCCCGCTGGGCCCTCGCCGCGGCGGACCGCCTCGATCCGGGCCGCCCGGCGGTGGCCTTCGCCAGAGCCTACGTCGACCGGAGGCAGGGCAACTACTTCGGAGCGCTCGGCGCCATGCTCGGCGGGGCGGGGCGCATCTTCGGCGTCCCCCTGGAGCGCTACCTGTTCGTGCACAGCCTCGTCATGTGGGGCCTCTGCCTGCTCCTGCTCACCGGGGCCTTGTTCATCGCCATCCAGATGGTGAGCAAGGGGGGACTCCTGTTTCAGGACCTGGTGGCCATGTTCTCGCGGCGCCTCCCCCGGATGGTCGCGGTCGCGGCCACCGTCCTCCTGCTGCTCTTCCCGCTGGCGCTGCCGTCCGGCCTCCTCTGGCTCCCGCTGTTCTGGTCGGTGCTCCTCTGGGCGTACTCGTCGTGGAGCGAGCGCGCCGTCCTGCTGAGCCTGTGGCTCCTGGTCGGCGCGTCGCCGGTCCTGATCGCCTCGCAGAGCCGGGAAGTGGGGGTGCGCCTGTCGCCGCCGGACATGGCGATGGAGAGCCTGGTGCAGCACCGCCTCTACGGCGGCCTGTTCACCGATCTCGGCGTGCTGCGGTCGCTGCTGCCCGAGAGCACGGCGGTCAAGCACTTCCTGGCCGACGTCCACCGGTCGCTCAACCAGTGGGATCTCGCGAGCTCGCTCTACCAGCAGGTGCTGGAGGTGGAGCCGGAGAACGTGGCCGTGCAGATGAACATCGGCGCCTATGCCTTCCTCAAGGGGGACTTCGGCACGGCCATCCAGCACTTCCAGAAGGTGGCCGCCGCCGATCCGGCCAACGCGGCCGCCCAGTTCAATCTGAGCCAGGCGTATTCCGAGTCCTATCTGTTCAACGAATCGCGGAAGGCTCTGGATTTGGCGCGCCAGATCAGCAACTCGCAGGTGGACGTCTGGGTGCGCAACCTGAGCCAGCAGCGGGTGGTCACGCCGGACGACGGCTTGCAGCGCATCCCGGAGATCCGGAGCCAGCTCATGTCCACCTACCGGATGCAGGAAGGGGCGTCGGCCAACCTGGAGCTGTTCCGGCGCTGGCTGTCTCTGCTCGTGCCGGTGGTCCTCGCCCTTCTGGCGCTCTCGATCCACCTGGCCCGCCGGCCGTTCGGCCTGACCGAGAAGGTCGCCGAGCCGCGGCGCCAGCGCACCCGCGACCGCTGGCGGCGCATCCTGGTGCCGGGCCTGACCTCGGCGGAGGCGGGGGAGGGCGTCCGCTCCTATGTCTCCCTGCTGGCGGCGGTCGGGCTCCTGATCCTGCCGCTGTTCGGAGGGCTCGGCTATCGCATCCCGTGGGGGTATGATCCAGGGAATCTCACGGCCTGGATCCTGGCGATCCTAGGTATTCTGCTCTATTTCGGCGCGAGGCTCCGGTGGGAGCTGCGCCACGACGTGTGAGCCCGAGGATGCGCGTTCATGGCGGTTGAAGGTACCCTCGATCTCTTCAAGCTGCCGGAGATCCTGCAACTGGTCGCCCAGCAGCGGAAGACCGGGATCCTGACGGTCCAGGGGCAACAGGACATCATCGCGATCTCGTTCCTGAACGGGCAGATCGTGGCGGCCGACGCCCTGAACCAGACGGTGGAGGAAGGGCTGGCGCAGATCCTCGTCGGCGAGGGTCTGATGACCGCGAACGACTTCTCGCGCGCCGCCGCCGAGTACCCGGCGTCCGGGCTGCGGCTCCTCGATTTCCTGGTCGAGCGGCTGTACGTGGCGCGGCCGGAGCTGCTGCGCGCCCTGCGCATCCAGATGACCCGGCTGCTCGAGCAGCTCCTCCGTTGGGACAAGGGGGAGTTCAAGTTCTACAGCGGTGACGAGGTCTCCTACGAAGAGGGGTTCATTCCGATCCCGGTCGACGAGCTTCTCTTCCAGATCGCCCAGCGGAACGCGGCAGCCGGGCCGCGCCCGGTCCCGGCTCCTGCCCCGGTCGCACCGGGCGCCGCCGCGGCTCCGGGGCGCCCCGCTCCCGTCCCCGGACCTGTGGCCGCGCAGCCGCCGGCCGCGGTGGCCGAGGACGCCGCCGCGGGCCGTCCGGGCCTCCGGGTGGTTCGGCGCGAGGCTGAAGCCGAGGCGGCCGGACCGTTCCGCAAAATGAAGGTCGGGGCGCCGGCCGCGGAGCTCGGAACGCGGCCCATCACACCCAAGCTCCTCGCGGCCGGCTTCGCCCTCCTCCTCGGCGCGCTCCTGCTCGTCCGGCCCCAGGCGGTCCTCCTCCCCTTCCCCTGGCAGGAGCGGGAGCGGGAGGCCCTGTCCCAGGATCTGCGGAGCTCGCTCTACCTGAAGATCGACCAGGCCGCCAAGACCTCGTTCCTTCTGGCGGGGCGCTTCCCGGCGAATCTGGGCGATCTGGTGGAAGCCGGCCTTCTCACCCGGACCGACCTGCGGGACCCGCGCGGGCTCCCCCTCCGCTACGAGCCAGGCGAGGAGAGCTACACCCTCCAGCCGATGGAAGCCGGCAAGCCGGTCGCCGGCGCCGAAACCAGCGAGGCGGTCACCGGCAACTTCCTGCTCGACCCCGAGATTCTCACCGTGCCCGCGGAGTCGGCGGAGCACCCGCTGGTCTTGCTGGATTGAGCCCTCGCCCCCGGAATAAATCTGCGTCCACTTTTGTCAAGTAGGGTGTGGCGAAAGTTTGACAGGTCGCCACTAAGGTTTTACACTTCCCCGTGGCGGCAGGCTGGCAACGTCTCCATGCCTGACGGACACTGAAGCGAAGGAGGGTATTCGCGTGAGCAAGATCATCGGAATCGACCTGGGCACCACGAACAGCGTGGTGGCTGTGATGGAGGGGAGCGAGGCGAAGGTCATCCCCAATGCCGAAGGGAATCGCACCACCCCCTCGGTCGTCGCTTTCACCAAGAGCGGTGAGCGTCTCGTCGGGCAGGTGGCGAAGCGGCAGTCGATCACCAACCCCAAGAACACGGTCTTCTCGATCAAGCGGTTCATGGGCCGCAAGTTCGACGAGGTGAACGAGGAGATGAAGATGGTGCCGTACTCGGTCGAGCGTGCCGAGAACGGCGACGTGCGCGTCAACATCGACGGCAAGAAGTACTCGCCCCCCGAGATTTCGGCCATGATCCTGGGCAAGCTGAAGCAGGCGGCCGAGGACTATCTGGGCGAGAAGGTGGAGGCCGCGGTCATCACCGTGCCCGCGTACTTCAACGACGCCCAGCGGCAGGCGACCAAGGACGCCGGCCGGATCGCGGGCCTGGAGGTCAAGCGGCTGGTCAACGAGCCGACCGCGGCGGCCCTGGCCTACGGCCTGGACAAGAAGAAGGACCAGACCATCGCCGTCTACGACTTCGGCGGCGGCACCTTCGACATCTCCATCCTGGAGGTGGGCGAGGGCGTGGTCGAGGTGAAGGCCACCAACGGCGACACCCACCTGGGCGGTGACAACATCGACCAGCGGATCATCGAGTGGCTGCTCGAAGAGTTCAAGAAGGACCAGGGCATCGACCTGGGCAACGACCCGATGGCCATGCAGCGCCTCAAGGAGGCGGCGGAGAAGGCGAAGATCGAGCTGTCGAGCGCGCAGGAGACGGACGTCAACCTGCCGTTCATCACCGCCGACGCCTCGGGTCCGAAGCACATGAACCTGCGCCTCACCCGCAGCAAGCTGGAGCAGATGGTCGAGCCGCTCATCCAGCGCTCCATCGCGCCCTGCAAGCAGGCGATCAAGGACTCGGGCCTCGAGGCCAAGGACATCGACGAGGTCGTGCTCGTCGGCGGCCAGACCCGCATGCCGGCGATCCAGAAGCTGGTGGCGGAGCTGTTCGGCAAGGAGCCGCACAGGGGCGTCAACCCGGACGAGGTGGTGGCGGTGGGTGCGGCGATCCAGGGTGGCGTGCTGCGCGGCGACGTCAAGGACGTCCTGCTCCTCGACGTGACGCCGCTGTCCCTCGGCATCGAGACCCTGGGCGGCGTCTTCACCCGGCTGATCGAGCGCAACACCACGATCCCGACGCGCAAGGCCGAGATCTTCTCGACCGCGGCGGACAACCAGACCTCGGTCGAGGTCCACGTGCTCCAGGGCGAGCGCGAGATGGCGCGCGACAACCGGACGCTCGGCAAGTTCCACCTGGTGGGCATCCCCTCGGCGCCGCGCGGCGTGCCGCAGGTCGAGGTGGCGTTCGACATCGACGCCAACGGCATCGTCCACGTGTCCGCCAAGGACCTGGGCACCGGCAAGGAGCAGAAGATCACGATCACCGCGTCGAGCGGCCTGGCCGATTCCGACATCGACCGGATGGTCAGGGAGGCCGAGTCGCACCGGTCGGAAGACCAGGAGCGGCGGCGCCAGGTGGAGGCGCGCAACCGTCTCGACAGCTTGATCTACAGCACCGAGAAGACCTACAACGAGCACAAGGAGAAGCTCGGCGCGGACGAGAAGGGGCAGCTCGAGCAGGCTCTCGCCCAGGCCCGGACGGCCCTGGACAGCGAGAACGCGAGCGACATGGAGCAGGCGGCCGAGCGGCTCACCCAGGCGTCTCACAAGCTGGCCGAGGTCATGTACAGCCAGGGTCAGGGCGCGGGCGCGCCCGGCGGCGGTGCGGCGGGAGCGGGTGGCCCGGGCGGTGGACAGCAGCGCGGAGCCGCCTCGGACGAGGTGATCGACGCCGAGTACGTGGACGTGGACGAGAAGCGCTGACGCGCCGGAGGTGACCGCCATGGCGCCGCTCAAGAAGATCTACCTGGAGGAGCTGGCTCGTATCCAGGAGCGGATCAACAGCCTGTTCGAGCAGGCGCTTCTCCCCACGGATTACGAAGACCCGGAGGGGGTCCTGCCCGGAACCTGGGCCCCCGCCGTCGACATCATCGAAACCGAGGATGCCTACCTCCTCTACGCCGAGCTGCCGGGGCTCCGGCGGGAGGACATCCAGCTCCAGGTGCGGGACCGGCGGTTGGAGCTCTCCGGCCGCCGGCACAACCCCGGAGAGAACCGCAACTTCCTCCGGATGGAGCGGAGCTACGGACCGTTCCGCCGCACCTTCGAGCTCGCAGCGCCGGTGGACACCGAAGGCATCTCCGCGGATTTCCAGCAGGGGATCCTGCGGGTCCACGTCCCCAAGCGGGTATCCGGGGCGGCCCGGGTGCCGGTGCGGGATGAGCCGGCGCGGGGGGAGGCCTGATGAACGGCCGGCGTCGCAAATCGGAACAGAAGTTCGTGATGATCAGCGTGGTGGCCGAGCGCTACGGCATCCATCCGCAGACCTTGCGGCTCTACGAGCGGGAAGGTCTCATCAAGCCGACCCGCAGCGCCGGCAACACCCGCCTGTACGACGAGGAAGCGCTGCGCCGCCTGGAGATCATCCTCACCCTGACCCGCGACCTGGGAGTCAACCTGGCGGGCGTCGAGGTGATCCTCAACATGAAGGAGCGGATGGACAAGATGCAGGGGGATCTCGACCGCATGCTCGAGGTGGTGCGGCGGATGGCGGACGAGCGCCGGCAGGGGATCGAGCACAAGCACGCCCTGGTGAAGATCCAGAGCGGGCCGTTGACGAAGGTTAAGTAGAACGCCGCGCGATCTCCGCCTCGATCTCCCCCACCAGCTGCCGTGGCGCGGCGAGCAGCCGCGTCAGCTTGGGGCGAGGCCGGTTGAACCGGACCTCTCCCCCCGGGCCGTCCTCCCACACCGTCCCGCCGGCCGCCAGCACCAGAGCCACTCCGGCGGCCACGTCCCACTCGTGCTTGGGGACCAGCGTCCAGGTGGCGTCGGCGAGGCCGGCCGCCACCTGCGCCAGCTTGTAGGCGACCGAGCCGCAGGGGCGGATCGTGAAGAGGTCCTCGCGGTATCCCTCCCACTCTTTGCGCCGCACCTCGCTGCGGCTCGCCAGCACCGTGGCGCCGGCGAGCCCCGGCCGTCCGCTCACCTGCGCGGGACGGCCGTCGAGCGTCACTCCGCGGCCGCGCGCGCCGAGGATCTTCTGACCCGTCGCCGGATTGAGGATCCCGCCGGCCACCGGCTCGCCGCCGATCACCAGCCCCACGGACACGCACCACTCCGGGATCCCCTCGACGAACTCGCGCGTGCCGTCGAGCGGGTCCACCACCCACACCCGGCTCCGCTCCAGGCGCGACGGATCGTCCGTCGTCTCCTCCGAGAGCCATCCCTCGCCGTCCCGCGGCAGCAGGCGGCGGAGCAGCGTGTCGACCTCGGTATCCGCCGCGGTGACGGGATCATCTCCGGATTTGCGCCGGGCCTCGACCTCGCCGGGGGTGTAGCGGGAGAAGACCTCCCGCGCCGCCTCCAGCGCGTCGTCGATCCGGCGCAGATCCTCGTCCTGGACGTCCTCAATTGGGACCATCGTCACTCCACCGCCAGCCCGCCGCCGACGTACCCCTCGCGCTCGAGATAGAGCAGGATTTCCTGCGCCGCCTCCTCGGGGGACATCTGCGTCGTGTCGATCACCAGGTCGGCGTCCGTCGGCACCTCGTAGGGGTCGGAGATGCCGGTGAACTCCTTGAGGATGCCGGCGCGCGCCTTGGCGTAGAGACCCTTGCGGTCGCGCTGCTCGCAGGTGTCGATCGGCGTGGCCACGTGGACCAGCACGAAGCCGCCGCCCTCCTCGACGATCTGCCGCACCTCCTTGCGCACGCTGTCGTACGGCGCGATCGGCGCGCAGATGGCGATGCCGCCGTTCTTGGTGATCTCCGAGGCCACGTAGCCGATGCGGCGGATGTTGATGTCGCGGTGCTCCTTGGAGAAGTTCAGCTCCGACGAGAGGTTCTTGCGCACGATGTCGCCGTCGAGCAGCGTCACCGGCCGGCCGCCCGCCTCCATGAACTTGACCAGAAGCACGCTCGCGATCGTCGACTTGCCGGCGCCGGACAGGCCGGTCAGGAAGACGGTGAATCCCTGCTGGTAGCGCGGCGGATGGGTGCGCCGCAGCTCCTCGGCCACCTCGGGGAAGGTGAACCAGGCCGGGATCTCTCGCCCTTCCTGCAGGCGGCGCCGCAGCTCCGTGCCCGAGATGTCCAAGGTGCGCGAGCCGGCCGGGATCTCGTCCTGCGGCATGTAGGTGTCCAGGTCCTCCACGTAGGAGAGGGCCTGGAAGGGAACCATGGCCACCCCCAGCTCCTCCTCGTGCTGGCGCAGCAGCTCCTGGGCGTCGTACGGGCCGTAGAAGGGCTTGCCGTCCGAGCCCGCGCCCGGGCCGGCGTGGTCGCGCCCCACGATGAAGTGGGTGCAGCCATGGTTCTTCCGGATGATCGCGTGGAGCAGCGCCTCGCGCGGGCCGCCCATCCGCATGGCGAGCGGCAGGAGCGACAGCTTGGCCGTGTGCTGCGGGAAGCGGGGGAGCACCGCCTGATAGCAGCGCACCCGCGTGTAGTGGTCCAGGTCGCCCGGCTTGGTCAGACCGACGGTCGGATGGATCAGGACGTTGGCGCGCGACTCCTTGGCGGCGCGCAGGACCAGCTCGCAGTGAGCCCGGTGCATGGGGTTGCGCGTCTGGAACGCGACGACGCGGCGCCAGCCCTCGCGGGCGAACTCGGCGCGCAGCTCGGCCGGCGTGTGGCGGAGCTGGCGGAAGTCGTAGTGGATCGGGAGCTGGAGCCCTTCGATCCGGCCGGCCAGGGCCGCGGGATGGGTCCTGTCCAGCAGGTGCGCCACGCCCGGGTGCTTGCGGTCGAGCGTTCCGAAGGTCGCCGTGGCGCTCGCCTCCCGGTCGATCTCCCAGATCTCCTCCACGTGGAGCGCCGCCAGCATCACCCCCTCGGGATCGCGCAGGGCGAGCACGCTGGTCCCCGCCTTGAGCTTGTCGGCGAGCTCGCGGGGCACGTCGAGCAGAATGGGGATCGGCCAGAGGGTGCCGTCCGCCAGGCGCATCTTCTCGCAGACTGAATCGTGGTCCGCCTTGCTCATGAAACCGGTCAGCGGCGAGAAGCCGCCGTTCAACAGCAGCTCCAGGTCGCAGAACTGGCGCGGGGTCAGATCCCAGGACGGCCAGTCGCGGGAGGCCGCCTTGAGCTCGGCGGTGCGCTCGGGCGTCGCCAGAAGGTCGATCAACGTGCCGCCGTGCGGCTCGATCAGATGGCTGACATGCGTCGCGGAACCGTCCGAGGCACGGTCCCGATCAGAGTTGGGAGAGGGAAACACAGATACTTTCGTCATCGAGAGCTCCTGGGGATGGACAAGTATGGAAGAAGGCACACGGCCCCCTGCACCGAAGTGCGGGGAGCGACCGGCGCCTTTGGATTCAGAAGAGGCGCCACCTATCTCAGGTGCTTGGAGCTGCTATGGGCGGGACGGAGACGCCTCCGGATCATCATCGGTCACCACGACGCCGACGAGACCGCCGGCCAGGGCGGGGATCAGCACCCGCTTGTCCTGCCACCAGACGACGGCGCACGGGCCACAGATCTCATCGCTGCGCCGGATGCCTTCCGAGTTGATGCGCGCGATGACTCCCTTGCACAAAAAGCCCACCACCTTCTCTCCCTGCTGCTCGGGAGTGGTCTCGCCGACGATCAGGTTCTCGGCGACACCCCGCTCTTTCGGGGTGAGCTTGGCGTCGCAGTCCTTGGTGACCTTGGCGAGCTTCGCTTCGGAGCGGGAGCCCACGTGGCCGGCGGCGTCGACCAGCGCGACGTAATACTCCACCTGCTCGTTGCGCGCCTCGGGCTTGGCCGGGATCCCCCAGAGCTTCCGTCCGGGCTCGTCTTCCATGGCCACCCAATAGAAGTCGGTCTGCGCCTTCCAGCGGAAATAGAGCCGTGGCGTATGGCCCGGAACGTCCGCGGACAGCGAAGCCCGGATCACACCGTTGTCCTCTTCCGGGATGCACTTGGGCTCCTGGATCGAGATCGCCTGGGCACCCGCGCTGGCGGCGCACGCCAACAGGGCCCAGACAGCAAGCAGGGCGCGTCGTTTCATGGTCGGTCCTCCTGGACAGGCAGATTTTACAGGAAAAACCGGTCTATGGGCTGAGAATCTTTTTGGCGTAGGCATCGACGTAAGGGGTGCGCTGCAGATT
Organism: Thermoanaerobaculia bacterium; assembly: GCA_035264905.1. Lineage (GTDB taxonomy): Bacteria > Acidobacteriota > Thermoanaerobaculia > Multivoradales > UBA5704 > UBA5704. The sequence continues at coordinate 14,933 of DATFPH010000406.1, forward strand.
GGGAAGGGCGCGGCGGAGGGGGGATGCCGCGGTCTGGACATTGCCCGACTCATAGAGAGAGACGGACAGGTAGAAGAGGAGCTCGGGTTGGTCGTCTCCCGGACCGCCGGCGCGCCCGAGGTAGTCGGCGGCCTCGCTCCAGCGGGAGATGCGGTAGGCCGCCTCTCCGGCGAGCTGCTGCGCCTCGCGCGACTCCGGGTGTGCGTCGGCCACTTCGCGGGCCAGTTGAAAGGCCTCCCGGAGCTCGCGCGCGGTGCCGGTCTCCGCGAGGAGCTTGCGCGCCCTCTCCTGCTTCTTCCGGTCGGCGTCCGTGGGCGTCTGGGAAGCCGCCGGCGGAGCGGCTGCCGGGGGCTGCGCCTCCGTCGAGGCCGGAGCCGGGGAAGGAGCCGCGGGGCGCGCCGGCGCCGGCGTGGCGGAGCGCTCGATGGGCTGCGGCTTGTCGCTCCGCGGTTTGGCGGCCTGGACCTCGGGCTTGCGGCCGGCGGCGCCGCGCAGCGCCTGCGGCGAGGCGGCCAGGGTCGCGGCCGGGATCAGGGCGGCCATCCGCTGCTCCAGAACGGCGCGGACCTCGGGCGGCAGGCTCGACTGCGAGTACCCCTGGAACCGCTCCTCGATTTCGACCAGACGGCCGAAGGTCTCGCGAAAGCCCGTCGTGTCTCCCGCCTTGTCCTGAGCCAGCGCCAGCCGCGCCAGGCACTCGCCGAGCGCCTTCGGCTCGTCGAGCATCCCAAAGCAGGCGAGGCGGAGATGGCGGGCCGCCACGCCGTAGTCGCCGCGATCGAAGGCGTGCATCCCGTCGCGCTGCAGGTCGAGATAGAAGATGTCGACGGCAAAGACGGGAGCCGCCGCCAGGGCGAGGACCGCGGCCAGAAGGATCGATCGGATCCCGGAGGCAATGCGCTTCATGAAGCCTGATCCTCCTGGACGTCTTTCTGGAGGATCGGCAGCGGCCGGTCCTCGACGACGGCCCGGGGATTGTCCATCGACAACCGCTGCGCGAGGTCGTCGCCCCAGCGCCCGGCGATCATCAGGCAGGCCCGGCGCAGGCCGGGGGGGCGGCGGCGGACGTCGTGGGCGTCGCTGGCCAGAAAGTGGACGAGGCCGGCGTCGATCATCTGGTGGGCGGCCTGCATCGGCCGGCGGCCGAAGTCGCCGGTGATGCTCATCGCGGTCACCTGGGCGGTCGCGCCGAGCTCTACCAGGCGTGCCAGCCCCTCCAGATCCAGCCAGGGGATGAGCTCGGGATGCGCGAGGATCGGACGCCAGCCGGCGACGGCGACCTCATGGATCAGGTGGATCGCCTCGGTCATCCCTCCCCAGTGGTCGAGCTCGAGGAGCAGATAGTGCGACCCGGCGAGGGGGAGGATCGTTCCTCCGGGCAGCCGCTCCACCTCGGCCAGGATCTCGCGGTCGACGTGGACCTCGCCGCCGAGCAGCACGCGGAACCCGTTCCCGATCGCCTCCCGCGTCCTCTCCTGGAGCTGGCTCGCGAGCGCCCGCAACCGCTCCACGTCGTCGTTCCACCACGGCTCGCGCCGCTGGTGCGGCGTCGCCACCATGGCCTCGCAACCGTCGGCGGCGGCCAGGCGGCACATGGCCAGGGCGTCCTCCAGCGTCGGGGCGCCGTCGTCGACGCCCGGCAGGATGTGGCAGTGCAGGTCGATCATCAGGCAGCGGATCCGGCCTTCGAGCCGCTCTCCTCGGCGCCGTAGCCATAGGCCTCGGCGTAGCGGTAGCCGCGGGCCATGCCCGCCTGGAGCGCGCGGTTCCGGTTGAGCACGGCGCCGAGAACCTTGATGTCGGCCTGGCGCAGGCGGTCGCGGACCAGCCGCACCTCCTCGCGGGTCACCTTGTGGCTGCGCAAGGTCAAGACCACGCCGTCGGCGAAAGCGCCGACCAGCGTGGCGTCGGTGACCGCCAGGGCGGGCGGCGTATCCAGGATCACGTAGTCGAACCGGCTGCGGAGAGTCCGCAGGAGCTCGCGCAGGCGCTCCGAGGCGAGCAGCTCCGAGGGATTGGGAGGCATCGGGCCCGAGGGGAGGACCCACAGGTTCGGCACCTCGGTCGGCAGGATCACCGCGTCGAGATCGGCCGTGCCCGTGAGCTGGTTCACCAGCCCGACCCGGTTGGAGAGCTTGAACACCTGGTGCAGACGCGGCTTGCGCAGGTCGCAGTCCATGATCAGCACCGGCCGGCCGAGCTGGGCCAGCACCACCGCCAGGTTGGATGCCGTGGCGGTCTTGCCCTCGCCGGCCATCGCCGAGGTGACGGCCACGACCTTGAGCTCGCGGGCGCTCGAGAGGAGGAGCGAGGTGCGCAGCGACCGGTAGGACTCGGAGATCAGCGTACGCGGCCGCTCGTGGGGCACGAGCTCGATCTGCGGCGCCCCCCCGCCGGGCGTCCCCTTCTTCTTCTCCAGCCAGGCTCCGGCCACTCCCTTGACCTTCCCTTTGCCCGCGCGCACCCGCGGCCGCTCGCCGGTGGGAGGGGGAGGCTCGCCGTAGCCATAGCCGTACGCGGAGTAGCCATAGGTCTTGCCCACGTCCGCGATGTCCTGGATGACCGCCAGGGTGGCGAGGCCGAAGCGGCGCTCCACCTCTTCCGGTGTCTTCACCGTGCGGTCGAGGAACTCGATCAGGAGCGCCGCGCCGACGCCGATCAACAGACCGATGAGCAGCCCGTAGGTCAGATCCTTGCGCAGCGACGGGCTGAACGGCCCGGCCGGCACCAGCGCCTGGTCGATGATGCGGACGTTCGACTCGCGCGTGTCCTGCAGGCGCACCGCCACCTCGGTCTCGGATTGCTGGCGCAGCAGCTCGTCGAGGAGCTCGCGGCGCGTCTCGATCTCCACCTTCAGGTTGGTGAACTGCACCGCGGACGAGCTCTGATCGATCGCCTGCTTCTTGATCGTTTCCAGCTCGCTGGCCAGCGACTGCTCCTGCCGCAGGACCCCCTGGTAGTCCGCCGAGGCGCTGCTGCGTACCTTCTGGACCATCTCGCGGGTGACGCTGTCGATGTGCTGCCGCCCCTCTTCGATCTGGGTCTTCAAGGAGACCATCTCGGGCCATTCCGGCTTGAAGGTCTTGAGCTTGGTCTGGTACTCCTGCTCCATCTGGATCTGCTGGGTGCGCAGACCGCCGATGACGCCGGGAGCCAGGATGTCGGCCACGGCCTCCGGCGGACCGTTCATCACCTCGAAATAGCGGGACTCCTTCTGGATGCGCTCCTTCTTGGCGTCCATCAAGGCCATGTTGAGGTTCTCGAGCCGCTGCAGGGTGACGTTCGACTTCGGATCGAGCGTCACGATGTCGCTGGTGCGGCTGAACGCCTGGAGCTGCGCCTCTCTCTCGTCGATCTCCTGCTTGAGGGTCTCGATCTGCGAGCTGAGGAACGTCGAAGCCTTGCCGGCCGAGGCGTAGCGGTCCTCGACTCCCATGTCGATGAACGACTCGGCGAACGCGTTGGCCGCCTTGGCGGCGAACTCGGGGGACGAGGAGCGGAACGACAGGCGCACGAGCTGCGTGCTGCGCACCGGCTCGACCGAGAGGCCGCCCTTGAGCTGGAGGGCGAGGCGGCCCAGGGTCGCCTCATCCTCTTCGGCCGTGGTGGCGCCGGTGCGCTCCTTCGTTGCCACAGCCCCCGGGTTGAACTGCGGATCGACCATGAGATCCAGGCTGCGGACCACCCGCTCGGCGAGGCCGCGGCTCTGCAGGAGCTCGTACTGGGTGGGATAGAACTCCAGGTTCCAGAAGTTCTCGTACCAGGGGCTCGTGGCGCTGCCGACCGGCGACAGGTTGCGCCGCTCGATCTGGATCGTGGAGGAGGCCATGTACTCCTTGGGCGTGATGGCGAAGTGCACGCTGGCGGCGACCACGGCGACGAGCACGGCCAACGCCACCAGCTTCCAGTGGCGGCGGACCATGCCGAGGTATTCGGAGACGTTGAGCTCGGCCTCTTGACGATCGGGAGAGGCCGGCTCCTCCGGAAAAAAGGGCTGCGCCTTCTGTGCGCTCAAAAGAATGACTCCTTCACGACGATGATGTCGCCCGGCTGGAGCTCGACGTCGGATTCCTTCCCGGCGAGGATCCGCTTGTAGTCCGCCGCGATTTCCGTCGTCTTGCCGTTGATGTCGGTCCGCTTGACCAGGATCTTGCTGGACGCCCGGTCGGTCATGCCGCCGGCCTGGGCGATGGTGGTGAGCAGGCTGATCCGCTGCGAGCTCTTGAAGGCCACCGGCCCCGGCTTTTGCACCTCGCCCAGGCAGTAGACCGTCACCTCGATCTCCCCCGGCACGTTGATCAGGTCGCCGGGATAGATCGGGATGTTGACCCGCGGGTCGGCGCGCACCATGAGGTCGTCCGCGCGGACCGACACCTGGTCGGACAGGCCGTTCTCGGCGCGGCGCAGCACGTGGATGATGGAGCCGTGCGCATCATTGAGCCCGCCAGCCGCCGTCAGCGCCTCCAGCAGGGTCCAGCGGCCCGCGAAGGCCAGGTTGCCCGGCTGGCGGACCGCGCCGATCACCGAGATGGGCTTGGAGCGGTACTCCAGCACCTGCACCGACACGGAGGCGCGCTGCAGGGCCTTCTCCTCCAGGATGCCTTTGATCCTCTGGGCGGCCTCGGCCTCGGTCAACCCGGCGATCTTCACGTTGCCGATGAGCGGCAGGGTGACGTCGCCGTCCTCGGAGACGCGGAGGCTCCCGTTGAGCTCCTGGGTCTCGAACACCCGCACCTCGACGAGGTCGCGCGGCCCGATCCGGTAGGTGGGGTTGCGACTCGCTGTCTGAGCGAAGCTCGGTTGGACCAGGACAGCGAGGTACAGGACGACCAGCGAAACGAGAGATATGTGCTTCATTGCCAGGGTGTTACCTGGAACCAAGAATACACCGTCGGCGGATTTTATTCCAGCGGTCTCACAGATTCCTTCCCGTCAGATTGCCCCGCAGCGTCACGCTCAGGCCGCCGGAGGTGTAGGAGCGGTCATTGTCGGGGAGGTTCGAATCGAGCTCGAGGCGCATCAGCTGCACCGAGAGCGCCAGAGCCTCCGTCAGCGTGAAGCGCAGGGCGCCGCCGTACGCCGTCAGATCGTCGCTTCGCTCGGGCGCCGCCGGCGAGAACGCGGTGTAGTCGTTGCTGCCGGTCTCGGTGAAGATCCGGAAACGAACGCGCTCGCCGACCCCGATGCCGAACGACAGGCCGAAGCGCTCGTCCTGCAGGTAGGGATAGTCCTCCGAGACCGCATAGACGATCTCGCGGTTGGCGTAGAGCCAGGTCTCGAGGCGGGAGCGCGGTACGAGGTTGAGCGAGACGCTGCCGGTGAGGCCGTCATAGTCGACGAAGCGCGAGCCCTCGGTCGCGGTGAGCGAGCGCGCCGCCAGGTCGCCGCGGACGTAGAAGTGGGGCCGGTCGATCAGCAGCTCCAGCACCGGCGAGGTGCCCTCGTTCGAGCTGCCCAGGGTGGAGCTGTCGAAGTCGGTCTTCGAATGCTCCGCGCCGAGGCCGATCATCCAGTCCTCCCGCGGGTACCAATGCAGACCGGCGCGCACCACCTGCTCGTCCCGGTCGAGCAGCGCGATCCGCTCGACCGCAGGGTCGTCCTCCCGGTCCTCGACCAGCCCGTCCTGACGAGCCCAGCGGGCGGAGACGAAGGGGCGGAGCGCTGTGGAGAGCTCCAGCTCCGCGTCGAGCCGCCCCAGATCGGAGGCGGCGTTGACCAGCTCGGGAATCTCCGGCGTGACGAGCCTCTGCTGCTCCAGCCGGCTCACCGCGGCGTCGATCGTGAGGCGGTTGAGCAGGAAGACGGTTTCGACACCGCCGGAGAGGTTCAGGCGCCGCGCTTCCGTCCGCTTCTGCCACCAGACGTACTCGGGCAGGGCCTGGGCGATCCAGGTCATCTTGCGGCCGGTGCGCAGGTAGGCGCGGAAGCCGGCGCCGGCCGTGGCGGTGACGTCCGACCGGGCGTCTCCGGAGGCGAAGAGATCGCGCACGTAGGCCACGTCGCGGAAGCCGACCAGGGGGGCGATGCGCACGGGCCCGAGATGGTACGGTGCCTGCCGGACCTCCCGTTCGAGGCGCTCCTGGACGGTCTCCTGGCGCCCTTCGGGCCCCCCCGGAGGGGTGAACTGAAGGAATTGACTCTTCGCGCTGCCGGCGAACAGGAATAAGATCCCGAGACACGCTTGGATCTTGAAACGCATGACCTCTCCCCAGGGTACGGCCGTCGCAACGGCGAGAACACGGTCGACCGAGATGCGGAACGCCGAAATGAGAAACGGCGCCATGATACGTCATTCGGCAGGGCTTCTCACCGGCTGGCTCGCCCTCCTGGTGCTCTGGGCGCCCCTTCCTTTCGGCGGGATCACGCCCTGGGCGACGGCGATCCTGCAGGCCGCCGCCTTCGCCGCCCTGGTTCTCGCGGCGTGGGCCGTGGAGCACCCGCGCGATCTGCGGCCGGCGGCCGTGCCGGCGGCGGTGCTCGCGGCCATCGCCCTGCTCGGCTTCGCGCAGTCGCTCCCCTGGCCGGCCGGCCTCGTCGGCCGGCTCTCGCCCGGGCACGCGGAGGTCTGGCGGCAGGCGGCGGAGATCCCTGGCACACCCGAGCTCGCAGCGGAGCACCTGAGCTTCGCCCCGGCGGCTTCGCGAGCCGCGGCCCTGACCTGGGCGGCCGCCGCCTCCGCCCTGCTCGCGGGGACGGCCGCCGGCCGGCTGCGGGTACGCCGCCGGTGGCTCCTGGCTGTCCTCTGCGCCGGCGCCCTCTTCCAGATCTTCTTCGGCGCGCAGCAGTGGTTCGCCCATTCCAACACCCTCTGGGGGGTGGCAATCCCGCGCAGCCCACGCCTGCAGGGCACGTTCGTCAATCCGAACCACCTGGCGCTCTATCTCGAGATGGCGCTGCCGGCGGTTTTCGCCTGGGCCTGGTGGGCGTCGCGCCGGGCGCGGATGGAGGCCCAGGCAGAGCGCAAGCTCCTGCTGCTCGCTCCGCCGATCCTCGTCTGGTTGACCCTGTTCATCGGCCTGTCCTTCACCGGCTCGCGCGGCGGCCTGCTCGGCGTGGTGCTCGGCGTGAGCGCGCAGGCGCTGACCGCCGCGGCCGTCCGCCGGCGCTGGCGGACCGCCGTCCTCGGGCTGGGCGCGATCGCGGCCGGCATCGCGGTGGTGGCCGCCGTCGGCCTGCGCGAGGGGCTCGGGCGCGTGCTGACCACCTCGCTCGACGACGTGAGCTGGGGCTATCGCGTGGTGGAGTACGGAGCGGTGGTCCGCCTCTGGTTGCGCTTTCCCTGGTTCGGCTCCGGGCTGGGCGCCTTTCGGGATGCCTTCCCTTCGGTGCAGCCGCCGGATCTCCAGGGGACCTGGTGGCACTCCCACAGCGATCTCCTGGAGCTGCTGGCCACCACCGGCGTGGTGGGAGCGATTCTCCTGCTGATCGGGCTCTGGCCGATCGCGCGGCGGTTGCTCCGCGTGATCGCCGGGCGCGGCAGATCCGAAAACCGCGCCGCGGCCCTGGCGGTCTTCGGCGTCCTCGTCTCCGCGCTGGTCCACGAGTCCGTGGACTTCGGTCTCACCATGCCCGGCAACGCGCTCACCCTGGCGGTGCTGGTGGGCGTCGGCCTGGCCGTGCCGCTCGACGTGCCCCCTCCCCTGGTTCCCGCGGCCGTGTCTACCGCAGCCGCACCGCCGCCGGAAGCACCCGCCCACCCCCCACACTCTCGATCTCGAAAACGTGGAAACCGGAGGCGAGCGCGACGTTGAAAGCCAGCGAGCGGGCTGTCTCGACCGGAGACATGCCCAGGGATGCGCCATCCAGTCGCAGCTCGATCACCGCGCCGGCCGGCGGAACCTCCGCGAAATCCACCTCGATGCCTCGGGCGGGAGCGTTGGTGAGGAGCTCCAGCCGGGCGCGCCCCTGGCGCCAGGTCCAGTCGGTGCCGGCCCAATCGCGCCGGGCGAAACCGCGGAGCTTCCCATCCGCCTTGGCCGCCTCGCCCTGCCGGCCCGCGGCATGGGCGAGCTCCCGCCGGGCGAGCCAATACAGCGGCCGCTGCCACCAGGAGGGGTGCACCAGGTCCAGAGCCTCCTGCGCCTCGGCGAGCCGCCGCCGCTCTGTCATCACCCGGGCCTTGGCGACCAGATACGGCGCCCAGGGCTCGCTCCACAGGCTCTCGGTCCGCCGCTCCAGGTTGAGGGCCTTGCGCAGGTCGCCGGCCACCAGGAACGCGAGAGCCTCCTGCGGCGGGGCCTGGGCGCCGGCGAGATTGGCCAGGCGCTTGAGCGCCGCCGGAGGGAGCGGGCATTCCGCGAGCAGGCACCGTTCCACGGCCCAGTCCAGGCGCGGCGTCAGGATCTCGGCGGTCTGAGCCCCCACCGGGCCGGGCGGGCAGCGGGTCAGAGCCGCTTCAAGAAGGCCGCGGTAGCGGGCATCCGGCCGCGTCTGTCCCGCCACCTCCAGGTAGAACAGGCGCGCGGTCCGCAGGTCGCCGCGCGCGAGACGGGCGTCGGCCTCGGCGAGCCGCTCGTGGAGGTGCGACCACAGAGCGCGGTCCCAGCGTTGCCGGCTTTGGCTGAACGCCGGCCAGTCGCCGCGTTCGGCATAGAAACGCTGGACCTGCTCCCAGGCCTGCGGATCGGGGGGGATGACGGAGAGGGCCTCGCGGCGGTCGACGGCGGAGAGCCAGGGAGTGAGGAGGAGACGCAGATCCTCGGAGTTGCGGAACATCTCGGCCATGAGCTCGCGGGTGAGCTCGCGTTTGGGCGCCGAGAGCGCCGGCCAGATCTCCAGATAGGCCGCCGCCAGGAAACGGGTGGGCTCGCGTTTGGCCGGAGCCATGCGGCGGGCGGCCTGGAGCGGCTCCTCCCAGTCGGCGGCGGACGTGAACAGCGTGCTGTCGCGGGCCAGCGACCGGCTCAGGTAGGTGGCGGCGCCTAAAACCATCGCGGCCTCCCACGACCCGGGCCGCTCTGCCAGCACCTCGCCGGCCTGCCGGGCCGCCTCGGCGAGACGGCGCGAGCTGGCGAGCATCTCCTGGCGCTCTTCGGGCGTCGCCGAGCTGAGCGATGCCGAGTGGGCCATCTCGCCCGCCAGGACCGCGCGGGCCGCACGCAGCCGCACGCCCTCGCGCTCGGGCTCGCGAGCGAGCTCGCGCCCCATCCGCGGGTCGAGCGGGAAGCCGATCCCCTCCAGCCGGGCCGCCTCGGACCGCTGCTCCGCCCGCAAACCGCCGTAGCGCAAGCCTGCGAGCAAGGCCAGGGTGATCCCCAGGGCGGTGAGGGCGAGGCGGAACAGGGGCGCGGGCATGGGGGAATCATACAAGCCCCCTCCCAAGGACCCAAAGGACGGCAAGGACTTCAAGGGGAAGATCTTTTCGACCTTGCTGTCCTTGGAGTCCTCGCCGTCTTTTTCCCCTGGCCCTGAAGTTGCACCTGCTCTCCATCTTATGGCGACAAGCTCCAGCTCCCGTTCGAAGGCCCCCGACCTCGACGCGGTCGTCGTCGGCGCCGGTCCGAACGGCCTGGCCGCGGCGGTCACCCTGGCGGAGGCCGGGTGCTCGGTCCTGCTGATCGAGGCGCGGGGGACGATCGGCGGAGCGTCCCGGTCGGCCGAGCTGACGTTGCCGGGATTTCTGCATGACACCTGCTCGGCCGTCTATCCGCTCACCGTGGGCTCGCCTTTCTTCCGGCGCCTCCCCCTGGAACGCTATGGCCTGCACTGGATCCAGCCGCCGCTCGCCATGGCGCACCCGTTCGACGACGGATCGGCCGCCGTCCTCTCCCAGGATTGGGACGAGACGGGAGAGAGCTTCGGGAATGCCGCGGACGCCCGCGCCTGGCGGCGGCTCTTCGAGCCCTTCGTCCGCTCCTGGTGGGACCTCGCCGAGGCCGCTCTCGGCCCTCTGCGCCTTCCGGTGCCCCGCCATCCGTTCCTGATGGCCCGCTTCGGGCTGCGCGGGTTGCGTTCCGCCCGGTCCCTGGCCGCCCGGTTCCGCGGCTTCCGCGCCCGGGCGCTCTTCGCCGGCATCGCAGGCCACTCGTTCCTCCCCCTGGAGAGCATCCCGACGGCCTCGTTCGGCCTGATCCTCGGCGCCTCCGGGCATGCCGTGGGGTGGCCCCAGCCGGAGGGCGGGGCGCAGCGCATTCCGGACGCCCTGGCGGCCGTGCTCCAGGAGTCCGGCGGCGAGATCCGCACCAACTGGACCGTGAAGTCGCTCCACGAGCTGCCGTCCGCGCGCATGACCCTGCTCGATCTCACGCCGGCCCAGCTTCTGCGTCTCGGCGGCACCACCCGCTGGCCCGCCGGCTACCGCCGGCGGCTGGAGCGCTACCGCTACGGCCCGGGCGTCTTCAAGATGGATTGGGCGCTGGACGGCCCGATCCCGTGGCGGGCGGAGGCCTGCCGCCGCGCCGGAACCATCCACCTGGGCGCCACCCTCGAAGAGATCGCGGCCTCCGAGCGCGCCTCCTGGAACGGGAGCCAGCCGGAGCGGCCCTTCGTGCTGCTCGGGCAGCCGAGCGTGTTCGATCCGACGCGGGCTCCGGAAGGCGCGCACACCGCCTGGGCCTACTGCCACGTGCCCCATGGCTCCTCGGCCGACCGCACCGCGGCGATCGAAGAGCAGGTGGAGCGCTTCGCCCCTGGCTTCCGCGGTTTGGTGCGCGCGCGCCGCACGATGGACGCCGCGGCGCTCGAAGCCTATGACCCGAACCTGGTCGGCGGCGACATCAATGGAGGCGCCGCCCTCCTGTCCCAGCTGTTTACCCGGCCCGTGGCCCGGCTCGTGCCGTACGCCACACCCGATCCGCAGGTCTTCCTCTGCTCGGCGAGCACGCCCCCGTCGGGCGGAGTGCACGGGCTCTGCGGCTATCACGCGGCTCGCGCGGCGCTGCGCCGCCGGGGACCGCGGCCCGTTCACGCCGAAGGCGGCGCCTGGAGACGGCGCGCGGAGGCCGAAGAAGGAGGAGGCTCATGAGAGTGCTGGTCACCGGAGGAACCGGAGTCGTCGGCGCCGCCGCCGTGCGCGCCCTGATCGCCGCGGGGCACAAGGTGCGCCTGTTCTCGCGCCATGCGCGGGAGGACGCCGCCCGCTGGCGCGGCGAGGTCGAGGTCCGCACCGGCAGCGTGGCCTCGGACGTCGAGGTGGCCGGCGTGGCCGAAGAGTGCGACGCCGTCCTCCACATCGCCGGGATCGCGGAGGAGAAGCCTCCGGAGGTCACCTTCGCCCGCGTCAACGTCGAAGGCACCCGCCGCCTGGTCGCCGAGGCCGAGCGATCTGGAGTGCGCCGCTTCCTGTACGTCTCGTCGCTCGGCGCGGACACCGGCGCCTCGCCCTACCACGCCTCCAAGCGCACGGCCGAGGAGATCGTCCGGCGCTTCCAGGGCTCCTGGCTGATCTGCCGGCCCGGCAACGTCTACGGACCGGGAGACGAGGTGATCTCCTTCCTGCTTCAGATCGTGCGGGGAGCTCCGGTCGCGCCGCTCGTCGACCTCGGCGACCAGGCGTTCCAGCCGCTCTGGGCCGAAGATCTCGGCGCGGCCCTGGCCGTGGCCCTGGACCGGGAGGACCTCTCCGGACGCGTGCTCCTCCTCGCCGGCTCGGAAACCACCACCATGCAGGACCTGACGGACCGCCTGGCGCGCCTCACCGGACGCAAGCCCATCCAGCTGCCGGTGCCGTCCGCCCTGGCGACCCTCGGAGCCAAGGCGGCGTCGGTGCTCGGCCTGCGCGTCCCGTTCGACGACAACAAGCTGACCATGCTGCAAGAGGGCAACGTGATTCCCCCTGGAGAGGTCAACGCGCTGACAGAGGTCCTGGCGATTCAACCGACGCCGCTCGATGAAGGGCTGATGGAGCTCGCCAACAGCCAGCCCGAGCAGCTCGAAGGCACCGGCCACCTGGTGCGGCGCCGTTTCTGGGCGCGCCTCGAAGGGGTGACGCGCTATCCCAAGGAGCTGTTCGAGGAGTTCCGGTGCCGCTTCTTCGAGCTGGCGCCCGAGGCGACCCTGCGCGCCGCCGGCGAGCCGGTGGAAGAGAACCGCCTGGAGCTGGGATCCACCCTCACCCTCGATCTGCCGCTGCGGGGCCACGTCCAGGTGCGCGTCGTGGAGGTGACAAACAACTCCATGACGCTTGCCACCTTGGCGGGGCATCCGCTGGCGGGAGTGAACACCTTCCGTTTCGAAGGGATCCCGGGGCACGACCTCCGCTTCGAGGTGGAGACCTGCGACCGCTCGGCGACGCTGGTGGACGGGGTGGCCATGCGCACCCTCGGCCTGTTCATGAAGCGCTGGACCTGGAACGCCTTCGTCGAGCGCACCGCCCAAGCCTTCGGCAGCCCGCCGCCGGTCGAGGTGCAGACCGAGGAGGAGACGTTGGAAGGCGAAGCCGAGAAGCAGGCCTTCAAGGAGATGGAGCGGAAGATCGCCGCCACGGCGCGCGAGGCGGAGCCGGACCTCCAGGAAGAGGCGCGAGGGAAGATGGCCGAGGCGGCGGCGCGGACGCCGGTGTAGGAGCCTCCCCGGTCACCGCCAATCCGGGACCCCCATGTTAGGATGCCGGCCTGTCATCCAAGGGGGGCGGATGGATCTCTTCCAGATGGCGCGCGACAACGCGGAGACCTACGCGCGGCGGTACGAGTCGTTGCGGGCGGCTTTGGGAGTGGCGGCAGGACGTCTGGAGCTTTTCGCCGTGACCGTCCGCAACGAAGGGCGCCTGGCCGTCAACAGGCGCCTCAAGGTCCTGCTGCGTTTCCTGGACCGTACAGGCAGCTACTACAACGTCCATGAATGGGCCGCCAAGTTGGAACGTCGGTCCGGCCGGCCGCGGGGCGAATTGCTGCGCCTGCTTCTGGGTGCCTATTACGACCGCCGGATGGCCTTCGACCGGTGCGTCAGCCAAGGGGAACGCCTCCACTACGGGGCTCTCCATCTGGGCGGCCTCGGGGCCGTCCACTTCGGCGACTATTGCCTGGTCTTCAAGGAGGCTTTCGCGGTGGGGCGCGCCGAGCTGGCGTATCTGTGGGCCGACAGCCTGAAAACCTACCTGCTGCCCGGCTGTATGGTGGACGAGGAGGGCCTCCAGCGCGACGCCTGCCCCCACTCGCACCGCCACTACCTCGCGGCGCTCAAGCATGGGGCGGACGCCGCGAGCCTCGCCGAAGAACGCTGGCCGGCCCTGATCTGCTCGCGGGACGGCTTCATCGAGGCCCTTTTCGCCGGCAGCCCCACCCCGGGAGACCTGCAAGCTGTGCGGATGGACCAGGTCGACTATGATTTATACACCGGCTTTCTGGTGGACGCCGCCCTGGGCCGGCTTGGCGAAGGCGATCGACATCTCGTGGAAGACTTCGACAACCTTTTGGACCTTCTGGAAAGACACTCCATTCCATTGGAGAAGGTAGCTGCATGATCCGGCTCCTCGCGATCGCTCCGGAGGATGGCTGGGCCTTCGTGCGCTCGGCGGATCGCATCCTTTTGCTCCGCCCCCCGTACGGGAAGCGCCGTCACCCTGCCGTCGAGGAGAGTGTGGTGGCCCGGGCTGTCGCCGTGGAGGGCTTCGAGGCTGCCGACCAGGTGTTTCCCGACTGGCCCGCGCTGTTCGCCCACCTGGAGGAGCGGTTTCTCGCCGGCCGGAAGGCGCTTCCGGCAGCCCTGGCTCCGGAAGCGATCGAGCGTATCCTGCGCCATGCTCCGCCCTCCGCCTTGGAAAGCCTTCTCGACCGGATCGAGCAGGAGATCCTTCCGGGCCGGCAGTGGGATGCAGCGGGCGAGCTTCTGGCCCGCTTTCTTGCCGTGGATACGCCCGCCACCGCCGGCCTGCGGCCAAGGGCCGCCGAGCTCCTGGTGAGCTGCCAGCAGGCGCGTTCCGCCACCGGAGAGAGGTGGCAACGGATGACGGGTGCGGGACGGGCGCCTCTCGCCACCGCGAAGTATGGCCTGGAGCCGGTGCGCGCGCATGCGGAGCGAATCCGGCAGAGGGGATTCTTCCCCGCCGCCTAGGGGTGCTCTTGCAGACCCTCACCTTCTATTCCTACAAGGGCGGCGTGGGCCGGACCCTGATGGTCGCCAACATGGCCCGCTATCTGGCGAGCTTCGGGAAGAAGGTGTTTGCGGTCGACTTCGACCTCGAAGCTCCCGGGCTCCACTACAAGCTGGGACCGGAAAGCCCGGAGCGGGGACTGATCGACTATCTCCACCGGCTCTTCCTCGCCAGCGAGGTCCCCGAGTCTCTGGAGCCTTACGTGGTGACGATCGAAGCGGAGAACGCCGTCAGCGGCTCGATCCGTCTGCTGCCTGCCGGGGCAGCGCCGTTTCCCGCCTATTGGCGCCAGCTCGCGAAGCTCGACTGGCATGAGCTGTTCTATGCCGAGGATGCGCCCGGGGTCCCTCTCTTCCTGGAGCTCCAGGAGCAGATCGCCCGGGAATACGCGCCCGACTTCCTGTTGATCGACTCGCGCACCGGGATCACCGAGGTGGGGGGCGCCACGACCACCGTCCTCGCCGATCGGGTGATCTGCCTGCTGCTCAACAACCGCGAAAACTTGGACGGAGTGCGGGAGGTACTGCGCAGCTTGCGCCGCTCTCCCCGGCTGCCGGGGCAGGCACCGCTGGAAATCTGGCCGGTCCTCTCCCGGATTCCGGAGGTGGGGGGCGAGCTCGAAGCCGGGCTGGTGCGCGAGGTGCGCGACTTTCTCTGCGAGGAGGCCGAGGACCTGGCTTCGACGCTCACCTTCCCCGAGCTGTTCGTGCTGCACACCGATCGCAACCTGCAGTTCCGGGAAGAGCGCATCATCGGCGGTGGGAAGGGGCCGGAAGAGTCGGCGCTGCTGCGCGACTATCTGGCCCTGTTTGGCAAGCTGGTCTCCGTGGACGAGCTGGTGGGGCCGACCGTCCGCGCCATCGCGGAGAGGTGGGAAACCGACCGGGCGAGCGCCGAGAAGGACTTCGCGAAGCTCGCCGAGCTGTTCGACCGCCCCGGCCTCGAAGCCCTTCGGGATGCCGAGATCGCCCGGCTCGCCGAGGAGAAGGCGCGGCACGACCGCTTGTCCGCCCAGGAAGCCCTGGGCTGGTTGGGGGGCACAGCTCTTCCTGAGGCCGCGGCGGGCTATCTCCAGTACCTCGTCGAACGATACCAATATCTGGATTTCCGCGGGCTGGGAGTTTCCGATCGGGTCCCGTTGCGGCTGCCGCTGCTCGAGATGTACATCCCTCTCCACGCACGGATCGCGACGCCCGAGGGGGAGACCTGGAAGCGGTACCGCGTGGCGGGGAGGCCGCTCTCCGAGGAGGAAGCGGAAGGGCTGGGGCGCGCTTCGGGCACCTCGCAGCCGGTGCTGGACCTGCTGCGGGAGAACAGCGGGCTGATCCTGCTCGGCGATCCCGGTGCCGGCAAGACGACATTCCTCAAGTTCCTCGCCCTCGAGCTCGCCACCGGCCAGGGGGAGCGTCTGGGGCTGGGTGAGCGTCTGCCGGTCCTGGTACCGCTCGCCGCCTACGCCGAGATCCTGGCCGGCGGCGTCTCCCTGCTCGACTTCCTGGTGGGTTACTCCCGGGTCCGCGGCGCGCCTCTCCCGCTCGACGAGCTCCTCGCTCCGGCGTTGGAAAGAGGGAAGGTGCTCCTCCTTCTCGACGGCCTCGACGAAATGAGAAACCCCGAGCACCGCCGTCTGCTGGTGGAGAGGGTCAAGGATTTTTACTTCGCTCACAAGGACGCCGGCAACAAGTTCGTCCTCACCAGCCGGATCGTGGGGTATCGGGAGGTGCGGCCCGAGGCCCCGGGGCTCGCCGAGGCGACCCTGGTCGATCTGGAGGACGAGGAGATCGAAGTCTTCATCGAGACCTGGACCGCCGCTCTCGAGCAGGCGGCGAGCGGCGCGACGGCGGTGGCCGCGGTGGATGCCGCGCGGGAGCGCGAAGAGCTGCTGGCGGCGGTGCGCGGGAATCCCGGTGTCCGCGCGCTGGCCACCAACCCTCTCCTCCTGACGATCCTGGCGGTCATGAAGCGCCAGGGAGTGGCCTTGCCGGAACGGCGTGCGGCGCTCTACCAGGCCTGCGTCGAGACCCTTCTGCGCCACTGGAACCTGGCCCGCAGTCTCTCCGGGCGTTCGGTGGCCGTCCTCGACGAGGTGGAGATCCTGAAGGTCCTGGCGCCGCTCGCCTTGTGGATGCACGAGACCGCGCCGGGCATCGGGCTCGTCCGCGAAGAGGATCTGCGCCGCAAGCTGGAGGCGCTCTGCCTGGAACGGGGTGAGCCGGACGCCGCGGGGGCCGCGCGCCGTTTCCTGGACGACATCCACCAGGGGACGGCGCTCCTGTTGGACCGCGGCGGCGGTCAGTATGGCTTCATCCACCTGACCTTTCAGGAATACCTGGCCGGCATGGCCCTGGCGAAGCTGGCCGAGCAGGAGGTCGGTCCCCTGGTCGACGCCCTGGCGGCTCACGTGGACGACGCCGCGTGGCGTGAGGTGCTCCTGCTGGCGGTCGGCTATCTGGGGATCGTGCAGAAACGCGACGGGGCGGCGGGCGCGGTGCTGGAGGGGCTGATCCGCCGGTCGCCCGAACCGGCCGGGGAAGCGGTGATCCTGGCCGGACGTGCCGTGGCGGACATGCGGGCCGGGGGCGTGACGCCGGCCTGCCGGCAGAAGGTGGTCGCGGAGCTCCTCTCCACGCTGCGTTCCGATCGGGTGGAAGCCCGGCGGCGGGCGGAGGCCGGGTTGGTCCTCGCCGATCTCGGGGATCCACGGCCGGAGGTGATGACCCTCGACGGCATGGAATTCTGCCGGGTACCGGCCGGGCCGTTCCGGATCGGGAGCGAGGCGGACGACGAGCTGGCGGATGACAACGAAAAGCCGGCTCACGATCTCGACCTTCCCTATGAGTTTCGGATGGGCCGGTATCCGGTCACGGTGGCGCAATTCCAGGAGTATGTGAAAGAGAGCGGGAATCAGCCCTTCGACCTCGACTCCCTCCGGGAGCCGGCCAACCGGCCGGTGGTTTGGGTGACTTGGGGGGAGGCACTGGCGTTCTGCCGGTGGTTGACGATCCGCTGGCGGGGCAGTGGGAGGATCGAGCCTGGTTGGATGGTGACGTTGCCTTCGGAGGCGGAGTGGGAGAAGGCGGCGCGCGGCCAGGATGGCCGGACCTACCCTTGGGGGGGCGATTTTGCACCGGACAGGGCGAACGTCGGAGAGACGGAGATCGGGGCTCCGAGCACTCTCGGTTGTTTTCCGTTGGGAGTGAGCCCCTACGGCTGCGAGGAGATGAGCGGGAACGTGTGGGAGTGGACGCGGAGCCTGTGGGGTACGGACTGGAAGAAACCCGAGTTTCAATATCCTTATGTAGCGGGTGATGGCCGCGAAGATCTTGAAGCCTCAGAAGAGGTTCCCCGTGTGTTGCGGGGCGGCTCCTACAACTACTTCTCCAGGCTCGTGCGCTGCGCCGTCCGCGACTGGTACGATCCTGCGCTCCGGGACTGGTACATAGGGTTTCGGGTCGTGCTGCTCCCATTCTCCTCTGATCTCTGATTTCTCTGGCCTCTGAAACTCTGGACCTCTGGATCGGAGGGGGGAGCCGAGGGGGGCTTGCCCCCCTCGGGCGATGGGGCTGACCTGGGCGGAGACGTTCACTTAAGTGGCGCCCAACTCCCCGGTCAGCAGAGCGTTCACCAGCTTCGGATTCGGCTTCCCCCCACCCTGCCCTGCCCGCTTCATCACCTGCGCCATCAGGAAGCCGAGCACACCTGTCTGGCCGGCGCGGTAGCGCTCGACCTCCTTGGGGTGGGCGGCGAGCACCTCCTGGACGATGGGCAGGAGCTCGCTCCGCAGCCGCTCGAGCTGCTCAAGCTCCTCTTCCGTGAGCGGAGTAGGAGCTTTCTCTTCCTGCTCCTTCGGAGCCTTCGCCTTTTTCGGCTCAGCCGGCTTCTGCGCGGCGGGCGCCTGCTTCTGGACCTCCTGCGCCCAGGAGTCGCGGAGCTGCACGATGCGGTTGAACACGAGCCGGCCGGGGCTCGAATCGACCGGATCGCGGAAGAAGTAGCCCTGCCGCTCGAACTGCAACCGCTCGCCCATCTCTGTGTCCGCCGCCGCCGGCTCGATGCGGCTGTTGGTGAGTGTTTCGAGGGAATTCGGGTTCAGATATTCCTCGAAGCTCCCTTCCTCCAGATCCGGCCGCTCGACCTTGAAGAGACGGTCGTAGAGCCGCACCTCGACCGGCACCGACTGCTCCGCGGAGACCCAGTGCAGCGTGCCCGGCACCTTGCGGCCGTCCGGCGGCGCGCCGCCGCGGGTGGCGGGGTCGTAGGTGCAGCGGACCTCCACGACCTCGCCGGTGGCGGGGTCCTTGACGACGCTCTCGCAGCGCACGAGGTAGGCGTAGCGCAGCCGCACCTCACGCCCGGGGGAGAGGCGATGGAAACCCTTCGGAGGCACCTCCGCGAAGTCGTCCCGCTCGACGTAGAGGACGCGCGAGAATGGCACCTTCCGGCTCCCCTCCTTGGGCACGTCGTGCGGATAGAGCGGCCCGTCCAGCTCCTCGACCTGGTCCTCGGGATAGTTCTCGACGACCAGCTTCAACGGCCGCAGCACGCACATCAGGCGGGGGACCTGGGGATTGAGAGCCTCGCGCTGGCAGTGCTCCAGGAGCGTCACGTCCACCGTGCTGTTCGCCTTTGCGACGCCGATCCTTTCGCAGAAGTCGCGGATCGCCGCGGGGGTGAAGCCGCGGCGGCGGAACCCCGCCAGGGTCGGCAGGCGCGGATCGTCCCAGCCCGCCACGAGCTTCCGCTCGACCAGCTCCAGGAGCTTCCGCTTGCTCATCACCGTGTAGGTGATGTTCAAACGCGCGAACTCGGTCTGCCGCGGCGGGTCCGGGAAGGGGAGGGTGTCGACCAGCCAGTCGTAGATCTCCCGGTTGTTCTCGAACTCCAGCGTGCAGAGCGAGTGGGTGATGCCTTCGATGGCGTCCGAGAGCGGGTGGGCGAAGTCGTAGAACGGGTAGATGCACCAGGCATCGCCCCGGTGGTAGTGGGTGGCGCGCTTGATGCGGTAGAACAGCGGGTCCCGCATCTTCATGTTGGGCGAGGCCATGTCGATCTTGCCGCGCAGCACGTGGGCGCCGTCCGGGAACTCGCCGTCGCGCATCCGGCGGAAGAGATCGAGGTTCTCCTCGACGCTCCGGTCGCGGTACGGGCTGTGCCGGCCAGGCTCGGTGACGGTGCCCCGGTACTCGCGGATCTCGTCCTCGCTCAGGCTGTCGACGTAGGCCTTACCCAGGCGGATCAGCTCGACGGCGAAGTCGTAGAGCTTCTCGAAGTAGTCCGAGGCATGGAACAGGTTCTCCCCCCAGTCGAAGCCCAGCCAGCGCACGTCCCGCTGGATCGCGTCGACGTACGTCTGATCCTCCGTCTCCGGGTTGGTGTCGTCGAACCGGAGATGGCATCTGCCGCCGTTCTCCAGCGCGAGGCCGAAGTTGAGGCAGATCGACTTGGCGTGACCGATATGGGGAAAGCCGTTCGGCTCCGGAGGAAAACGTGTCACCACCCGTCCGCCATGCTTGCCGGCGGCGCGGTCGCGGGCGACCATCTCGCGGATGAAGTCGCGGGCGGGGGTGGAAGGGGCGCTGTCGGGCATCGCTGGGCTCCTCATGAACCCGCGAAGGTATCACAGGGCTCCAGGAGCAAGGACACAAAGGACAGCAGGGACAGCCCACGCTGTAACGATTCACCGCTCGGCCGCGCCTGTTGAAGAAGAGGGGAAAATGTGAGGGAGAGAGGTCCATAGGACTGCCGGAGGGCGCCATGAGCGTGAATCCTGGAGACATACCGAGCCGAGCCGCGAACATCTTCGTCAACTACCGCCGTGAGGACAGCGCGGGCCACTCGGGACGGTTGTTCGACCGCCTGAGCAACCGCTTCCCGGGCCGGGTGTTCATGGATATCGACACCATCGAGCCCGGCGTCGACTTCGTCGAGGTCATCAAGAAGGCGGTGGGCTGCTGTGAGGTGTTGATCGTCGTGATCGGCCGCGAATGGCTGAACCTCAAGGATGCGGCCGGACGGAGACGCCTGGACGATCCGGAGGACTTCGTGCGTCTGGAAGTCGCCGCCGCGCTCGAACGCAACATCCGCGTCATCCCGGTGCTGGTGGAGGACGCTCCCATGCCGCGGCCGGAGGCCCTGCCGCCGGAGCTCGCCAAGCTGGCGCGGCGCAACGCGATCGAGCTCAGCGACGCCCGCTGGGCTTTCGACGTGGACCGCCTGATCAAGACGATCGAGGGAATCATCCAGGAGAGCCGGCCTGCCCTGCCCATGCCGAGCCCACCGGCTCCGAGCCTGCCGCCGGCGCCGGTCCCGCCCGTCCCGGACACCGCGAAGCCGCGGGCCCGGATGGCCGCCCTCGCGTGTCTCGCAGTGGTGGTGCTGGCGCTGGCCGGATGGATCGGGTGGAGGTCCGCGGGCGCTTCGGCTCCCGAGAAGACCGACGAAATGGTCTCCTTGCCGAGCCCTGGCGAGAGCACGGTGAATCCGGTGGAGTCGTCAGAGGCGAGCTCGGCAGTGCCCGTCGGGACAGTGGATTCTGGAGGGAGTCCTGAGGACCCATCCGCCGAGGAGGAGACGCCGGGCCCGGCGCCGGACGTCTCCACCGCGGAACCCGAGCCGCAGCCGCTGCCTTATGGGCCAGACACCTGCAAACAGGGTTTCGTCTGGCGCGAGGCGCGGCCGGAGGATCACGTCTGCGTCACGCAAGAGATCCGAGAGCAGACGGTCCTGGACAACCAGCAGGCCGACGCGCGCCGCGATCCGGCGGGAGGACCCTACGGAGCTGCGACCTGTCTCTCGGGCTATGTGTGGCGCGAAGCGTTCGACGGCGACACCGTCTGCGTGCCGCCGGAAACCCGGGATCAGGCGCGTCTGGACAATGAGCACGTGAAGGAGCGGCGGATGCGCTCCGTCGTGCGGCTGACGAAATCCCTGTTCAAGAGCCGGAGCCGTTGAGGCGCCCTACCTGAAATAGCCGGTCACGTCGATCACCACGTCCGCGCTGCCGTTCCCGAAGCCGCCATAAACCGCCAGAGCGCGGGGGAAGCCGGCCAGGGGGATGATGGCGTTGTTGCTGCGCAGCTCGCCCGCCCGGAAGTTGAGAGTCGAGGAGATCGGACGGGCTCCGCCGGCTTCGAACAGAGTGAAATAACCTGGAGCCGTGGGGCCGACGACCGTGACGTTGATCGCCACGGCCGTCGCCTCCGGCGGGATGCCGCAGGCGTCGCTCGCCGGGAAGACCCGGATGGAGCCGGCATCGATGCGGGGCGCACCGCCGGGGCCGGCCGGCCTGCGCGTATCCACCAAGCGGCAGGGCGTCAGCGTGTAGAGCCCGTCAAGACCCGTCGTGAGCTCGTCGTCGGTGATCGTCACGAGCGGCAGATACGGGCCGGCCAGCGCATCGGAAGGAGGCACCACACCGAGCGCGACCGTCTCCGGCCCCTCGAGCTTGAAGTCGTCCAGGAGATCGATCGGCACGACCACGCGGCTCACGCCGCTGTCGAACGTCACGAACAGGGACGACACACCGTAATCCACGTCGGTGCGGGCGCTCCCGCCGAAGGAGAGCTCGGCGGTGAGCGGCGTATCCGTCGCGCCCGTCCGCGTCACTGTGAAAGCTCCGTCATTCGCCGGCTCGCCGGCCGTGGGGTCCGTCGCCGAAACGGAGATGATCGGAGTCGCCGGCCGCAACGGGTCGAGCTCGGAGTCGGCGATCACCACGCTCGCCTGCGCCGGAGAGCCGATCCGGTAGGCCGGTGACTGCGCCAGCGCGAGGATCACCGTCTCACCTGTCTCGCCCAGATTGTCGTCCACCGGATTGACTGGAACGAGCACCGAGGTCTCCCCGGCGGGCAGAGTCATGGAGCCCGACAGAGGCGCGTAATCCACGCCGTTCGCCGCGGTGCCGGACACCTGGTAGCGCACCGTCAGGTCAGCGCCGAGCGGGGAAGCCAGCGACAGCAGGAAGTTTCCGCTGTCGGGGCCGGCCTCGGCGGCGGCCGGGTCCACGGCTTGGAGGGTCACCTCCGGCAGGCTCGCAGCCGAGTCATCATCGGCGATCGTCAGGCTCGCGGAAGCCTGCGCCGCATCGATCCGGTACGCCGGATCGGGAGCGAGCGTCAGGACCACCGTCTCATTCCCTTCGGCCAGGCGATCATTCTCCGGCCGGATCGAAAACATGGCGGAAGCGGAGCCGGCCGGGATCGTCACCGGTTTCGTCGGACCGTTGAAGTCCGGTCCCGCCTCGGCAGTACCCGCCAATCCCCAGCGGACCGTGAGCGGCGCGGCGAGCGACCCGGTCCGGGTGATCGTGAACGTGCTCGACCCCGTGCTGGTCTCGGCAAACGCGCTTCCCGCGCTGACGCTCACCGTCGCGGACCCGAGATTGCCCAACCGGTCATCCAGGAACTGATAGACCGTCTGGAGATTCGTCGTCGAGGAGAACGAAGGCCCGCCATGACCGACGTTCGGGACCGGGACGAACGACACCGGCACACCGCGGGAGCGCAGGGCATCCGCCAGGATCTCGCTCTGATTGAACGCCACCAGGTCGTCGATCGTCCCATGCAGGATCAGGAACGGCGGATCGTCCGGCGAGACGAACGAGACCGGGCTGGCCGTTGCCGCGCGCTCCGGGTTCTTCTGGATCGGGCCGCCGATCAGCTTGCTCTCCGGCGAGCCCGGAGGGTCATGGAGCGTCGTGGCGGGGTAGAAGCGCAGCCGCAGCAGATCGGAGTGGCCAAACCAGTCGACCACCGCCTGAACGCGGCTCGACTGGCCCGCATTGCCGCCCATCGTCCCCTCCAGGTCCACCGACACCGAGCCGACCGACACCGTCCCCAGGCCGCCGGAGACCCCGAGCATGTTGGCGAGCTGCCCGCCGGCGGACTCGCCCCAAGCTGCGAACCGGTCAGGATCGAGCCCATACTGGCCCGCATGAGCCCGCAGCCAGCGCACCGCCCCCTTGCAATCCTGAATCTGCGCCGGCCAGACCGCATCCGCCGTCAGCCGGTAGTCGATGCTGGCCACCGCAAACCCGCGGGAGCAGAGAGCGGACACCCCCGAAGGGATCGGCGTCCGGCTCCCCTGAAACCAACCGCCGCCATGGATCCAGACCACCACCGGCACGGGAGCCGAAGCACCGGAAGGCACCAGCAGGTCCAGCTGGAGATTGCGGGTCGAGCCATCCGCAGCCGTCCAGGAGGCATACGTCAGGCCGGAAAACGTCTGGCAGGTCTGAGCCTGAGCCGAGAAGGGTGCCAGGGCCCCGAGGAGGAAGAGGGACAACAGAGCAGCGCGCCACATAGAAGTTCGAGGTCGTCAGAGCGCCGAAGCGCCTGCGGCCAGCACTGCAAGTTTCGCGCCGTCCCCCAAAGCCCCTTGACTCCCGTCCGCAACCCTGGTACAACATCGCCTCCCCGGAGCCACGAGGCTCCTGTGCCCAGGTAGCTCAGTTGGTAGAGCACGTGACTGAAAATCACGGTGTCACTGGTTCAATTCCGGTCCTGGGCACCACTTAAATCGAACAAAATAGATGACTTAGAGGTGAAGGCAAGTCCTTGCGGACCGCTCTCCGCTTACCAAGTCAGCACCAAGTCAGCATGCCCGGGCAAGCGTCGCTCCGCCGCTGCCGGTGGGCATGGCCGCCTCCGAAGAGCGAGCTGCGGCAGGGTGAAGGGTGCGCATGACGAAGGGTGCCGCCTCATCTTGGCCCGCGGCCAGCTTCTCACGGAGCACCCGGACCCGGGCACAACTCTGGAGGTAGCTGGTACTCTGGCCGACCGTCGAGCCGTTCCACTTCTGGCGCTCCTCCTCCAGGATTTGGCGGTACTCCTCCGGGTGCGCCTCGATCCATGCCTGGATGCGCGCCGCGCTCTCCTCCCGGGCGCTCTCGGCGTCGGTGGCCTGGCTGGTCTCCGCTGTCTCTTGGATGCGTCGGCGCTCCTGCTTGGCCCGGAGGCGCTTCTCGACGCTGTCGAACTCGTAGTGTCCCCGGAGAGCCGCCAGCACCCAGCCGGCCGGGTTCTCGATCTTTCCTTCACCTCTCTGCTGGTACGCGGCCACCACTTCGCTGATCCGCTCGAAGGGGTGGGTCGCGGTTATCTCCTGAAGCTGCTCTTGGGAGAATGAAAATTCTCTCAACAGCAACACCGCCTGCTGTTGTTTCTCTATTTGTTTTCCTCTGTATTTATAGGGGGGTTTTTTCGACACTCCAGACGTCCGCGCGGCGGACACCCGAGGAGTCCGCACGGGGGACACTTCTGGTGTGTCGCTTGGAGGCACTCCTGAGGTGTCGGTGAGCGACACTCCGGGGATGCTCTCGGTCGAGGCATCCTCGGGAGATTCGGCCATAGTCCCCTCTTGTGGATTGATCTGAGGCCGTTTTTCGACGCCGAAATGCTGCTCCAGAAGGAAAAGCTCAATCACATATGAGCCGTCCTGTTGAACGCTGCGATCTTCCCAGCGTCCGAGCACGTAGATATTCTGCCGCCCGGTGCTGATGCGTTTGACGACGCCCATTCGGCAAAGGTCCGTAATATGGCGGGAGATGTGCCGCTCCTCTTTGATCCCCAGCTTCTTCGCCAGAAAGGACCGCTCTGCGGTCGCGACGAGATGGCCCTGCTCGAAAAGCTCGTTCACCTGGGAAATGGGATGCCGCCGAACCCGACTTCGCCAAATGTACCGGCGAAGCTGGAGGTAGACTGCAAAGGCGGTCGTCTTCATGAATTCCCCGAATGCCGGATTATCGAGCATCCGGAAGTCGATCGTTAGAAATTGGCCGTTGTAGGTCGGGGTATTCATGGGCTATCCGCCAAAAAGACGACGAAAGAATCCCTTGCGGGGAGTGGCTTTGTCCTTTTCCCGTTTTTTCCCTTTTCCCTTCTCCCTTTTCGCCTTGGGAAGTTCGGTCTGTTTCGCTTCTTCCCTCGGGAGGGGGGCAGGCGGTGCGCTCCCCTCCTCCGGGTGGGCCGATTGCTCCGGTTCGTCCGCAAGTGGTGTCACGGGAGAGACAGGTTCGGATGGAATCCGGATCTCCTCTTCCGCAGGAAACGGAGATGACCATTTCTCCTCCGGCGGTTCGGTCCAGAATCCTTCTTCGGGTGTCTCCACAGTGGGGAGGAAGGAAAGATCTCCCGCCTGAAGTTTCCCATCTTTCAAGCGGGTAAGGTCCCGGTTTGTGGACAAATGCAGAATACGGGTTTGCTCCCGGAGTTGTGCTAACTGCGCCTCAGCCTGCTCCTTGGCTACGGCAAGAAGCTGGTAGCGGTCGCTTGTTTCCCGGGTAGTCGCAATCAGTGCCACATTCTTTTCTTCCAACTGCCGATCCTTCTCCTTCAGGTCTTGTTTGAGTTCATTCTTTTCCGCCTCCAAGCGACTCACCTGGTCTTTCAGAATAGAGACCACAAGACTTTCCTCGGCGGTGTTGGAAGCCGTTGAACGTGGGGCGGGGTTTTCCGGAGTGGCGGAGGTGTTGTCCTCTCTGGGTTCACTGAGATGACGATGTCCGAAAGTATGTTCCAGGACTTCCCTGTTGGGCGTGTACTTCCTTAGCTCGTCGAAATTGAGGCGGAAGGATTTTTTCTCGGCCAAGCTCGCCAAGGAGAGGGCCGAAATGTAGACCTTCTCCATTCCGCTCGCCTCTTCAATTTTCTTGGTCGAATCAAGCCCTCCTTCCGCAATGTACGTCCGGACAGTTTTGTCGCTCTTGTTCAGAATGAGGGCGACCTGGTTGACGGTGTAGATATAGTCGTCAGGCATCTTGCAGAGTCAGATTGACAGGAGAGTACCGTAATGTTGGAAGAGCTTCCAACAAAATGGCTGGCAGTGTTAGAAGGATTGTTGTACTAATATTCCAACGGTGTTTAACGAGACGTTAAACGGCCAAGCGATGCGTAGTGGTCTAATCTGCTTTTTTCCGGTGGTAATGTGTTGGAAAGTATGTTGGAATGGTGTTGGAAGTGCGTTGAACAATTCTTCCAACATGGTTGAAAGTAGCTCTCGGCCTGTTTCTGCTAAGATGGAGGGGGGGAGCTATGATGGCTGAGGAACTTGCCTATAAGGATGATTTGGGAAATTTGGCCCGCCAGTTCGAGGGGAGGGTTAGAAGCCTCCTTGTCAGAGAAATCTCTGCATGGCAGAATACTCAATGGCCATTTCTCTTTGGACTTATTTCTCCTGAAAAACAGCAGCGGCTAGATGGGATAGCCGAGAGGCTCAAGGAGGCGGAGGGCGATGCCTTGCGAGAGGCCATGCAGGAACTGCGACAGGCATTGATCGCCATGGTGGAGGAGTTTGCAATATCCGCTCCGGAACAAGCGGGAGAATTTCGGAAATTTATCGAGGTAATTGAGGCGTTGGTGCGAAGAGTCCTCGATAATGAACCGCCCGCCGAGCGAGACATCTTGGCGGAGTTGCGCTCCCGAAATGTCCCGAAGTTCCCGGCAGATCAGCGGAGTATTCCGAGGAAGGATCGTATCGATCCTTTGGAGTTTCTCCGGGAACATTACGGGGTGTTCTTGGTCTACTTTGGGGCATCTCGCAATCTCATATCGCAGGCGGATCTCCAGCGATGGGACCCGGTGCTCTTAGTTGCTCTAACGAATCGAGTAAACTATTTGACGAGGAAGCACGGTCACCAGATGGAGCTGCGAGAAATGATTCCGCGTTACTCCGATCTTGTTAGTGAGCGGTTGAAGGAAGCTCCAAGGGAAAAGCTCTTGGTAAATGCTCGCCTTGGAGAGGCACTCCGGGCAAGAGAGCGCAGGGCAAGGCGGGCTGACCGCGGCAATGACGAGTTTCCATAATCGGAGTCCGGCGTTATCCTTGTAAAGGACGATCCGCTCCTCTGGTCTCGGAAGTCAAAGGTCGATCCGGGCAAAGGGTTGACACGGTGTAGAGAGAGGCGTACAACGGTATCCATGAGTGAGTCCGATAAGAGACAGACCGATCAACGTGTCCTTGAGCAGATCGCCTCCGATATACGCCGCCTTGAAGAAACTTTTTCCTCTCGCTTGCGGCTGCAATCTGTTCGCGACCGCTACGAATTGTATCGATGGGTCACGGAAATTACTCCCGATGATGTCCGGGCGATGCGGGCAGGCCTCCACGAGTTCTTCGAAGGGGATGACCTGGAGAAGGCACGGATGACCAATGACGAGGAACTCGCCCGGATTCTTTTCATCCAGCGGGCTTACGAGTATCTCTTCTACTCCGTCACTTGGGAACGCCTTGTCGGCTCCTATTCCGATCTGGAGGTGCGGATCGACCTCTGGATACGGGAGCTGGGGGCGAGTGAAGCCTTCCGGGTCGTTCATCTTCGACAGGGGCGCTATTACCCCGCCTTTGCCAAGCGAGTGAACCGCGTCCTCTACCGGCATGGCAGGTTCGTCATGGAGGAAGTCGAACGCGCCAATGCGGCTGATGCACGGCTCAAAGTAGACCGCGCGACACTGAAGAAGCTCCAAGCCGCGCGCCAGAAGCAGCTCGATGAAGCTCGCTACATGACGGAAACGGCTTTCCGGCAAGTCGTCGAGAATCTGTACTTTGGGTATATGGAGAGAGATCTCCCGCCTGAAGTCGAGGATCGATTGCGCGGGAAGTTCCAGCAGCTCGGGTTCCCACTCATCCTGATCGACCGAGAAGAGTTCACGGCGCGCCTCCGCGGCGAGACGGATTTCCTCGCGGGGGAGATCGAATCAGGGGAAAGCACGAAGTCGAAGTGAGGGAAGGGAGAGTTCGCAGGGAGGTGGTCCGATGTGGCAAGCACTGCTCACTGAAGGAGAAGCGGCCGAGTATCTCCGGCTGACACCGCGAGCACTCCAGGCGTGGCGCTATCAGGGGAAGGGGCCGCGATTTGTGAGGATCTCGCGCCGGGCGATCCGATATCGGCGAGATGATCTCGAAAGATTCATCGAGGAGAACCTGCGGGCGTCCACTTCAGACCCGGGAGGAAACGCTCATGCCGGGAAATAGGAACACCGAAGGGGAGTCTGTGTTGGTCATTCTGGTGGCGCTGGCCTGCGCCATCCTGGCGATCATACGAGCCATCCTCCACGCCATCGCCGTGTTGTGCGAGGCAGTTGGTAATTTCGGGAGGCTGTTTACCGAAAGAGCGTTCTTCTCGCTCCCGCTGCTTGCCCTGGCCTCCTGGATCGCCTACAAAGTAGAGACGAGCTATGAATGTGACTCCTCTGAATGCCCTCTCTGTCTCTTGAAGGAAAGCAAGGAGCGGGCGGTGGCTGTCCTGCTCGGAAGCGGGGGAGTAGTCATCTTCAGTATTCTCTCCCTTCTGTCCGCACGCAACTCTGCGGGAGAGCGGGCGGCTCTGGGCTGGCTCATCTTTGCGGTCACTGTCTTCGGGACCTATGTCCGCATTCTCTTCCGGCATCTGGCCAGAGAGGTGGAGCTGAAGGAAGCGGAGCGGCGGAGTGAAGAGCTGGAGCAAGCACGGCGAGCGGAGGAGCGGGCAGAAGAGCGCGAACGGAAGAAGCGACGACTTGTCCGACAGTTGGGCGATCTTCGCCCCTTCCTGGAGGACCACTATTTTGACGGGGCACTGCGGGTGCTCGAAGAGTTGGAAAAGGAACACCCGGAATACTATCCGATGATCTCCATGGCGCGCCGGAAAGTGAAAGACGCCGAACTGGCTTACCACAAGGCACGTGCTGAGCCGTTTCTGCAACGGATGGACGATCTCCTGGTTTATCTCGATCAGGCCAAGCAGGCGAAGTTCTCATGAACTTGCCGCAACGAAGCGATCACCGGGGAAACGCTCTCACGCTCTGGGGAGAGTTCTCGGCGCTCAAGACGCTTCAAGAGAGCGCGCCAGTTCTAGAAGAGGAACTCCAGCGAACCCTGCTCGCGTTCTTCCATGAAACCAATCCCTCGAAGCGCGAGGAACTCCTCGAAGGGCGACGGCGCATTCGGGAGAAGCAGGAGTTTATCGGCCATGCTTTGCAGAAAGCTGAGCAGCTCGCTCAACAAATTCAGGAACACCACAACCTCTTTTGCGCCGGAAGGCATCCCCGTGAGGGCGCGCTCCTGGCGGTCGCTCGGGCGCGCTCCCTCTCGAAAGAGGTGCTGAGGAGTGACCTTCAGAAATTTGGCGAGATTCTCCTGAAACGAGAGGCGCTCGAACGCGCTGAGAGCCAACTGGAGGAGCAGCGAGCGGTCTTCGGTCCCTATATGCAGTTCCGCTCCGGGAAACACCGTCGGCAGAAGGCGATCGAGGAGTTGGCCAAGCTCGAACGCATCCGCTTCGAGGTGCTCGACACGGAAGATGCAGTGGAGGCTTTTGGCCGTCTGGCCAGGGATGGCCGCCTCCCGATCATCGCACGCGTGCTGCGCGCGCAGTCGGCGGAAGCCCGCTTTGCTCAGGAGCGGGCGATCCTCAAAAAGAAGCTGGCGGACGAGCGGATTATCCAAGAGGAGCAGCGCAGCGATCTGAGCGCCCTCCGCAGCGAGAAGGCCGAGTGCGAGCAGCATATCCGGGAGCTCGAAGAGCGCCTCGCCGACCTCGAAGGCTCGGAACACCGCCGCCTTCGGCGCCGGGAGGAGGACCGTGCAGAGATTCTCCTGAAAGTACGCAGTATCCGGGAGTGGGAGAGCACCCGCGCCCGTCAGGGCGGAAGCTTCGAATACGATCCCATTCATGGATACCTCATGGCCGAAAGCTGGCGCCTCCTGCGCAGGGATTTGGAGGCAGGAGTCTGGCACCAGGGGCGGGAGAGCGACCACTATTTCTTCCTCACCCTCGAAGCATTGCTCAAGAATGACGAGTTTGAGGCCCTGTACTTCCACGAGGAAGGACGGCGGGCGATTGCGGCCATCAACGCCTTTGGACGCGCCGAGATCTCCGAGGAAGAGCTGCTGAGAGCGGCCGAAGCGTGCGGCTTCTCCGCGGACCTGGTCGAGGAGTGGCTCATCCCCTTCCGCAGAAGGGAGTGGGGGAGCGGAGGCGCGGAGTGACGCTTCATCGCTTCGAGTATTTGTCGCAGCGACGTGCCGAGATCGATCATGCGGTGCTCGCCGGCTATGCCTGCGGGAGCGGTGAGGCGGTGTACCTGGAGGAAAGAGACCGGGAGGTGCATACCTACATCTGCGGCGTCTCCGGTACGGGAAAGAGCCGTTTCCTCGAAAATCTCCTCCTCCAGGACATCCGGAAAGGACACCCGTTCTGCCTGATCGATCCGACCGGCTATCTCTACCGCAAGGCGCGGGAATATGTGGCCTATTGCATTGAGCGGGCCGAGGACCGTGGGCACGCGCGCGGAGATTTCGCCGAGCAGTACCTCTTCCTCGATGTCGCCGACCCGGAAAACCCGGTACGCCTGAATCCGCTAGAGCCGCAGGGGGCGGAGAGCACCGAGGAGCAGGTCGACGACCTCCTGAAAGCAATCGAACGGCTCTTTCCGGGCACACTCGAAGAGCAGCGCCGCCTCCGCAACGTCCTCCGAAATGCCTTCTGGGTGCTCGCGGAACTGAACCGCCTTCCGGAGGGCGCTCGGCCGCGTCTGCCGGAGAGGTGGGCTTATCCGCTCAATCTGCGCTGTGCCGGCAAGCTCATCTTCGTGCTGAGTGACGAGGAGCGCCTCCGGCTGGTCGAGGCCATTCCGGACACCCCGGCGAACGAGTGGGCACGTGATTTCTGGCGTGACTTCGCGGAAGCCACGAGAAGCGAGCAGCGCGATTTTCGGAACTCCAGCGTCAACGTTCTCCAGTACCTCATCGGGGACTCGCTCGTCCGGCGTTTCTTCGAGACCGGGCGGAGCACCCTCCATATTCCGGACCTGCTACGGGAGGGAAGGAGTCTCATCTGCCATCTGCCGCTCGGCGAAAACCTGACCGGAATGGCGCTCCTCGGGAAGTTCCTGGCGACCAAGTTGCAGCGCTCGGCCTACCGGCGTCCACCGGCAGAGCGGAGCCGAGCCTACTACGTCTACATGGACGAGTTCCATCAGTTCGTCGACCAGGAATTCGCCGATGCCGTGACGAATCTGCGCCAATTTGGATTGCGCCTCATCAATGCGCATCAGTCGCAGTCTCAGCCGCCCTTCCATACGGCGGAAGGACAGGCGCTCCTCCAGACAATCAAGGCGAACTCGCAGATCAAGGCGCTCTTTCGCCTGGACCGACCCGATGCCGAAATCATGAGCAAAGAACTCTTCGAGCTGAGCCAGCGAAAGCCGAACTTCGCGTATGAGGAGCGCGCACATTCGTGGTCGGAAGAGCGCAGCCGGAGCCTTGTCTTCTCCTTCCAAGTGACGAGGGGGACGGCGCGCTCCTGGTCGCGGGCGCAGTCGCGCACCTTGGCACAGACCAAGACCATGGGCATCGGCCGGACCTTCGGGACCAATATCGGCCAGACGCTCACCGAAGGATTCGGGAATTCTCGCGCCGCGGGTTTGGCGCGGGCGATCAGCCGGTCGGAGTCCTCGGGCGTCACCGAAGCCTACAGCGTTCAGCACGGCATCAGCGTGGCGATTGGCGAGAACTGGTCACAGTTGCGCGACCTCCGGCGCGGATTTCAGTTGACCGTCGGCGAGAACGAGAGCTTTGCCGTCCAGCGGGGCTTTGGCCGCAGTCAATCCGAAAGCGAGCAGCGCGGGGAAAGCGATACAAACTGCCGGAGCACGCAGCTCACATCGAGCCAGGGGACGAGCCTTGAGCGGGGTTCGAGCGGAAGTCTTGGCTATTACGACGACGGCAGAGCGCGGATGACCGACAGTAGCTCGACCGGTGCGATGGAAAATACCGCCAAAGCGAGCGGAGAGGAATACAGTCGTGCCATCTCGCGGCTTCAGGGCATCAGCCGAAGTCTGGAAGAGAACTGGGGAACGACTTCGACTCGGGGGAAAAAGCGGGATCAGGGGGTCTCTTTTGGCGAGGGGCAGAGTATTGGACGCGGCGGAAGCCGTCAGGAGAGTACCTCCGCTTCTCTTGGTCAAAGCCGGAGCCTCGCCTCGGAACTGAGTTTTGGCGAAACGGAGACCGCTTCAGACACGCTCTCGGAGAACTGGGAGCAGAGCTTCGCTCAGAGCATGAGCGTCCTGGAGCAGATTTCCCGTACCTATTCGGAGGCTTTCCAGGAGGCGGTCTCCACGACGGAGACGGTTGGGGGATCGGAGCATTGCGACGTCACCGAAGGAGAGACCGTTGGCAGCTCCGAGAGTTCGGGCAAAGCGTTTTCGATCTCAGAGAAGCTCATTTACTACACTCTGGAGGGAGAGCGCGAACTCCTCGTCAACAAGCTCCAAACGCTCCCGCGCCAGCAGTGCTTCGTCTCCACTGGAGCGCTCCGCACTATCCTCGTCGAAACGCCCTTTGTCGAAGACGAGCACTATAGCTGCCTTGTGGAAGACCTTCCTCAGACCCTGATGGAGGCTCAGCGGCGGCGCCTTTCAGGTGCTACGTATCCGGAGACAATGCCCGAGAGTGCCCATTCTCCGGCGCCTCCAGCGATTTCTCAGGAAGATTCCGGGCCAGAGGAAGGAGATTGGCCATTTGAGGACTGAAGCTCTCATCCTTCATTTCCCGCACACTCCTCATCGAGAAAGGCTTCGTCAATCGCAATGAGAACATTGCTCAGGAGATCGCTGAGAGTGGCATCGGCCACGTCCGGCTGCTCCCAGAACTCGGTGATCACCTTGCGGCGTAGCGCCAGATAGACTTCCAGCTTCTCAGTCGGGAAGTCGAAGATTCGAGAGGCCATAGATTCAGGGGAAAGGTGTTCTGAGAATAGCAAAATACTTGTTGTACATCAACTATTTTTTAGAAAAGTTACATCATAGAATTCCAAAGATGGAATGCTCATCACGATTACTCGGCGTTGGTGATGTCGCTCAAATACTCGACGTCTCGCCGCAATATGTTCATGAACTGGTCATTTCTGGGAAACTTCGATCTCAGATGGTTTCAAATAGGAGAATCTTCTTTGAGTCCGATGTGCTCGCCTTTCAGAAGGAGCGGGAGCGTAAGGCGCTCCATGATCCAAGAATTTCCATTCGCAAGCGCGCCGCGAAGCCTTCATCCAATTCCCCCGGTGCGTAAAAGAGCCTTCACGCCGCTCTTGGTGCTCCATATGGGCTCAAAGAGGACATTGCGACGTTCGACCTCCGGGGCGGTCGCAAAGGCCATGACACCGAAGCCGGGCACCTCCTCGAGCTGCCTCCGGAGCGTTTCCACTCTGCGCGTGCTGGTGGTCACAAAGAGCACCCGAAAATCCCGCACCGGTCCGTAACGCTGCCACAGTCTATGAGCGGGGTTCTGCGGATCGGGAGCGTTCTGGAAGTAGTGATAACCCTTCTGCTTCATGGCAATCTCTTGGACGCTCTCCGAACCGCGATCTGCCTCCAGGAAGTAGAGGCGCCACGCCGATCCCTGGGCCAGGGCAAAAACGAGATCCGGACGAATCCGGAACGGTTCCGGATGACCGGGCACCCGCAGGTCTTCCTGGGTCACGTAGCGCTCGACGTGCTTCTTCTGGCGGACATCGGCTACGGCATGAGTGTGGTAGAAGGGGATCCAGAGTGGCGCAAGTTCCGGGATCTCGGCG
>DATFPH010000407.1:0-2722 GCA_035264905.1 Thermoanaerobaculia bacterium
CTCGACCCGCAGCGGCTCCCGCGCGATGCGGTCGAGCTCCGCCTGCCCCAGGCCGGCGAGCGGGAAGTCGGACGGCGTGCAGCCGCCGGCTCCCGGCGCCAGGCAGCACGCGATCAGGCCGCGCAGCTCGGCGAGGAACGCCGCGGCGAGCGCCTCGACGGTGGCGCGCTCGTGGAGTCCGGCGCCGTAGGTCCAGTCGACCCGCAGGCAGCCGTCCGCCACCAGGCTGTTGATCTCCAGCAGGTGCCCGCGCCGCTCCCGCGGGTCGCACGGCGGGCCGGGCGGCTCGGGCGCGGGCTGGAAGGGCGACTCCGCCGGCAGCACCTGGTCGAGCTGGCCGAGGTAGTTGAACAGGACCTCGGCGCGCGGCAGGGCGCGCAGCCGCTCCTCCACCTCCGGATCGCCGGCGAGGAAGCGCAGCAGGCCGTAGCCGAGCCCCTGGGCGGGGACGCGGCGCAGCGTCTCCTTCGCCGCCTTCAGGTCGTCCCCCGGGCCGGCGGGGCCGGCGGTGGTGAGGAGCACGGGGTAGATCGCGGTGAACCAGCCGACGGTGCGCGATACGTCGAGCCCCTCGGCAAAGGCGTCGCGGCCGTGCCCCTCCATGTCGATCAGCAGGGTGCGCTCCCCGGTCCAGACGGCGAACGCGCGGACCAGGGCCGCGAGCAGCACGTCGTTGATCCGGGTGCGGTAGGCGGCCGGCACGTCCTGGAGCAGGGCGCGGGTCTCGGCCGGCGTGAGGGCGGTCGACACCTGGCGCGCCGAGCCCTCGGTGCTCGCGCAGCCGGGGTGATCGACCGGCAGCGGCGCCACCGCGGACCACGGCTGGTCGAGCCACCAGGAGAGCTCGCGGCGCACCGCCGCGGAGCGGGCGTGCTCCGCGAGCCGCGCGGCCCACTGCCGGAACGAGGTCGTCTTCGCCGGCAGGGCGATCGCCGCGCCGCGCAGCGCCTGGGCGTACGCCGTCTGCAGATCCTCCAGCAGCACGCGCCAGGAGACCCCGTCCACGGCCAGGTGGTGGATGGCGAGGAGGAGCCGGCTCTCCGCCTCCGCGCCCAGGGCGAAGAGGAGCGCCCGCAGCAGCGGCCCGGCCGCGAGGTCGAGGCTCGCCTGGGCGGCCGCCGCGGCCTCGGTCACGGCTTCGGACCGGCGCGCCGCGGGCAGGGCCGCGAGGTCGGCGACCACGAAGACCGGCGCCCCCGCGAGGCCCGCGACCGTCTGCGTCCACCCCTCGCCGTCGCGGGTGAAGCGGAGGCGGAGGGCATCGTGGTGGGCCAGCAGGCGGTCGACGCTCCGCGCCAAGGCGCGCGGCGCGAGCGGCTGGCGCGAGCGCAGGAGGAGCGACTGGTTCCAGTGGTGCGGCGCGGTGCGCACCCGCTCGAGGAACCAGGCCTGGACCGGGGTGAGCGGAGCCTCGCCGGCCACCAGCCCCTGCTCGGCGGCGGTCGCGGGCGCGGTGCCGACGACCGCGGCCAGCTCGGCGAGGGTCGGGTGAAGGAAGAGCTGCTGCGGGGTCAGGCGCAGGCCCGCCTGGCTCGCCCGTGCCACCACCTGGATGCTCAGGATCGAATCGCCGCCGAGCTCCAGGAAGTTGTCGTGCACGCCGATCTCCTGGAGCCCGAGGAGCTGCTCCCAGATCGCCGCCAGCGCGCGCTCCGCCTCGCTCCGCGGCGCGACCCGGTCCGCCCGCTCCGCGGCGGCCCGCTCGGGCGCGGGCAGAGCGTGGCGGTCGACCTTGCCGGACGGGGTCAGCGGCAGGGCTTCGAGAACTTGGAACGCGGTGGGCACCATGTGCTCCGGCAGGCTGGCGGCGAGGAAGCCGCGCACCTCCCGTGCGTCGAGCGATGCCCCGGCGACCGACACCAGATAGGCGACGAGCCGCTTGCTCCCCGGCACGTCCTCGCGCACCAGGACGGCCGCCTCCTTGACCTCCGCATGCCGCAGGAGAGCCGCCTCGATCTCCCCGGGCTCGATGCGGAAGCCACGGATCTTCACCTGGTCGTCGACCCGGCCGCCGAACTCGATCAGGCCGCCGGGCAGGTGGCGGGCCAGGTCGCCGGTGCGGTAGAGCCGCTCGCCCGGCTCGCCGGCGAAGGGATCGGGGATGAATTTCTCCGCGGTCAGCTCCGGCCGCTTGAGATAGCCGCGGGCGAGGCCCGCGCCGCCGATGCACAGCTCCCCCCAGGTGCCGGTCGGCACCGGCTCCAGGTGGCGGTCGAGCAGGTAGACGCGGGTGTTCCCGATCGGCCGGCCGAGGAGGATGGAGCGCGCCGCCGGATCGAGGTCGCGCGGCACCTGGTAGCAGCAGGTGAACGTGGTGCTCTCGGTGGGGCCGTAGCAGGCGACGAAGCGGACGGAGGGCAGGAGGTCGAGCCCCTTGCGCACGTGGTGGACCGAGAGCGCCTCGCCGCCGACCAGGAGCTGCGCCACGCCGGCCAGCACCTCGGGCGCCTCGTCGATCACCGCGTTGTAGAGCGAGGTGGTGAGCGGCAGGGTGTCGACCCCCGCCTCGCGCACCACCCGGCCCAGCTCGGCCACCGAGGGCACCCGCTGCGGCAGCAGAACGCAGCGGCCGCCGTGCAGCAGCGCGCCCCAGATCTCCACGGTGGAGGCGTCGAAGGCGATCGGCGAGAGCTGGAGCAGGGTGCGCTCGCCGGAGAAGTCCGCGAAGTCCGTGCCGCAGAGGAGCCGCAGCACGCCGCGGTGGCGCACCTCGACCCCCTTG
>DATFPH010000408.1:0-24249 GCA_035264905.1 Thermoanaerobaculia bacterium
GGTCGGCCCGCGCGTCGAGCTCGCGGTAGGTCCACGCGTCGCCGTCGAAGACCGCCGCGATCGCATTGGGCGTGCGCCCGACCTGCGCCTCGACGAGGCGGTGGACGCAGTCGAAGTCGAAGCCTCGCCCGGTGTCACACCACTCGACCAGGAGCTGCTGCCGCTCGGCTTCGTCGAGGAGCGGCAGCTCCTGCACGCGGAGCCCGGGGTCGGCCGCGGCCGCCGCGAGCAGCGCCCGCAGATGTCCGGCGAGGCGGCCGATGGTCGGCCGGTCGAACAGCTCGGCGGCGTACTGGAAGCCGCCCGCAAGCCCGCCGGAACGGCCGGCAGCGGCGGTCAGGCGGAGGACGAGGTCGAGCTTCGTAGCTCCGCTGTCGACCTCGACCGGCTCCAGGGTGAGCCCGGGGAGCTCCACCTCGGGGAGCGCCTCGTCCTGGAGCGCGAGCATCGCGCGGAACAGCGGCGTCTCCCCCTGGCCGCGGTCGAGGCGCAGCTCGTCGACCAGGCGCTCGAACGGGATGTCCTGGTGCGCGTAGGCCTCCAGGGTCGCCGTGCGCACTTGCACGAGAAGCTCGCGGAACGTCGGCCCGCCGCCCAGGTCGGCGCGGAGGACCAGCGTGTTGACGAAGCAGCCGATCAGCCCCTCGATCTCCGAGCGGGTGCGGTTGGCGACCGGCGCGCCCACCGCC
This sequence comes from Thermoanaerobaculia bacterium, assembly GCA_035264905.1. Taxonomy (GTDB): domain Bacteria; phylum Acidobacteriota; class Thermoanaerobaculia; order Multivoradales; family UBA5704; genus UBA5704. The sequence continues at coordinate 690 of DATFPH010000408.1, forward strand.
ACGTCGTCCTGCCGCGCGGCGCGCCCGAGGAGCGCCTGGAAGCCGGCGAGGAGCGTCATGAAGAGCGTCCCGCCCTCGCGCCGGCCGAGGTCGGCGAGCGCCTCGCGCAGCGGCGCCTCGATCTCCACGTCCCACCGGCCGCCGCGGGAGCCGGGCAGCGCCGGGCGTGGCCGGTCCGTGGGGAGCTGCAACGGCTCGGGCGCGGGAGTGAGCCGCTGCCGCCAGTACGCGGCCTGCGCCTCCAGCGCGCCCCCTTCCAGCCAGCGGCGCTGCCACACCGCGAAGTCGGCGACCTGCACCGGCAGCTCGGGGAGGAGCGGCGGCGCGCCCGCGACGCACGCCGCGTAGAGCGCCGCCAGGTCGCGCACCGCGACTCCCAGGGCCCAGCCGTCGGCCGCGACGTGGTGCATGCTCACCAGGTTGACGTGCTCCTCGGCGACGCAGCGGACGAGGAGCGTGCGCACCAGCGGCCCCGCCTCCAGATCGAACGGCCGGCGGGCCTCGGCGCGGGCGAGCCGCTCCAGCTCCTCCGCGCGCGGCGCCGGCGGCAGAGCGCCGAGATCGACCAGCGGCAGCGGCTGGGCGGCGGGCGGCAGGATGCGCTGCCAGGGGCGGCCGTCGCGGTCCGGGAAGACCGTGCGCAGCGCCTCGTGACGGCCCACCAGAGCGCTCCAGCTCGCCGCCAGGGCGGCCGGATCGAGGCGCCCGCAGAGGCGCACCGCGCCCGGGACGTTGTAGGCCGCGCTCCCCGGCTCCCGCCGGTCGAGGAACCAGAGGCGCTGCTGGGCGAACGACAGCGGCAGCTCGCGGTCGCGGGGCACCGGCTCCAGGGCCGGCGCCATCGGCCGCCGCCCGGCGCCCGCCGCCTCGTCGATCCGCCGCGCCAGGCCGGCCAGCGTCGGACTCTCGAACAGCACGTGCACCGGCAGCTCGATCCCCCACAGGTCGCGCACCCGCGACATCGCCCGGGTGGCGAGCAGCGAGTGTCCGCCGAGCGCGAAAAAGTCGTCGTCCGCACTGATCGGTCCGCGGCCGGTGAGCCGGGACCAGATCCCGGCGAGGAGCTCCTCGGTGGGCGTGCGCGGCGCCGCGAACGCGCGCTTCGGCCGGACCGCGCGGTCCGGCGCCGGCAGGGCCTTCCGGTCGACCTTGCCGCTGGAGGTCAGCGGCAGGGCGTCGAGGACGATCCAGTCCGCAGGGATCATTACCTCGGGCAGCCGCCTGCGCAGGTACTCGCGCAGCTCCTCGGGCGCTGGCCGGTCGTTGGGAGCCGCGGCCACGTAGGCCACCAATCCCCGCTCGAGATCATTGCGCACGACCACGGCGGCCCCGCGGACCCGCGGATCGAGTGCCAGCGCCGCCTCGATCTCGCCGAGCTCGATGCGCACGCCGCGGATCTTGACCTGGTGGTCGGAGCGGCCCAGGTACTCGATCTCGCCGTCCGCCAGGAAGCGGGCGAGGTCGCCCGTGCGGTAGAGCCGCGCCCCCGGCTCCGTCCCCATCGGATCGGGTACGAACCGCTCCGCCGTCAGGTCGGGCCGACCGGCATAGCCGCGCGCCAGCTGGACGCCGCCGATGTAGAGCTCTCCCGGCACCCCGGCGGGCACCGGGCGGAACCGGCGGTCGAGCAGATAGATCTGCGTGTTGGAGATCGGCCGGCCGATGGGGATCGTGCGCAGCCCGGCCGCGCCGTCGCGCGGGCAGGCCCACGCCGTGACGTCGACCGCCGCCTCGGTCGGTCCGTACAGGTTGTGCAGCTCGGCGCCCAGACGGACGAGCGCGCGCCGCACCAGCTCCGGAGTCAGCGCCTCGCCACTGCAGATCACCCGCCGCAGCGACGCGCAGGCCGCCACCTCCGGCTCCTCCAGGAAGACCCCGAGGACCGAGGGGACGAAGTGCACCGTGGTCACCCCGGCCTCGGCGATGACGCGGGCGAGGTAGGCGCTGTCGCGGTGGCCGCCGGGACGGGCCACCACCAGGCGGGCGCCGGTCAGGAGCGGCCAGAAGAATTCCCACACCGAGACGTCGAAGGTGAACGGCGTCTTCTGGAGCACCCGGTCGTCCGGCGTCAGGCCGTAGGCCTCCTGCATCCAGAGCAGCCGGTTGGCGATGCCCCGGTGGGTGTTCATCGCCCCCTTGGGCCGGCCGGTCGAGCCCGAGGTGAACAGGGTGTAGGCGAGGCTGTCCGGCGCGAGCCGCACGTCCGGCCGCGCCGGGCTGCGGCGGGCGATCGCCTCGCGCTCGCGGTCGAGGAGGACGATCCGCGCGGCGCCGTCCGGCAGGCGGCCGGCGTGCCGCTCCTCGCTGAGCACCACCTCCACCCGCGCATCCTCCAGGGAGCCGGCCAGGCGCTCCGCCGGATCGGTGGGCTCCAGCGGCACGTACGCGCCGCCGGCCTTGAGCGCGGCGAGCAGGCTCACGACCAGATCGAGACCGCGCTCCAGGCAGACCCCCACCTTGGCGTCGGGCCCCACGCCCAGGGCGATGAGGTGCCGGGCGAGCCGGTTGGACCGGCGCTCCAGCTCCGCGTAGGTGAGGCTCTCGCCCTCGAAGGAGACAGCCACGGCCTCGGGCGAGCGGTCCACCTGCGCTTCGATGAGCCGGTGGATCAAGACGTCTTCCGGATAACTGGTCGCTGTGTCGTTCCAGGCCAGCCGCACCTGGTCCAGCTCGGGCGCGGTGAGCAGCGGCAGGTCGGCGACCGGCAGGCCCGGCGCAGCCGTCGCGCCCTCCAGCAGCCGGCGGAGATGTCCGAGCATCCGCTCGGCCGTGACGCCGTCGAAGAGGTCGGCGTTGTGCTCCAGCGCCAGGCCGAGCGCCTCGCCGACCTCGGCCGCGATCAGCGTGAGGTCGAACTGCACGCGGCGCCGCTCCATCCGCAGCGGCTCCAGCGCGATGCCGCCGAGCTCCAGGCGGACGCCCGGCTCGTGGAGGGCAAACGCGCCCAGCTCCTCGCCGCCGCGGGGCGACCGCTGCAGCACGAACATCACCTGGAAGAACGGCGACCGGCTCGGATCGCGCACCGGTTGCAGGCGCTCGGCGAGCAGGGCGAGCGGATAGGCCTGGTGGTCCAGGACCTCCCCCACCGTGTCGCGCACGCGCTCCAGCAGCTCGCCGAACGGCGCTTCTCCGGAGACCGCGCCGCGCACCGCGACCGGGTTGACGAAATAGCCCACCAGGCCGGCCAGCGCCGGCGCGCCGCGGCCCGCCGTGGGCGAGCCGACGATCAGGTCCTCCTGCCCGCTGTAGCGGTGCAGCAGGGCGAAGTAGGAGGCGAGCAGCGTGCCGTAGAGAGTGGCGCCCCGCTCGCGGGCGAGGCGGCGGACCGCGCCGGCGAGCTCCGGCGGCAGCCACAGCCCGCGCGAAGCGCCGCGATAGGTCTGGAGGGGCGGCCGCGGCCGGTCCGCCGGCAGGCTCAGGTCGGGCAGCGCGCCGCCCAGGGCGCGGCTCCAGAAGCTCCACAGGCGCTCCCCCTCGCGGCCCGCCAACTGCTCCTCCTGCCAGCGCACGTAGTCGCTGTAGAGGAGCGGCAGCGGCTCCAGGCGCACGGGCGCGCCGCCCGTCTCGGCCGCGTAGTGCCGCCCCAGCTCGCCGGCGAGGACCGCCAGCGACCAGAAGTCCGCCACGAGATGGTGGGCCACCAGGAGCAGGACCTCCTCCGCTCCGGACGCGATCCGCCGCGCCCGCAGAAGAGGACCCGCCGCGAGATCGAACGGCCGGTAGGACTCCTGCTCCAGAAGAGCCTGGAGAGGCTCGCCCTCGTCCGCCTCCAGGGTGAGGAGGTCCACCTCCACCTCCGCCCCCTCCGGACGAATGCGCTGGAGCGGGCCGTCCGGACCCTCGGCGAACGTGGCGCGGAGGGCGGGATGGCGCTCGGTCAACGCGACGAGGGACCGGCGCAGCGCCTCGCCATCGAGCGGAGCCAGGACGCGGGCCGCCACCACGATGTGATAGGCCCCGCCGGTCGGGGCCAGGCGCTCCAGGAACCAGAGCGCCCGCTGGCTGTAGGAGAGCGGAAGCTCGGCGACCGGTCCGCCCGCCGTGAGCGCAGGCGCGGCGTCGCGGGCGGGCTCCTCTGCCAGGGCCGCCAGCACCGCGTCCACGAGCCCGGCCAGGCTGGTGCCCGCCAAGAGCTCGGAGAGATCGAGCGCGACGCCCAGGCGCTCGGCGAGGCCGCCGGCCAGCTCGATCGCCGCCAGCGAATCGAAGCCGAGCGACGGGAGAGGCAGGTCGATGTCGACCCGCTCGGGAGCGATCTTGAGGAGCCGCGCCACCTCGGCGCGCAGCTCGCGCAGCAGCGCGGCGCGGCGCTCCGCCGGCTCCCGGCGCAGCAGCTCCTCGCGTCCGGCCGCAGCCCCAACCGCGCCGGCCTCGCCGGGCGCCTCGCGGTCCGCCAGAGCGCGGGCGGTGGCCACGACTCCGGCGAGGTCGCCGGCCAGATAGCCGGCGCGGCAGGCCCGCCGCTGGATCTTGCCGCTGGTCGTCTTGGGGAGCCGGCCGACGCTCAGCAGGACCACGTCGTAGAGCGCCGCCTCGTGCTCCTCGGCCACGGCGCGGCGGATCGCCTCCAGGGCGGCCTCCACCTCGTCCCGCCGGCCCCGCTCGAGCTCCTGGACGACGACGAGGCGCTCCTCCCCCTCCGCGTCGATCGAGAACGCGGCGCCGCAGCCCGGGCGCAGGGCCGGATGGCTGCGCTCCACCGTCCGCTCCACGTCCTGCGGATAGAGGTTGCGGCCGCGGAGGATCACCAGGTCCTTGAGGCGGCCGGTGACGAACAGCTCGCCGTCGCGCACGAACCCGAGATCGCCGGTGCGCAGGAATGGACCCTCTCCGCCCTCCAGACGGGCCGCGAACAGCTCCGCGGTCACCTCCGGCCGGCGGAAGTACCCTCGGGCCACGGAGGGGCCCGCCACCCAGATCTCGCCGACCGCGCCCGGAGCGCATTCCTCGCGCGTGGCCGGATCGACCACCGCGACCCGCTGCCCCGCCGCGGCGCTGCCGGAGCCCACCATGCGGGCCGCGTCGCCGTCCCCGGCGCTTTCCTCCGCCCGGTTCCCGGCCAGGCCGCGGGCGCTGAAGTCGCGCACCTCCGGCCCTCCCGCGCGCCGCGCCGCGCTCACCAGGAGCGTGGCCTCGGCCAGCCCGTAGCAGGGCATGAACGCTTCGCGGCGGAAGCCGCTCCCCGCGAACGCCTGGGAGAAGCGCTCGATCGTCTCCGCCCGCACCGGCTCGGCGCCGTTGAACGCCACCGTCCAGCTTGACAAATCGAGATCCTCCCGCTGCTCGGGAGAGATCTTGGTCACGCACAGGTCGTAGGCGAAGTTGGGGCCGCCGCTCGTGGTGGCGCGATAGCGCGAGATCGCCTCCAGCCACCGCCGCGGCCGTTGCAGGAAGGCCGCCGGCGCCATCAGCACGCAGCGGCCGCCGGCGTAGAGCGGCTGCAACACGTTTCCGATCAGCCCCATGTCGTGGTAGAGCGGGAGCCAGCCGACGATCACCGACTCCGGCCCCTGCCCGAAAGCAGTCCGGATCGCCTCCTGGTTGTGCAGGAGGTTGCCGTGGGAGACCACCACCCCCTTGGGATCGCCCGTCGAGCCGGAGGTGTACTGGAGGAAGGCGGTGGTGTCCGCCGCCGCCCCGGGGTCCCGCCACGCGTCCTGCCACCCCATGTCGAGGATATCGAGGCCGTCCACGGCCTGCCAGAGCATCGGGGGGAGGTCAGTCTTGGCGCCCTGGGTCTCGATCCGCGCCAGGATCGCCGACGTCGTCAGAACGACCCGCGGCTCGGCGTCGCGCGCGAGCGTGCGGAGGCGGGAGACGTCCCGGCCGCCCGGCGGATACGCGGGGACCGCGGTCACCCCGGCGTAGAGGCAGCCGAAGAACACGGCGACGAAGTCCAGACCGGGCGGAAAAAGGAGGAGGGCCCGCTCCCCGGGAGCGACGGTGTGCTGCAGCCAGGCGCCGAGCGCCCGCGCGCGGGCGTCGAGCTCCGCATAGGTGAGCCGGGCCGTCTCCGACTCGCCATTTCCGAGAAACGTGTACCCCGGGAGATCGGGCGATTCCCCGGCCCGGGCTTGCAGCAGATGGACGAGGGATGAATCTGCGATGGAGAACTGCGATCGGCTCAAATCTGCCTGCCTCATTTCCTGGACACACCTCCGCCAGGAGCACACGTGTTAGGCGCTCACATCCAGCCGACTTCGCAAAGCTTGGGTACCGCGGGGAAAAACCACCGGGACTGCTGTGCAGTACAGGCCTTCAGGAGGACTTCTCGCCTGCCATGCAGCCGAGCTTCTACCGCCTCAATGCGCTACTTCTTCTTGCAACGATGACAGACCGAGGTACCGCTTGTTTCCTCGATCGCCCCTCTCTTGGGGTGCAAGGCCGCTAACACAGCTCGTCTGCGCGCGTATTCCCCCGACCTCGGATTTTCGGAAACACGACGAATCGTCCAGGTCCGGAGCGGCAGAGCCCCCTCCGCCGCGGTGACGGAGGAGGCGGGGGTCGACGCTACGGCACGGGACACAGATCGGCCGGCGCCCAGGAGTCCAGGCCGCCGTTGCCGAGCGCCGCGGGCTGATGCGGCGAGCTGCTGAGCCAGAAGTTGCGGAACGTGACTTTCGCGTTCGGCATTTCGCGCGAATCGCACACGCGGTAATAGATCGTCCCACCGTACTCCTTGAAGCCGTCGAACGGGTTCGGATCGTCCCACGCGGCCCAGCTCAGGGGATCGTCCCGCGTGGTATGGCACGAGCGGCAGGAGGTCTTGACCACCTGGCTGTACAGGCTCGACTTGTCCACCGGAGCCGTCCAACGAGGAGGCACGAAGCTCGACTGGTGCGTCGTCAGCGGCAGCGCCGGGCCGCCGTACCAGCCATTGATCAGCTCCTGCACCGCGGCGGTGACGTTGGTGTTGTCGCGGACTCCCCGGTTGAGCTCCTTGAACTGCGTCTCCTGGTCGGTCCGCGAGAAGCCGGGGAGCCCGGAATAGCCGAACGACTCCGGATCGAACGGGATGAACTTCGCCTGGAGGTCCCCCTTGGCGTCGCCGCTCGGCGTTCCGTTGCCGGCATGGCAGATCACGCAGAGCTTCGGAATGTATTTGTTTCCGACGCCGTCGAGGTCCGCCTTGTTCACCCGGTTCCCGTCTTTGTTGTAGACGTAGAACTTCGTATAGCGGCTGGTGACCGGATCTCCGGGCTTCGCGGTGTACTCCATCGCCACCGTGGCGATCAGCCCGAGGCTCGGATCGCCATTCAGCTTGGCGAGCGCGGCGATGTCGGCCGAGCCGAACGCCGGCGGGACGCCGTAGTTGGACACGTAGTAGGCGATGTCTCCATTCACCTTTTTCTTCATGTTCATCCACCGCCCCAACCCCAGGTCCGCCGCGTTGAGATAGATCGCGTCCTGATCGGGCGGGCCGACGAAGCCGTTGGCCGCCTTCCAGTCGTCCAGTGTCGGCTTCGCGCCCACCTTTTCATACGCGGTCCCGGCTGGAACGTCGGGAGCGAAAGCCGATTCGACCGTGAGCTGGGTGTTCGAGATCACCTGGGTGATGAGACGCGGCGCGCCGGCGTTCGGCCGGAGGAGGTGGCCCGCTTTGAAGAAGGCCAGGAAGCTGGTCCCGGTGCCGGTCACGGCCGTCCCGGAGCTGGCGATCGTCCCGCCGCCGGCGGTGGCGACGGGATCGATCCGGGCATAGTACTCGTCGGCTTCCGCGGCCGTGCTGAGACCGACGAACTCGAGAAGCCCGCCGTCGCTCGGCACGTCGACGGTCATCGTCACCTCGGACGTACATTCGACATAGGAATAGAGGGGGAACGCCGGGCTGCTCGTCGCGCCGGTATTGTGCGTCTTGGTCGCCGTCTGGATCACGTGGCCCTGGCTGTCGAGCGCCTCCAGCTTGATCGGCGTGTTCGGAGGCAGCCGCACGATCACGCTCAGCGCGTCGGCGATCGTCTCGGTTTTGACCTTGACCGGTGCATTGGCCGGGACGCTGACGCGGAGCTGATACGGGAGCTGCAAGCGCGCCGTGTCGGTGATCACCCGCACACAGGCGGGGTTGGTGAACTCCAGGTCGGCATTGATCGTCGAGAAGTGCTTGACCTTGGCCTCGTAGAAGCTCCCGTGGAGTTGGGCCTCCCCCTCCTGCTTCCAGATTCCGCTCCGCGGGTCATAGAACCAGATCGGCACCGTGGCCGGGGGCGAGGAAGGCATCCCCGGCATGCCGAGCTGCAGCGGGTCGGCCGGGATCCGCACCACCGCGGTGCTGCCCGACGCCAGATTGAGCGGCTGGCCGGTCGCATCGGTCAGCTGCACGTCGACCGCGCCGAGGCTGTTGAGACCCACCTCGTCGCCGCCCCGGCGCACACCCGCGTACTCGCCGGGAAAGCCGCCCTCGGGATCGCGCAGATCGATCGAGGCCACATAGCCGTTCACCCTGCCGGTCACCGGGTTGCCGCGGCCGTCGACCAGCGCGCCCGGCGGAATGATCACCTCGGCCCCGCACGGCGAGACTCCGAGCGGCCTTCCCTCCTTCCCCTGCCGGTCGGCCGAGGCGCGCCGCCGCTGGCAGCCTTCCCGCTCGGTCATCCGGATGCCCTCCCCGGCTTCGAAGACGAACTTCTCCGCTTCGATCAGGCGATACGTCCTGCCGATGACCGGCGCGTCGAAAACTTTGGAAAGGATCTGGAAACCCTCCTTGCGGATCGTGAGCACATAGCGGGAGGCATCCCCGGGCACGCTGAGCGAAAACAGACCGGCGGCGTTGGTACGCGCCGTCTGGCCGTTGACCTCGACCGCGGCGTCGCGGACCGCGCCGACGCCGCTGCCGGCGACCACGGTCCCGGTGAAGAACACGCCCTTGTGCGTCGAGATGTCGCGGCGGGAACGGGTCACGCCGCCCTGGCCGTCCTGGGCCAGGACGTAAATGGAATAGATTCCGGGCCGCGCCGGGAGGGTCCAATCGACCGAGCGGCCGGTGCGCGCCGACAGCGTGCCGTCGCTCACATCCCAGGAAAACTTGAGAGGCTGATCATCTCGGGCCTCCGCCGCGACGGTGACCGTCGTCCCGGGGGCCACCAGCCGGACGCCCTTTCCCGCCGATTGCGCCGTGACCGTCACCGCGCCCGGAGCCACGTTGGGGAGACTGAGGTTGGCGACCGCCACACCGCTCGCGAGCGACAGCGACTGCTGCGCCGAGGCCCCCTCGCACCGGGCCACCACGTTGACGCCGCCCAGCGGCACCCCCGGCAGGAGAAACCGGCCCGTATTGTTGGCGCGCACCGCCGGCACCTTCGCCCCACCCGCGGGAGTGGCACGCACCAGAGCATCGATGCGGACTCCGAACACCTGATCCTCGAAGGCGCAGACGGCCCCGTCCTTCATCCGCACGCGCCCGACGATGAATCCGCGCTTGGGCGTGATCCGGACCGGCGGAAGATAGACGGTGCGGCCGGCGATCGTGACCTGCGTCGCGCACGAGGGGGTATACCCTGCCGCCTCGACGCAGAGCTGATACCGGCCCGCCGGCTGCGTCGGCACGGCATAAAAGCCGTTGCGGAGCGTCTTGACCGCCGGGCTCTTCTTGCCGTTCTCGATCTTCTTGAGATAGACCGTGATATCCGGCAGATACAGATCCCCGGCTTTGCCTTGGGACGCGGCGAGGTCCAGGCTGGCGACCACCGACCCATGGACCTCGGCCCCCCCGACGATGCGGGCTGCCGCACGCTCCGGCTCCTGGGACTCCGCCAGCGGAAATACGACGACCGCGAGCACCAAAAGCGTCAGCCAGAGCGTCCAGCTCCTGAGGAGAAGCTTTTTCCGACTCATGGTTTCATCCTTTCCGGCAGGCAGTCCCACCCCGGAATGGGGCCGAGCGCCTGTGCCAGCAAAGAAGTTGTTGAAGAGTTGGGCGATCGTCGGAAGAAGTTGTTACAGTCCGGCCAACTCCGGTCTCCTGGAGCCGGATCGCGGCGCCGCCCGGCGGCGGCCTCCCGGGCTCAGGGAGCCTCGCCTGTGGAGAGCTGGGCCACAGGACAGATGATCCTCTCGTAAAAGCCTTTCGGACCATTCAGCTTGAGCCCTTCGAGAAGCCGGGAGCGCAGCGTCTCGTCCTGGAGGAGGACGCCCCGGCCGTTGGCGACGTGGGGCACCGGCCGTTGCCCGGCAGGCGGAGGCGTCCGGGCCAGGTTGTAGTAGAGCTCGAAGTGTGTGTCGGCCGCGTGGGCCGCATGGGCGCTCTCTTTTGGCGGGGGATCGGGGATGTTCATGACCGCGAGCTCCACGAATCCGTCCTGGGGGGAGAGGCGGACCGTCCGTCTCCCGGTGCCGCCGAACCGGCTCTCCACGATCTCGATCGAGTCACCGGGCACCGTGATCTCGGCCACGATCCAGTCCGCAAGGGCCCGGGGCGCGCCCACCGCCACCGGACCGCCCTGCAAGGGTTTGAACTCGATGGGCAGGACCTTGCCGTCCTCCCGCACGAAACGGTACGGCCTGACCTTCCCGGAGCGGAGCCGGAACCGGGCGGCGATCAGGTTTTGGGGAGGCCGGGGTGCGAGCAGGTCCGGCTTCACGACACCGAAGCCCGGAGCGATCCGCCCCAGGTCGGCGATGTCGCCGAGCTGCATCTCGAGCGGTCCATGCTCCCGAGCCCCGGCGTCGACGATCGACAGATCCGAGCCGTCGAGCCTCCAGGCGGCACCGTGCTCGAGAGCCGCGGCCAGATAGCTGGCGGCGGCGGCGCCGTCTTCCGGAAACAGGAGATGGGGATCGACCCCCGCGGCGGTCCCGCAGTCTCCCCGGCATTCCGCGGCGCGGGCCAGGAGCATCGGGTGATGGAGCGCGATCGCGGAGCCGTTCGAGGCGACCTGCCCCGGCCGGGTCTCGACGAGCAGGACCGTCAGCTCCGTTCCGTCGCGATTGGGGACGAAGGCGACCAGTCCCATGAAAAAGATGCGCAGAATGAAGGTCATGGCTCATCCCTCCTTGCGTGGTTTGCGGGAAAGGGCGGAGAGGCATGGCCGATCACCTGGAACGGAGCCCAGGAGATCGCCGCGCCGTATCCCCCTCCCCTCTTCAGGAAATCCAATTGGGCATTGCGCAGGGCTCTGGCGGCGTCCTCTCCCGCGGCGTAGTGGCGGTGAAACTCCACCTGGAGCTCCTTGGTGAATGGATCGTTCACTTTCCAGAGGCTGCCCATCACCGCCGGCGCGCCCGCGGTGATCAGCGGTCGGACGAGCGCGGCGAGGCCCTCCGGCCCGACCGGCGGGCCGCCGGCGGTGTCGCAGGCGGCCAGCACGACGAGACGGGTCTTGCGCAGCTCCAGCCGGCTCAACAGCTCCTCGGCGTAGACCTCCCCCGCGTCGCCCGGCGAGGGGGCGAAGGGAAAGAAGGAGCGGAAGGGGAACCGGGGATTGGCCACGGCATGACCCGCGAAATGCACGACGGTGCTCTTCCCCGCCAGCTCGAAAAACCGATCGGCCGTGGCCTCGCGGCCGGTGAGGACCACCGCGCCGGGATAGAACGGCTGAATGCTCCGCACCTCCTCGGCGGCGTGGGCGAGGGGCGCGAGGTCCTTCGTCAGCTCCGATCTCCGAAAGGCCGGGTTCCCCACCAGGAGGACGGATGGAGCTTTCTCCGGGGACAGCTCGCGATCCCGGAGCAGGGAATAGACGTAGAGCGTGGCGCTGGGCGCGACTGCGACCGGGAAATCTTCGATCAGGTAGCGCCCTGTCTCCGCATTCCGGAGAGCGGCCAGCGGCAGGCCGTGGAGAGGCCCGTCCGGAATGAAGACGAGCCTCTCGATCTTCTCCCGTCCGCCGAGAGATGTTTCGATCACCGAAAGCGGCGCGTCGATCAGGTCGGGATACGGTCGCGCCAGCCCCTTCTCGAAACCACGGGCGCTGCGCTGGAGAGCGCTCGTCTTGAGCGCGCGGGCCCACTGCTCGAGAGCGGAGCGGTCCACGGCGCGCATCAACAGCTCGAGCCCGTCGCGCCAGAGGATCCAGATGACCAGTCGATCGTCGAGCACGCAATATTCGATCAGAACGGTGCCCGGCGGCAGGTGCTTCTGGATTTCGGTGAGCGGCAGCGGCTCGCCCTTCCTGGCCAGCCGCTGGAATGCCTTGGGAGCGAAGGGGAGCCGGAGCACGAGGTCCAGCGGCTCGAAGGCGCGTGCCTTCTCCGCCTGCTCGAACGCCGCGTCCTTGCGTCCATGATCCGCCAGGAATCGGATCAGCAGCCGGTATCCTTCCTGCGGGCGGGAGAAATAGGCCGTCCAGAGCTCCTCTCCCTGTCCCCGCCGGCGGCCGGCGAGAATCGTCCGCTCCTCGGTCCGCAGCTCCTCGATCCCGGCCCGCAGGCTCCCCTCGGCCTCGGCGTCCTGCCGCAGCGTGCGCCGGGCAAACGCGATCTGAAAATGGAGGGACGCCCGGAAGGCCCGGTATTCGTCGGAGGGGGAGAGCTGGAGGGCCTCGGTCAGGGATTCGATCGCCCGCCGCGGGTCGGATGCCGCGAGCGTCATTCCCCGGACTTCCAGAATCCGCGCCTGGAGCAGGCGGCGGATGTTCTCGTCGGAAGGCTCCTGCGCCAACCCCATGGCTTGATCGACGTCGGTCTTCGCCAGGCCGTAGCGCCCGGCATGGGCGCGGATCGCTCCGCGGGCGCGCAGGCTGACGGCCAGGTTGAGCCGCAATCCCCGGACCTCCTCGCCCCGCCCCGCCAGGCGGGCATCCCGCAGGGCCTGATCGATCATGGCGACGGCCTGGTCCTGATACAGGAGAGCGATGCGAGCATGGCCGAGCGCGAGAGTCGCCGCCGCCGCTTCGCCGAGGAGGTGGTGCCGGGACTGGAGATCGACGATCCGCGGGAGATCCGGCAACGCCTGGAAGACCTCCCGCCAGGCGAGCTCGCTCTCGCCGAGGACTCGGAAGAGCCCCGCCTTCCGGACCCGGAGATTGGCGACGTTCTCGCGATCGCCGATCTGGCTGAAGCCCTGGATCGCTTCGTCGTAGAGCGCGAGCGCTTCCACCGGACGGCCCTGGAAAGAAAGGCAGAGCGCGCGGATCCACAGGATGCGCCCCAGCAGATGCCGGTATCCGTGCGCCCGCGCCTCCCCCTCCAGGGGCGCCAGCCGGGCGAGCACCTGCGACAACGGGACCTCCCCTGGCTTCTGGAAGAGAGCGATGGTCAGACCGAGATCCGCCGCGATCCGCAGCGGGCTGCCGGCCCGCGAGAAGGATCTCCCGGCCTGCCGGTAGAGGTCCTCCGCCGCGTCCCATTCCTGGGCCTGCTGGGCGAGGCGGGCCTGGCCGAAGACCAAATGGCCTTGCAGGAGATCCCGGAGCTGCGGCGGCTCTCCGGCAGAGCCCGCGGCGAGGACCGCCTGCCGGACCGCGTCGTCCAGGTAGGGATCGCCGGTCCGCTGCGCCAGCTCGCGGGCCACGGCCTGGATCTCGGCGAGATGCCGTTGCGCCTCGACGACTCGGCCCTGCGACCGCTCGCGCGCCCAGCCGGGCAGCGCTTCTTCTTCGAGATAGCGCTGGATGGCCGCGGGAAAAGGCCGGATGCGCTGCGCGAGGATCTGCCGGTTGAGGGGCCGGACGGCCGCCGCGGCGCGCGCCAATCTCCTCTCCAGCGTGCTCCGGCGCTCGTCCGCCTCGCCGGCCCAGCCCGACGTGGCATCCCGCTCGCGGTACCGCTCCCAGGATCTGACCGCTTCCGAGGGAAGTTGGAGAGCCTCCTGGGCCAGGGCGAGGTTGAAGCGCGCCTCCGGCAGGCCCGTGCCCCGATCGACGGCTCGCTGCGCCGCGTCGAGGGAGCGCAGCAGGTCGGCCGGCTGGTCCATCCTGCGGGCTCGCAGGAGATAGGCGGCTGCCAGATCGCTCAGCAGGCGGGAGTCCGCAGGCATCCGGGCAGTCAGCGATTCCAGCATCTCCATGGCCTCCTCGGCTTGCCGGGCCGCGTCCGCCGCGCCGGAGATCTCCGCTCGCACCAGGCTCCTCAGCGCCTCGCTGTGCTCGCGGCCAGCCCAGTCGCAGCCCTCCTCCGAGAAAGACACCGCCGCGTCCGCCAGGTGTCCGGCCGGGCAGCGCACCTCGCCCAGACCTCGAACGGCGGCCAAGCCGCGCTCGCACGGCTGCCAGGCGAAACCGCCGCTCAGGCGGGGCTCGACCCAGCGCCGGCGGGCGAGGGTCCGGAGATTTCTTTCGAGACAAGCCTCCCGGGGGAGTTTCGGAAGCGCCGAGGGATGCTCCGGCTGACAGGTCGCCAGCAGGGCGCCCAGGGCGGCCACCGCAGCCCAGGATCTGACAGGGAGGAGCCTCTGCATGTCTGACCTCCCGCGGAGTGCCCGGAGCCGACACAAACCCTCACTCATGGTGTCTATCCCTCCTGGAGGGGAGATGCACGAGGGCTCGACGAGTCCTGACCGGGCTCGGGAGGATCATATCCATGAGAACCTGTTTACCGGAGGGTTTGCCGGAGCACTCGAGATCCGCAACCAGGACGGTGTCCCAATTGGAGCATCTTTTTCGGCGGTTTTCCCGCAATATCGTCGGATTCTTCGTCCGCCTCGGCTTTCCGCTCGAAGAAGCCCGGGATCTGACACAGGAGGTTTTCGTTCGTGTCTATAAAGGCATGGAGAGCTATCGGGGCGAAGCCGAATGGTCCTATCTCGAGACGATCGCACGCCGCGTGGCCCTGAACGCAATCCGAGAGGGCAAGACCCAGAAGCGGTCGAGGCTCGAGGTCTCCCTGGATACGTTGCCCTATCTTCCTGACTCCGTGGCCCTCGATCCATGGACAGGTCAGCCTGCCCCCACCCAGGAGGACGAGTTGATCGAGCGGGAGGAGAGCAGGCGCCGGACCCAACAGTTGAAGCAGGCCATCGAAGGGTTGCCTCCCAAAACCCGGATGTGTTTTCAGCTGCGACGTCGCGGCCTCTCGTATCGCGAAATCGAGACGATTCTGGGAATCACGATGGATGCGGTCAAAGGGCGTCTCAACGATGCCAGGAATTTGCTGCGCGCGAAGCTCGGGGAAGAGCCGGTAGGATTCGATCGGCCCAACGGGCGCCCGGAGGTGTGACCGTGATCAAGAGAACTGATTGGGAAGCCGCTGACCGGGAGCTCCTCGCGGAGGGACGCCAGAGACTCGGCGATCCACCCACGGACGACGAGCTCCTCGCTTTCTCTCGCGGCGAGCTCAAGGGGGAGGAGGCCTCTCGCATCCGGGAGCTGCTCTGCTGCTATCCCGCGCTCGCGCGGGCGGTGGCGATGCCCTTTCCCGAGGAGATCCGGCCCGGCGATCCCGATTTCCTCCCGGACGACGTGCTGGAGCAGGATTGGGCGGCGCTCGAGGCGCGTCTGGCCGCCGAGCCGCCGGTTCCCGCTCCTGCCCCGACTCTCGTGCCACCGGCGCCGCCCCGACGGCTGCGCTGGCTCGACCTGAGCGCGCTCTTCGCAAGCGCCCTCTTCCGCTGGCGCCTGTCCACCCTGGCAGCCCTCGGGCTGGCCGGCGTGCTCGGGCTCCTCGTGGTCCAGGCGCGGACGGACATGGAGACGCTCACTCGTCAGCTCGCCGAGCCTCGCCTCCATCCCGAGCATCACCTGCTCCTGCCGGACGGCGCGCGCGGCGCGGAAGAAACTCCGATGGCCCTCCCCACAGATGCGGAGTCCTTCCTCCTGACGTTGGCCGTGGCCGACCATCCACCGTACCCCGAATACCACCTCCGGACCGTGGAGGTGCTTGGGAGCGCCGAAACGGAGACCTGGAGCACCTCGACGCCCCGGCCCGCGGGCAACGTTTTCGAGATCTGGGCGCCGCGAGCCTTCCTGAAATCCGGAGCTCCGCACCGGCTCGAGCTCTACGGCGTACGAAACGGCCACCGCCATCTCCTGGCCACCTATACGATCCAGCTCCCCGCCGGCGTGCGCTGACACTTCCCGATCTTCAGCGTGTCTTCCAGGACAGAACGGTCCGCAGGACCGATCTTTTCGAGGAGGAGCCATCGATGAGTTTTTTCGTGCGGTCGCGGAGAATCTGTTGCGCCCTCTGTCTGAGCCTCCTTGCCTGCAGCGCACGGTGCCCTGAGCCCCGGCCGGACTCGCACGACTCTCCGGCAACCCTCGACCCGCCGCAGGAGGAGAGACCGGCGGAGGTCCGGCCGGCCTCCACCGCCCGGCGCCGCGCCCTCCTCGTCGGCATCAACGACTATTCGGCCTCCCATCTCCCTCCGGCGCCTCCGGGAGCCCCGCCCGGGCGGCTCTCGGTGCCGAACCTGAGCGGAGCGGTCAACGACGTCCAGTCGGTGCGGCAGATGCTCCGCGCTCTCTATGGCTTCGCGCCGCAGGACATTCGCGTCCTGACCGATCAGGCGGCGACCCGCGAGGCCATTCTCCAGGCCATCGATCAACATCTGACCGAGCCCTCCGGCCCGGGGGACATCGCCTTCTTCTACTTTTCCGGACACGGCTCGCAGGCCACGAATCCGGGGTCCGACGAGCCGGACCGGCAAGACGAAACCATCGTCCCGGCGGACACGCTCCGGGGGGCGCTGGACATCCGGGACAAGGAGCTGCGCGCGCGGTTCAACCGCCTCCTCGACCGGCGCGCGCATCTCACCATCGCGCTCGACAGCTGCCACAGCGGCTCCGGCGCGCGGGGCCTCCTCGTCGGCGCCCGCTTCCGCAGCGTGGAGCCGGATCCCCGCCCTCTGCACGATGGATCGCCGGCCGCTCCCTCACCGGAAGAGCGCGGTGCCCTGGTGCTCTCGGCGGCCCAGGACCATGACCTGGCCTGGGAAACCTGGGATGAGCAGCAACAGCCGCACGGTGCCTTTTCTCTGGCCCTGGTGCGGGCCTTGCGGGACTCCGTGTCCGGCGAGCCGGCGGAAGAGACCTACCTGCGCGCCAGGGCGCGTCTGCAGGCGGAAAAGCGCTATCAGGAGCCCGTCCTGGCCGGCATCGCCGAGGCACGCCGGGCTCCCTTCCTCGGAGAGCGCGCCGGGCAGCGCCCCGGACGCGCGGTGGTCGCGGTCGAGAGCATCCAACGCGATGGGACCGTGGTTCTTCAGGGGGGCCTGGCCAACGGCCTCACCGTGGGCAGCCAGCTTCGCGCTCTCCCGCCGAACCCGGCGGTACGGATCGAGGTGACGGCGGTCCACGACTTCAGCCGCAGCGAAAGCCGCATCGTGCCGGGACCGGAGCGCACCGCGCTGGCCCCCCTGCAACCGGGAGCGCTCGCCGAGATCGTCCGATGGACGGCGCTCCCCGGTGCTCCTCTCCGGGTCTGGATGGCCACAGCCGGTGACGTGAGCGCCGCCATCACGCTGGCCCGGGAGCTGGCCCGGGAAGCGCCGCGCCAGGGAGTCCGCTGGAGTGACGACCCGACCCAGCAGGCCCCGACCCACGTTCTCCGCTGGCGCGGGCGGAGCTGGGAGCTGCTGACCGGCCAGCAGGTGGCCTCCCTCGGAACGGCGGACGCCGCGTCCGTGCTGGCACGGATCAAAGAAACAGCAGGGAAAAAGCCTCCCATCCTGTTCGTCCAGCTCCCCGCGCCCGCCGCCCTGGTGAGCGCGCTCCACCTGGGGCCCGCGACCGACGCAGCCGGGATCGTGACCACCGAGCGGCCGGAGGAGGCTGACTACGTCCTGGCCGGCCGGCTCGCCGCCCAAGAGCCCGAGTACGCCTGGCTGCGCCCCGGAGCCGCAGCAGCCGACCGGGAGCGGAGCGGCCTTCCGGTCCGGACGCGATGGCATCCCCCGGCCGATCCAACCGGCCTCCGAGAATCCGTCCTCCGGCTGCGGAAGATCCACGCCTGGATGCATCTCGAAACGCCCCCCGGCGCGGGCTCGCCCTACGAGCTCGCCCTCCGGCCGAGAGCCGGCGGCGCCCCCGTCATGGACGGCAGTCTCACCGGCCAGGAGGACTACAGCCTCTTTCTCCAGGCGCGGCAGACACCGCCTCTGGCCCAGATCGAGCCGCGGTACTTCTACGTCTTTGTCATCGACAGCTCCGGCAACAGCATCCTTCTCTTCCCGAGGAGCGGTCCGGTGGGAAACCGCTTTCCCGTCTCCCCCGGCGCCGCGGCGGAGGTCGCCCTGTCTCCCGCGGGGACGTTCCGCGTCACCCCGCCGTACGGAGTCGACACCTACTTCCTGCTGAGCAGCGCCGAGCAGATTCCCAATCCCTGGATCCTCGAATGGCAAGGTGTGCGGCCTCGCGGCCCCTTGGGGGGGACTCCTTTGGAGGAGCTGCTTTCCATCACCGGCGGCACGGACCGGTCGGCCGCGCCGGTCCTCACGCCGGCCCTCTGGTCGGTGGAGCGCAAAGTGTTCACCTCGGTGCCGCCAGCCCGGTGAAACACCTCGACACTTTGTGAAGGCGACCGTGTCTTCTTCTGACAGGAAGGGATATGGCGATGATCAGCCCAGTGCGACAAGTGCCATGGAAGAACGGTCTCTGCGCCGGTCTCTTGATTTTCTCCATGGCCCACTGCGCGAGCGCCCAGCCCAGGACCGAGCGCGACATTCCGTTACCCCAGCAGTCGGCGGGAGTCTTCATCGGAGTCGAGAAGTTCTCTCATGACTTCTCCCTCTCGAATGTCCGCTTTGCGGTCAATGACGCGATCGATCTCGCCTACTCGCTTTCGATCGAGCGCGGTCTCCTGCCCCCCAATCGGATTCTCCTTCTCCTCGCCGGAGAGCCCGGCGAAGGCTCGCGCGAGCGTCTCGACACTCTGGTCAAGGCAGGTGCGAAGCGAGAGACCGCGCGGCAGGCGGACATCTACACGTTGATTCAGGAACAGAGCAGGCTGGTCCGCCGGGGAGGGATCCTCGTCGTCTCGATAGCGACCCACGGGTATTCGCTGGGTGCAGAGCATCTCCTCATGGCCGAGGACTCCATCCTCCAATTTCACACAGGCGTTACAGCCGACAAGCTCCTCCAAGCGACCGAGACGGGGTTGGGCGGCCTCCGGTTGTTGATCGTGGATGCGTGCCGGCCGCAGATCGAGATGCGCGCAGGGGCTCAGCCCGACCGCCGCTCGGCCATGCCGGAAAAGCTCTTCGAAACTCTTGCCGCACATCCCGGTTATCTGGTCTTTTCCGCTGCCAGTATCGGGCAATTCGCTCAGCCCAGTGCCAGGAACGGTCTGTTTACCGGAGCCATTGTGGATGCGTTGCACTGCAAAGGCACAGGGCCGGGCGAGAACCAGCACTTTGCAGACGTAGCCTCCGTCGTCATCGATGAGGTGGCAGAGCGGAGCGATGGCTGGCAAAGACCGGAGCTTCGGGCAGGAGGCGGGTTCGTCGACTTCGCCTTGCCTTCCTGTGCCAGGCGCCTCTCCTTTGAGAGGGCTTCGACTCCCGGTCCCGTTCCTTCGGACGTCCTGAAGAAGCTCCGGGATGCCGCGAGCTACGCGGCGGTCGGGGGTCAGGACAATCTCGAAAAGAGCTTCTGGTTCTATCGACAGGCGTTCCAAAGTCTTCCAGACGAGGTGCTCGCGAGCCTGAATCAAGGCCTGGTGGCCAGGGCACGGAAGCTGGAAGAGACCAGCCAGCGGGCCGAAGGCGTACGGATCTACGAACAGCTCCTCCAGCCGCTGCTGGCGCAAGCCCAAACCCATTCCAACTGAAGGAGGACCGATCCATGCATACCAAGAGCTCACGATTCCCCAGTGCTCTCCTGCTCCTGCTTGCCATTTCCGCACCGGTCTGCGCCCAGAGCAGCGGCACCCCGTGCGTCGTTCAGGTGATCAAGCCGAATCCTGGGCAGGAAGCGGGAAGCCACGTCGACGTGGAGGGCACCGCGGAGCTCCCGCCAGACCATCACGTCTGGGTCTTTGCACGCCATGAAAGCTTCCGGGGATCGGATGAGTGGTGGCCACAGAACGAGGGCAGGGTGAGCCCCGAGAACGGGAAATGGAACGTGAGAGCTGTCCTCGGCGGTCCACAGGACGTTGGCGACGACTTCGACGTGGCTGTGGCGGTATTCACTCCCGGGCAGCATCGGCAGCTTCGAGACTTTCTCCGGAAGGGTAGAGAAACAGGTAACTACCCTCCGATCGAAATGCCGGATGCGGCCTGTCCGCCTGTTCTCCGGGTTGTCCGAAAGACAAGCAACAACTGATCGTGCCTCCAGCCCCAACAAGGAGAGCTCACTCATGAATCCAAAGATCTTGCTGGTCATCCTGGCCGCCCTTCTCGCCATCGCTGCCCAGGCCGCCGCCCCGGATGACGCTGCCGGCTGCGTCATCCGGATCGACGAGCCCTCCGACGAGCAGGAGGTCGGATTCACGATCTACGTGCAGGGCACCGCGGCGCTTCCACCCGACAGTCACCTGTGGGTCTTTGCCCGGCCGGAAAGCCATCACACGCTCGGGAAGTGGTGGCCGCAAGACGAGGGCCGGGTCAATGCCGAGAACCACCGCTGGAGAGTCAGAGCACGGCTCGGCAGCCCTGCCAATGTCGGCGAATACTTCGAGCTTGCCGTGGCGGTGTTCGAGGAGAAAGAGCACCAGATCCTGCGAGCCTCTCTGATCCAGGCCGAGGCGACCAGAATTTATGATTCCATCGACATGCCCGCGGCAGTCTGTCCTCCTGTCACGATCACGGTGAGGAAGACGAGCCACCTCGAGCCTTAGGTGCCGCAATGCCGACAATCCACAGGCTCTCTGTCGCCCTGGCGTTGTGCTGGATGACCGGCTGCGGAAAACCACCAGGCAGTACCGAAGCATCCAAGAGGCCGGAGCCTAAGGTTCCGCTCTCCTCGGAACGCGAAGCGACTTTGCCCAGGCAGTCGGCTGGAGTTTTCATCGGCGTGGAGACATTTCGCTATCTGGACCATGAAAAGGAGGTGCTTTACGCCGTCAATGACGCCATCGACCTTGCCTACGCCCTGTCCATCGAGCACAGGCTCTTGCCGGTGAGCCGGGTGCGTCTGCTGCTGTCCGGTGAGCCGAGCGGAGGCTCCGTCGAGCGCCTCGCGGAGCTGATGAACGCCGATGCGCTCACGGGGCCGGCGACGAAGGTTGCGATCACAACAGCTCTGGAAGAGCAGGCCAAGCTGGTGGATTCCGATGGCGTCCTGTATGTCTTCCTTGCCACGCACGGGTATTTCGACGGAGATCAATACTTCCTGGCGCAGGACTCATCTCTCGATGCACGAGACACCGCTCTCGGGGAGGAGGAGATTTTCGCGATCACCCAGATTCAGTCGGGAGGCCAGACTCTGCTGATCCAGGACACGTGCCGGACGGCTTTCACCCCCGCCGAGCCGAGGCGGGCGGCTGGGCCGGCCGGGTCCGACTCCCGTTCGGTCGCACCGCTCGGTGTGGAGAGGGCCCTCGCGCGCCGACGGGGCTATGCGGTACTTCTCGCAACCGGCCCCGGAAAGCCTGCCTGGCCCGACCTTGAGAGGCGAAACGGTTTCTTCACAGGTGCCATTCTGGATCGCCTGCACTGCGAGGAAGTCAGCAGCAAGCCGACCGTGATCTCCGTGGCCGAGCTGTCCTCCTTGGTGCAGGTGACGGTGAAGATAAGAAGCAGAGATCGCCAAGGGGCGCAGTTGCTTACGGCCGAAGGATTCAGAGACTTTCCGCTGGTCCGCTGCGGCCCGATCGGCGAGATCCTCGAGCCGCAAGCAGGCGACACTCTATGTGTCGGTTCGGGAGTCGCCAGAGTCAGCATCCACCAGCCTGGTTTTTACGCGACGGCCGTGCTGTATGCCGAGAGGGCCGGAACCTACTTTCACCAGCAACCCGATTTCACGACTCCCGCGGAGCCGGGTGGGGATCTTCGCCTTCCGGTCGAGTATGGAGCACCCGACAGCTTTCAAGTCTACGTCGGGCTCACGTCCGACCGGGACTTCCTCGTCGGAAAAGAGCAGATCGACCAGCTCTTCTCCGAAGACCACCGGGGCCATCCCGTTTATTGGTTGGGTCCGGTCTCCGTAGCGGCCAAAGAACGTGATCTGAAAGGAGATTGTCAATGAGTCGAACCTTCCTGAACGGCCTCTGTGCCATCCTGCTGTGCCTTCTCGGAGCCTGCACACCCACCGCGACCGCCCAGGACAGCGGCCTTCAGCAGAAGGGCTCCGCGCCGGAAGTCCTCGTCCCGCAGGACAGGCAACGCATCGGAGAGGAAAATGATCCGCTCTGCCCTGCAGCTCCGAAGGCCTGTTACAAGATCCGGGTGGAAGGACGAGTACCGGATGGCCTGACTCCGTTTCTGGGCGTCGAGCCCGTGCTGGTGAGCCCGATGACCTGGATCCAACCTGCCATTCGAGGAGTCCGCGGCGACGGCTCGTTCTCCGGTCTCGTCTATCTCGGCCAAGAGAACAAAGGCACGGAAGAGTACTTCAAGATCTATGCCCTGGCTTGCAAGGACGAGGAGCGTCTGCATGAGGGCGATCAGCTCCATCAGCTCCCCAAGGACTGCCTGGTGAGCGAGCCGGTCGAGGTGTTTCGGGTGAGGTAGCGCGTGTCGTCGCTGGCGCGGTCGAGGATCGCGTGACCCGGCCACCCGCCGCGGCGTATCGGCGAGGTTTCCGTCAGGTCTCGCTCAGGCACCACTCGAGGACCGACATCGCGCCGTACATCTTGTGCTGCGCTTGCCGCCAGGCGCGGCTCTGGGGACCATCGAGCACCTCGTCGGTGACGTCGTCGCCGCGCACCGCCGGCAGGTCGTGCAGGAAGATCGTGCCGTAGGACTTCGAGACTCGCTCCATGATGCGGGAGTCCACGGTGTAGGGAAGGAATTTGGTGCGCCAGTCAGGATCGGGTTTGGAGGTCCCCATGGTCTGCCAGCGGGTCGCGTAGACCACGTCGACGTTCTTGGGCAGATCGTTGACGTCGTGGTGCTGCTCGATGATCGAGCCGTTGTCCCGACCGATGTCTCTCGCACGGCTCAGCACCGGCTCCGGCAGGCCGTAGTTCTCCGGCGTGACGGCGGTCAGGCGGGAATGAGGGGTCAATGCAAACGCAAACGCGAGCGCCGACAAGCTGTTGTTGCCTTCTCCGAGATAAAGAAGGTGGACTCCATCGAGGGTGCCCCGGGCCTCGAGCATGGTCGACAGATCGGCCACGGCCTGCGTGGGGTGCTCCTCCGCGCTCATCGCATTGATGACCGCCATTTTGTCCTGACGGGCGAGGGCTTCCATCTCCGACTGCACATCGTTGGTGCGGACCACGAGAGCTTCCAGGTAGCTCGAAAGCACCCGCCCGGTATCCTCCAGGGTCTCTCCGGTCGCCACCTGCAGGTCCTGAGGTCCGAAGACGACGGTCTGCGCGCCCAGCTTCTGCGCTCCGACGGTGAAGGAGGTCCGGGTCCGCGTCGAAGAACGCCGGAAGTAGATGCCCACAGTCTTTCCGGTGAGAGGCTTCCTCTCTCGATCATGCCCAGCGGCAAGATCCGCCGACCGTCGCACGAGAAACGCCAGTTGCCCAGGATCCAACTGGCTCAAAGACAGAAGATGCCTCATCGCTGTCGACTCCTCACCGGCACGCCGGGCAGGCACAACAATGTCAGTGTCCTGCCATCATCCCGGCAGGGCGGGAG